>NZ_SJNS01000012.1:0-82419 GCF_004331005.1 Acinetobacter sp. ANC 5045 | reverse complement strand
KGATACAAGATTTGTATTCAATCCATGTTGCAAAGCGACTGAAGCAATTGAAACGTCCGGTGCTTTACAAGCCTGAACGATCTGCTGTTTAAATTCAGCACTGTATGTTCTTCGTTTTTTCGCAAGAGATGCGATGGATGTCTGATTATTTGTAGTCATAAATTTAAGTCCCCACTTGTTTCTAAGTGGGGACTAAATTAAGGCTTATAGGATGAATTCAGAAGGTGTGTTCAGCGGACGCTTACTTATAAAACTCAAAATATGCACTCAATTGCTTTTTCGCATCTGTGACACTGCTATAAGCTTTGAGATACACCTCTTCATATTTAACGCTCCGCCATAATCGTTCAACCATCACATTATCTACCCATCGACCTTTACCATCCATACTGATTTGAATGCCATTTGATTTCAATACATCAATAAATGCATCACTGGTGAACTGACTGCCTTGGTCTGTATTCAATATTTCAGGTGATCCATATTTTTCAATCGCTTCATTTAAAGCCGAAATACAAAAATCCACCTCCATACTAATCGATACCCTATGCGCAAGTACCTTGCGGCTATGCCAATCAATCACAGCACATAAATAAACAAAGCCTTTTGCCATAGGGATATACGTTATATCCGTAGACCACACTTGATTACTGCGCTGAATAGCCAATCCTTTGAGCAGATATGGATATTTACGGTGAGCTTGATTAGCCTGGCTTAAATTTGGTTTGCAATATAACGCCTGAATACCCATTTTCTTCATTAAAGTACGTGTATGACGTCGTCCTATATGATGCCCTTGACGATTCAACAAATCACGCATCATACGACTGCCTGCAAAAGGATATTGCATATGTAATTCATCAATACATCGCATCAGCTTCAGATCTGATGAGCTAACAGGTTTTGGGCGATAATAATAACAACCACGAGAGACTTTCAGTAACTTAGCTTGTTTAGATACTGAAATCTGAAGTGAGTGATCGATTAACTTTTGTGGTTGAAGCGGCCCAGTTTCTTCAACACACCTTCTAAAAAATCAATTTCTAATGCCTGCTCACCGATTTTTGCATGTAACTTTTTAAGATCAATGGGAGGTTCTGATGGAGCTTTTGATTGATCGAAAGCTTGTGAGGAAGCTGAGATCAATTGATTTTTCCAGTCAATAATTTGGTTTTGATGAACATCAAACTCAGAACTCAATTCAGCAAGTGTTTTTTCTGCTTTGATCGCAGCAAGTGCTACCTTAGCCTTAAAGTCGTTTGAATGATTTCTTCTTGGTCTACGTGCCATAAAATACTCCATATATTGATGTTTATAACATCATTTGAGGAGCAGAGTATCACTTATAGGAGTTGTTCAAATTTCCGGATCCATCTCTAACTTTTAACTAATAATAGTTAATGTTCGCTATATAGCAAACTTTTATAATGATTCTTGAATGGCTAAATTGAACTTATAAGATTCAATTTAGCCTCGAATTAAGTTAATAGAATCCATATATGTATGGCAGTTATCAATAATGAGGCAGTTGTATACCTCTTGAGAAGAGGAACTTCTTATACCTTAAATTTAAATTATTAGACAAACAATGACTTTTTTTGTGTGTAATAAGGCCTTGTATATCTTAATATTTACTCTGAAGCCGAAGCCCTTCGACTACGTTTAATATAGTAATTAATCCCTGAGTAGTCTGAATCTGTTCTATTGGAATGCCTTTGGTTAACTTATTTGGTGCCTTCATAAAATGCTGCATCCATTTAGCCTCTCCACCTGTTAAAGCATCTAGTGATATTGCAATACGAATTAAAATAATTGCGAGCTCTCCCTGACTTGAATCAGGATCTAACTCAAGCGAATTTAAAGTTTCTATTGAATCTAAATTGAGAATGATAGCAAGCTGGCCCTGTGTCAAACCAAGTTGATTTGCAGATGATAAAACAGCTTTAGCTAATACCTTTTTTTGTTTTGCAATTTTTTCTGGTGTTTTATGCATGACTGATCTCTGTTTCAGACGTTGCTGATATCTAGAGTTTATACTATTTGATTACCATTTCTCATAGTTCAAATTTTTATTACAAACAGCTTAAAGATGAGAAACTATCATGAGATACATCAGTAATTTGAATACCCCAAGTGCTTTTGCCTCTTTACCTTTGAAGCAGAATTTAATTCGCCTTTCATTTTCATTCAGGCTGAAGTTTTCTGCCCGTAATGTTAAATCCTGTAATGTCTTTTTGAGCTCTGTCTTGCTCTGCTGAGAGAGTTCTAAATGAAGATATTTTTTGGGAAATAAGCTATGAATAAAAGAAAGAAGTTTCTTCAGTTGCCGTTTTTCATTCAGTTCAAAAATTAACTGGGCTGAATTTGGCTGAACTTTTTCAAGATAAATTGAGTAGATCATATGAAGCTGTTTTTTATATTTACTTTGTACATTTGCATAACGCTCCTGGACATGGTGAATGACCTTTTTCTCCTCCTGATTGGTTGGCAACATGGTAACTAATGCAGCAGGAGTTTTCCTTAAAAAATCTGTGGTAAATAACCTCGATGATTTTTTTTGGTTTACACAGGAGGTTTTCAAATGCAGGGCTCTGGCACGTAATTTTTGCGCGATTTGCAAAGGAATGCCTTCAGGTAACAGAAGATCTTGCTCTTTTTCTACTGCAAGAATGTGATGCAATAATTCAAAAGTCATCTCTGAGTCATGAGCTCCTAGCATCAGTGAATCAGGCGATTTCTGTTGCCTTTGTTGATATTGATGATCATGTTGCCTGTAACGGTCTTTAGTGAGTTGATCAAATAAAAACTGTTTGATCGCCCGCTGCTGAACAGGATATTTAATAGAATCATCATGTTTCAGAATATTAAAATAGGCTTCTTTAGGAAGCGGGCTGTGCATTTGATTCAGCTGGTAGCTAATTGCCAGATGCATTAAATGCAGATAGCTTGAACAAGTGGTTTCAGGCGTTAGGTGCCCGGCAAAATGAGAGAGTGCATACCAGGTTTGCTGACTATTTCTGTTTCGCAACAATGCATAACGGATACGTAATTGCTCATGTGGGCTATAGTCAGTAAATGCATCTGCAAGTGTTGAGTTTTTTAAAATCAGGTAAAGATGATTAAATGCAGAATGGCGCAGACTATGGTAAGTAAAATTGTGTTCTCCAAAAACTGGTTGGATCAATTGTTTAAATAGGGAATTCACTTCATTTTCATGAGTTTCCTCTAAGGACTGTTTTAAAAATAGCGGTTGTGCAACTGATTTTCCTTGTTTTTTTAGCAGACGTTTTCTATTCTGACTATATGTTTTAAATGCATGTAATTCGTCGGCTTTAAGTAGATGATGCAGGGGAATTTTGCGGTAAGCTGAGTAGCTTTTTTGATTTTTATTGCGATTGTTGCGAATGGTGAGTATCACTGCATCTTCACTAATAAATAGATCACGTACGAAGATATTTAATGTTTCATTGATCCGTAGTCCGACTCTGAACCCTAGAATAAAAATCAGTTTAAATATATTTTTATCCTGAATCGAAATATCTTGAGTATTTTCGAGCTGCTCTAGCACGTGGTGAAAAATATGGGGCGAGATCAATGCTGTTCTGCAGATTTTTACCTGGATTAAATTATCTAGATCGATAGTAGGTGCTTTAAAAAATAAGGTCTGTTTGTGATGAAACTCCTGTAGACGTTTTTGTAAAGTCGCTCTAGTTGTTTCTTTCTTTAATAAAAGCATTTCTCCATACAGATCTTCAAAATCAGCATCTGAAAATGATGAAATATCTTTGTCTTGCGTTGCCTGCAGCCAATGGACTGCAAACTGTGAAAACATGGTATTTAGAGAACTCTGCTTAATTGGCTGAAAATCTGCTTGTATAAGCTTACGTTTAAATCGTTGCAACTGTTGGATAATTTGATTAAGGCAGTCAAGTTGTGCCTCTGTTAATTTTGAGCGCAGAATAGTCCATAGCAGTAAACGCTCCAAGGCTGGAGGTTGTTCCTTGGCATATAATTCTATGAGTCGATCGCTATAGTTTTTTGCACGAATAGCTTGACGTATTTCTACTAAAGCATCAGCTATATCCATTGAAATATTGGTTATAGAGGGAGCCTGATGGTTTTCACAAGTATTCTCAATCTTATTGTTATTAGGATGAGCTTGTTCAACCTGAACAAAATAAGCTGCTAATTGTTTTTCGAGAGGACTGGAACTGTAAATTTCATTTTTTAAGATACAAATGGACATTTGATCCAGCCCGCTGTTTTTCAGGAACTGTGTATAGTAAAAACCGTATTTTAACAGGTCTTTACAACGCACCTTTTCCTCAGGGAAGCATTCAATAATACAAGCGTTAATCAGATGTTCTGCATCTTCAATATCCGAAAATAAATCAAATTTTTGATGTTTTAGTCTGTAGATCCAGCATTTCACAATATCGTGTAGCACAAACGTTTTGGTATAGCTGACTGAAAAATCAGGGTTATTTATACGCTGATTACCGAAATTCCGGTTCGGGATATCAAGTGAAACAATATGATTCAGGTTTAAAAAACTTTGAAATTTCTTTGTTTTTAAAATGATTTTTAAAAACTTTTGTAGTTCGTTCTCATTATAAATGCCATTAAATAATATTGAACTGATCAAACAGAAGCCAAGTGATTGAGTTAGACTGAAGTCATTATGTTTTGTCCAGTAAGTAATCAAATTTTTGGCAAATTGAGTCACCTTTTTGCCATGTTTTAAGGTTTCAATATTTTGTAGTGGCAGAGATCTTTCGTACCTTACGGGAGCGGCAGGCACTGGATAGTAGTGATTCGATGAAAGATTAAAGCGCTTGATATATTTAGCAAATTCTATACGTGCCATCTGATAGCTACGGATGTTTGACTTACAGTGTTCTAAAAGCTGATTATCAACTTGACGACAAATTTCCGAATAGTTCTCAGGCGTCAGCTCTATACATTTCTCACTAAACAAGTTCAGAAGAAATGCTTTGTTTTTTCTATGCTTTTTTATTCTTTTGAGGGAGTGTGGGTGTTTACTCATTCAATCAGGAATCCATTAAATGTAGACATACTTTTAAGCTTTAAGAGTTCGACTAGCTTGTCTTGCGCTGCTCGAATGTGATCGTAATCGGTTGCCTGAAAACCCGAATAGCGGTCAAAAAGTTCCTGCATGGGCCCATCGTGACCAAAGATGCCATTCAGCATATCTTCATCGCAGTGCTGTGCAAAAAAATAGCGAGCGAAATGGCGAGTCCAATTGCGCTGCAAAACTATAGTTGGACTGTTCTTTTCAATATCAGCAAGCTCTAAATTTCGGATATATCCTTCAGTCTTGGGATATACAAGAAAGGGGCATTGACCATCAAAGATTTCTTGAATTAAAGCTGTTTTTACTTGGTTAGCACAAGCCTTCATAAGATTCTGAAATTGTTTTAAATATTTCAGATAAGACTGTATTTCATCACGAAGAAAATTATTAAATGGTAGGTAGCGTCCAATGGTACCCGAATAACGTTGCTCTTTATCTGCAACAGCCACCAAACAGTTGTCGAGATCAAGATAATCGAGATTCGGGGGAAAGGCATCATTTGGTCGGGCAGATGTCATAATCATGCAAACGTACCATAGCCAAATTGAATAATATTTCAGTGTATTAAAAGGGTTAGGGTTTCCCCGAACTTGCTTGTCAAGCTCTTTAAAAAAGGATTTAACCAGAGGCAGGTCTGGCGTTTGCTGACTACCGAAAGTAACAGGGGATTTAAATTCTTCGATATAACTAGTGTCGAGTTGCGGGCAAACCAGATAAAGCGTTTGGCTATAAATATCGAGGATATCAACAATTTTCATTGAATAGTAATGGCTTGGGGTGTAGCTATTAACGTTTTCTCCACTAAGTAATTTACTTTCCAATTCATATCCGAGTTCATTCAACGTGATATCGCTGATTAAACGAGGAAGGTTTCGAGCTGTTAAATGAAAAGTAAGGCCGTCACTGATTCTACGTAAATATTCTTGTACATCTGAATCAATATCAGCTTTATCCCACTTTTTTAGTTGAAAAATCTGATCAAAATAAACTTTGGGTAAGGGGATGGTAAAAGAGTTTCCTATATTCATCATATATTCTTTTAATAAAGCATCTTTAAATTTAGAGTTATCAAAACTTTGCCGAAAATAGAAGTTTTCAGGGCTAAAAGTAATTTCTTTTCTTTTTGAACTCAGACGAAAATTTTTCCGAAATACTAATAGCTCTTTATAATGCGTCAAACTGAGTACTGAAAATAAAAGTAAGGCATGAATTGGAGAGGTTTCTGCCTGTTCAAACAAAATTCGCATAATATACTGTGCGGTAGGCAAATCAAAGACACGAGGATTTGACTTGCTCATTAACTGATTCTTGTTTTGATGCAGAACTTTGTTCTTAAGATTATTGACCTGAGCTGTAGTAGAGTATTGCTCAAGAGGATTAAATTCAAAATTATGATCTTCAACTTTTTCTATAGTTTTATCTTCGCGTGGTTGTTTAGCTGTACCTTTTTCAAAATGAGTCTGATACGTTTGTTCATCATCGAGAGATATTCTTGATATCTTTTGAACATCAGTTTGAGGAGCTTCTTTGGCACCTGAACTGCTTTGGCGATTTCGTTTTAAACGTTCAGACTGAGTAAAGACATATTGATAGATGACACGTAGATTTGCCAGCTGGCCAATTTGTTTTTCATCTAAATTTGGTGTGGAGCGGTTAAGTAACTCTCTATTCTCTGTTTCAGCTTTATTTAAAAACTTAAGCAGATCCTCCAACTCAATAGGGAGAGGTGGTAATAAGTTATAAAGCCAATGGTATTCCTGTTTTTTGCTGGCTAAACGAAAACGTCTACAGAGGTTAGCTACAGTGGCTGCATGTTCTTTGCTATCAAGCAATTCAATACATTGAATATTAAAAATGGCCCATTTCAGGGCATTAGCTTGATATGCTGAAGGCGTATTAATGACTGCAATAAGATAATGAATGAGAGGATATTCACTGATTGATTTTTCTACAAGTTTTTGATTTATAATATTGTTAAGTTCAATAATTTTAGTAGGTTTAATGAACTCATTGAGTTTGATTGAATTTTGAAAACTTTCAAGCTTTGCTTCTGCTAGTGTTTGATAGAATTCTCGAAACGGCTCAAGCTTTAATTCTTGAGTATCTTCTAAGTAACTATATCCGTTCATGATGATATTCCAGCCAGAATTTTTTCTAATGAAAGTGGACCAGCATAATTTGAAATAGAACTTACTGGACTTTTGGATTTAGATAGCCCTGATAATTCTCGTAGATGATTGATAGTTAAAACTTCCTGACCGAAAACTTCCTGAAGATGTGCGGCTAAGTATTGTTCATTTAGCCAATATGCGATGATATCTAAGCCATGAATTGAGTGATGTAATCCGGAACACAGTAAGGCCCTAACTTCGCTTAAAGCCTGGATGGTGAATTGGTAGGAATTATTTTTCTCATAAGCTCTGAACTTAAATTCATTTTTATTCTTATTGTAAAAATAAGCATAGATCCAGCTGAAATGACTACTAAAAAAATAGTGATCAGGTGTTTTAGTGGTAAGGAGCGGGATTTCGATATTCTGTTTAAAAGTTAAATTCAAGTGATAGCTTTGCTGTTTATCACTCAGTTGGAAAAATAAAGCTATCCAGATTTGGTACGCATGCATACATTTTGGATAACACATTAATTGTAAGTTTTTTGAAGATACACGATGACTTTCAATAGCTTTTTTTTTATAGACATATGCTGATGTCTCCCCATATTTATGCCAAGTGGCTGAAAAATAAGCTATAATATTCACGTATTTTTTATAGGAGAGTCAAGGGTTGCGCACCCTATATTGTGTTATTAAATTGTAAATTTCACTATATATAGTGTTTTTAATCTTTTTAGCGGTAATTAAAACCCTATTGAATTATGTTTTTAGTTAATATTTAGAATATTTAAGTTGGATTTACAAGGAATTGCATATGGAGATCAAAGAACTAAAACAGGTAGAAGTCATTACTGATGTTTTATGTGAACCGTACCGGGTTTGTCGGAGACTTTTTTATTTAAGTTAGGCCACCTGACCTAACGGGTTAATCTTATCATAGTACATTGCTTCAAACTCAAAAGGTGATACATAACCCAGTGCACTGTGTACACGCTCTTTATTGAACCAATCTACCCAGTTTAATGTCGCAAGTTGTACATCCGCTAAACCTTGCCAATCCGCTTTTAAATATTCAATCACCTCTGTTTTGTATAAGCCATTCACCGTTTCAGCCAAAGCATTATCGTATGAATCACCGGTCGTACCGACTGATGCTCGTAAATTTGCTGCTTCTAAACGATTGGTATAACGAATGGAAAGATATTGCACGCCTCTGTCACTATGATGAATCACGTTCTTTGGCATGCCTCGATCATGCAATGCTTGCTCCAGTGCATCGAGCACCATATCTGTATTCATACGTGTTGATACTTTCCATCCAACAATTGCTCGCGAGAACACATCAATAATAAAGGCGGTATAGACCCAGCCTGAATGAGTTTGAATATACGTGAAGTCAGCGACCTGAGAAGCATTGCTTCGCAAGGGTCAGGATGATCTGCATTAAAATTGCGTTTTACTAAGTCATCTGCTCGTTTTTGATCATCTCGGCTACGGGTGGTTTGTTTATTCTTACCACGCCAAACACCTTGTATACCTAGCTTCTGCATCAATCGAGCAACTGTACAACGTGCGATAACATAACCTTCACGTTTCAATTGTTGCCAGACCTTACGCACACCATATCGACCTAAACTTTCTTTCCAAATACGTTTGATTTGCTCTGCATGATGTAAATCATGCAGAGCACGTTTCGCTCGATGTTCTGGATTGTCARCGAGATCTAAAGCCCGATAATAGGTCGAAGCTGCAATCGGTAAAATTCTACAAATCGCTTCAACACTATATCGATCTTTATTGTTCTGGATAAAATCCACCATTATTTGTGTGGGCGGTCGAGCTCCGCCTGGGCGAAAAAAGCGGCTGCTTTACGTAGAATTTCATTGGCACGTTTTAATTCTTTAATTTCACGTTCCATTTGCTTCATTTTTTCTTGGTCAGATATCTGTTGTACTTTGGCAGGATTTAGTTGATCCATATGCTTTAAATACCAAACACGCAATGTTTCAGGAGTACAACCAATCTTAGGTGCAATAGCTGTGATTGCAGCCCAAGTAGAAGGATAATCTTTTTCAGATTCAATCAATAATTGAACCGCTCTTTCTCTGATTTCAGGGGGTATATTTTGGTTTTGTCATTGGAACATTCTCTCAAGAAAGTTGGTCTCCGACAAACCCGGTACGGTTCAGCTTTGGCTCCCTTATTTTTTTAGTCTGGTAAGGTAAGACATGATTCAAATAGCAGATTCAAAACGCAGACATGGTTCCAATTGTCAGCTTTCTCCATTAGATTATGAAAAAGCGCATCAAAAGATGGGCTTGTGTTTCTAAAATTTTGGCGGCTATTCAGTGCAACAAAGCCAACTTGTACTAATACTACACAAAATAATTCCGTTTCAACCTAAATCAGTTGAGAAACACTATAATCATGATAGGGTAGACATTAGCTATAAAATCAGTTGTCGATGATTGAAAATCGCTCTCCAATCAATACCGAATGCTCAGTATTTTAAAGTGGACAAAAAATAAAGAGGAAAGAGCGTGATTTATGGCTGTATGGCATCCTTCGCGAGAAAACACAAAAGGTTTATTGTTGATGTGATACATGTAAAAAACAGTCTTGGCTGTACAGCTATCAAGTTACTTGATAAAGAAATCGTAGAAAAGATAGGCTAGTCGAACTTGATAATTTGTGTGAGTAATTCGATTTATAGATTCAGGGCTTTTTTCAAAGTCGTCAACTGAAAAGGTAATTAACGAGAGTAAGTAATGACAACCACTAATCATTTAAATCAGCAAGAAGTACTAGCCATTGAAGATGGCATGATGCTGGATTACCTAACGAATAATCCTATCAAAGAAACGCCTAAAGAATTGGTTCGTCAAAAAACCTTACGCGCCTTGTTCCATGAATACGGCATAAGCGCTGAAGATATGGAGCTTGATGTAAAAGTTAAAATTGGCGGCAAGCAGCAGAAAATTGATATCGCTATTTTCGAGCATGGTGCTGAACATATTCCTGAAAATATCCGCCGCATTGTTATCTGTGATAAAGAGCCGAAAAAAGGCAAAAAATCCGCAGTAAAAATGCGTGATCACGACCAAGCGCATAAAGACCTGCAGTTGATGGAAGATATGATGCGTGAACAGGTTGGTGATAAGTACCTGCTAGAAAAGTGCCAGTGGGGTTTATGGACCAACGGCATCGAATTTTTCTTTGTTGAAAAAGAAGAATCGCGATTCGATACCAAGTTCAACGCAGTTGGCGATTGGCCATTAGCTGATGAGACTTTGGGGAGTCGAGACGTTGCATCAAACGCACAGCTAAGAACCGCTGACCGTGAGATGCTACTTACTGCATTCCGTCGTTGTCATAATTTTATTCACGGTAATGAGGGGATGCCTAAAGATGCAGCATTCTGGCAGTTCTTATACCTCATCTTCTCAAAAATGTACGATGAGCGTATCGGCAATCGAGACCGTGAGTTTTGGGCATCACCTACAGAACAATTTGACGACGAAGGCCGCAAGAGAATTAGAGCACGAATTAACCCGCTATTTGAAAAGGTAAAGAAAGCTTACCCGGAGATATTCTCGGGTAACGAAGAAATTACGTTGTCTGATCGGGCGTTGGCATTCATGGTGTCTGAGCTTGCCAAGTACGATTTTACCCGTACTGAAATGGACGCCAAAGGTGCCGCCTACCAGGAAGTGGTTGGCGACAACCTACGTGGAGATCGCGGACAATACTTTACCCCGCGTGGTGCGATCAAACTTATAGTAGAAATGATGGCGCCGCAACCACATGAAAAAGTGCTGGACCCGTCATGCGGTACCGGTGGATTTCTTGAGCAAACCTTAAGCTATATCAACAAGCAGTTACATGAAGAGGAAAAGGTTAAACTAGGTGCAGAAACCACCGAAGAATTCATTTCAATTCAGCAGCAAATAAAGAAATTCGCAGAAAATAACCTGTTCGGTTGTGACTTTGACCCTTTCTTGTGTCGCGCGTCGCAAATGAACGTGGTGATGGCAAGTAATGCGATGGCAAATATTTACCATATGAACTCACTTGAATATCCGCATGGACATTTGAAAGGCGTCGAACCAGCGAAGAGCAAGATCCCCGTTGGTGATTCTAGCGGTAAAGACGGTAGTGTTGATGTCATCTTAACTAACCCACCGTTTGGTTCAGATATTCCGGTGACCGACAAACAAATTTTAGAGCAATTTGATCTTGCGTACATTTGGGAGCGCACTGAAAACGGCGGCTTTAGAAAAACTGATAGGCGTAAAGATGCTGTATCACCGGAGATTCTGTTTATCGAGCGCTGTGTGCAGTGGCTTAAGCAAGGCGGCCGTATGGGTATAGTGTTACCAGACGGTATTTTGGGTAACCCAGGTGACGAGTATATTCGCTGGTGGTTAATGCAAGAGTGCTGGGTGCTTGGTTGTGTCGACTTACCTGTTGAGTCATTTATCGTTGAAGCTAACGTAAACATCTTAACTAGTCTGCTGTTCTTGAAAAAGAAAACTGATACTGAAAAAGATGCTATTGCCATCGGTGGAGAGCCCGAATACCCGGTATTTATGGCGGTTGCAGAAAAAGTAGGTTTCGACCGTCGGGGTAACACACTGTATGAGCGTCACTCTGATGGTGAAGAAAAAGTGATCGAAGAAGAAGTGGAAGAACGTATTCGCATTAATGGCCAAAATGTGGTGCGTAAGCTGAAACGTCGCAGCAAAATTTTAGATGATGATTTGCCTAAAATTGCCAAAGCGTGGAAAAAGTTCCGTGCTAACAATCCGGAGCCATCGGTATGATCTCAGGTTTTGATACTAAAGTGCTCAAACCCACCGATCCTAAAGCAGCAATTGATGCGGTAAGAGGCCAAAACTGGGGGCGGAAAAAGACCCACTCTCAGCTGTTTAAGCGCATTGCCAAAGATGTGTCTTTTCGTGGTTGTGAAGATGAGTCATTTAATAGCTTATTACATCAGATTCAGGCTTGGTATCCGAGGGTTTACGCATGATAGTGAAAACCATTACATCAAAGAATATAATTGATGAGAAAACTAGACTTGATTGCAGCCCCTATATGACAGCTGCTTTTGAAGCGAGGGCTGCGATTGTAAATCTAAATATCAAAAAACAGCCTTTAGGTGATATATCGAGCTTGTATAAAGGAAAACAACTAAAGAGAATTTTTGTAGATAAAGATAATGGAGTTGGCTTTCTCAATACAAGCAATATGCTTCACATGCATTTGTTTAATCTTCCGTATTTGTCTTCTGAGATCGCAAATACTGACAAGAAATGCTTTGTTAAGAAGAGGGATATTCTTGTAAGCGCTGCAGGAAGCATTGGCAGAATGTCTTACATCTCTGGGGATATGGAAAATTTGTTTGCATGTGGTGATATTATTAAGGTCACGATTGATGATTCAAAGGTATTGCCAGGCTATGTTTACGCATTAATGAATGGAAAATTTGGCAAGCCAATTATTCAGATGGGAACTTATGGATCTATTATTCAGCATTTAGATGTTAAAGACTTGGCGAGATTTAGTGTTCCAATAGTTTCAAAAAATATTGAGAGCCAGGTTAATGAATTAATGGAGAAATCAATAAAGCTCTATGAAGACTCATCGGAGTTGCTGTCAGACTTAGTCAGAAGAATCGATGCTCCTTATCATGAAGAATTGGCAAGCGATGCCAAATACACAGTAATTAAGTCTACTGATCTGTTAAAGAGATTTGATGTCACTTTTCATGATCCTAGAGTGGAGATTTTAAAGCGTGCAATCAAGAACAATCGACATATGACAATCGGTGATTTTTGTGACTCAACATTTTTACCTGGGATTTTTAAGCGAATTCACATTGATGATATAAATTATGGCGCGGAGTACTTCACAGGCGCATCACTTTTCTGTAAAGAGCCTGAGGCAAAAGGCATCTTGTCCAAAACTACATCAAAGTACGATGATGTGCTTTTGAAGTATGGCACTGTTCTGGTGCAAGCGTTCGGACAGAAAGGCGGCTTAACAGGTCGTCCTGTTTGGGTAGGTCGTAACTTAGATAACAAAACGACTACGCATATGTTAGTAAGACTTTACGCCAATGATTCAGTAAAAGCTGCGTTTTTGTATGCATTTCTTTTAAGTGACACTTCTTACAAGCAAGTTGCTGCACTAACTTACGGTGGTTCAATTCCACATTTTGACGAAAATATAATTAAAGATGTGCTCATTCCGTTCGAGTTGGGGTCTAAGGAAATAGAAGCAATTGGTGAGATTAGTTTAAAAGCCTTAGAGATGAGAGATAACGCTCAATCGTATGAGCGACAGGCAATCAAATTGGTCGAAGACGCAATAGAAGCCGCAGCACCAAAGCATTAAGGAGAGGTTATGGCACAGGTATTTGCAATTGGTGATGTGGTTAACGATGAAGAGCGTAAAGCCATCGCTTGGTTAAAAGAAAAGTTGCCAGACGATTACTTTATTATTCATAGCTTTGAAGTTGAACAGTATGACCAGCTGTTTGAAGTGGATATCTGTGTTGTTGCACCCCATGCTATTTACTTGGTGGATGCCAAGGGCATCCACGGCCAAGTTGAGGTGGACGGTACCATGTGGCACACCGCCCACAACAGCTATCGCTCGCCATTGCCAAAATTACGCGGCAATGCAAAGTCGTTATCGGGCCTCATTTGTAAGCAGAATCGCGCAAATAGAGATTTAAAAAACATCTATGTGGATACTGCGGTGGTGCTCACCATAGATGATTGCGAGTTCAAGGACCCAGAAGATCGCGAGCGCGGCCATGTAGTGGCACTAAAAAACAGCACCCGTTTCTTCACCGACAGTGCCCGTATTCCAGAGCGCTTTGAGCGCAATGTGACTAAGTACATTCAGATTATCGCAGAGGCCTTGGGTAAATCGGCCAAAAAGCGTAGCCATGGTGTACGTTTTGGTAACTGGGAAGTGGCTGAAACCTTGACCGATAATCAGTACTTTACGGAATACCGTGTATTTAACATTACCGCTGGTCGCAAAGGCGGCACTGTGCTGGCTAAAGCCTATAAAGCCGACCCTTACTTACCAGATGAAGAACGCAGCAAGCAAAAGCGCCTGATTGAAAACGCGTATCGTGCCATTGCAAAAATGCCCTCGCATTCCGCCATTATTGGTGTGAAAGACTTCTTTGTTACCGAAGCGCAAGATAAATACTTGTTATTAACGGATGATATTCCTGGCGAAATCCTCAGCAAAAAGCTTAAAGACGCAAGCTCGCTGCTCACATTGGATCAGAAAAAGCGCATCGTTAATGATTTGTTGTTGGCGTTAGCGCATTTATGCCGCAATGGCGTAGTCCATCGCAATATTACCCCTGAGCATATTTTAATGGGGGCCGATGGTCAGCCAAGGCTGATTGATTTTGACTACGCTCGGATAGGGAGTGAAAACACCACCACGATTGCAGACGAAGTACAGCAGCGGATCTCAAACCGTTATAAAGCCCCCGAACTCTGGGCTGATAGCCATGCAGCGAGCTGCGCCTCGGATATGTACAGTTTAGGTCTGGTTATTTTTGAGCTGTTTAGTGGTGATGCGGCCTTTGATTCGGTCACGCAAGCTATTGAGAAATCGTGTCTGCTCAGTACAAAGTTGAGTGAGCGATATAAACAGCTACCAGTAGAGTTTGATGATTGGCTGCAAACCTTATGTCACAAAGATGCACCGCAACGGCCAAGCCCTGAAGATGCGCTGGCGCAATTTAATGCACTCTGGCAACCCAAAGCAGCAGTAGAAACAATTGAGCCTAATAAACCCGAACAGCTGAGTGTTAAAACGCAGAATAACCATGAGCTTTCAGTCAATTACAAGCGTTTACCGAGCGGCTACCAGCTAACTAATAAATACGTCGTACAGCAACCGCTGGGTAAACCTGGCGGTTTTGGTATCGTTTATAAGGTAACGGATACCTTTGGGGATGTTTCGCGCGCAGTGAAACTGATTTTGAATGATAGAGAATCGGTATTAGAGCGCTTAAAGCAGGAATACCGCACCTTGGTTAAACTGCCAGAGCACCCTTATGTGGTAAAGGTGTACGATGCAGACGTACTTCCTAATCAAGGTCCTCCTTATATTGTTTTTGAGTACCTTGAAGGCCTAGATGTCAGTGAACTGATCCAGCAACGCTCATTAACGGCACACGAAGTGTGGACCATGGCTAAGCAGGTAGCGGAAGGTTTACAGCATTTACACGATCACAATATTTTCCACTGTGACATCAAGCCACAAAACCTGATTTGGAAAGACGGTAAAGTTCGTATCATCGATTTTAATGTATCGGTAGATGCTGAAGACCTAACCTTAGGGGGCGGTTCACGGAAGTATTTACCACCAGATTTAAGCATGACTGAAACACCGCAAGCCTCTGATTTGGTTGATAGGGACTTATATGCCTTGGGCATTACCCTGTATCGTGCCATGACAGGTGAATACCCATGGGCCAATGTGCAGTGCCCACCTATGGACGAGTTAGCTCGTCACCCTAGTGAGTTTACCCAGAGCTTTAACTTAACCGATGATGTTTCGGCGGTCCTGCTCAAACTGATCGCCCCAAAACGAGTTGACCGTTTTGAATCTGCCGAACAATTGCTGAAAGCACTGAATAAAGTCCAGCAATTGAAAAAGGCGCAAACTTTATCGGAAGAAAGTACTTCGCAATTTCATTTGCCGCCACTTGCGGATGGCTCTAACCCAAGTAAATCTGCGTTTCATGATTTTATGCTGACGCTGTATAGCCAAAGTCGGCATTCAAATGCGGGCACCCGTGGCTTAGATGATTACGCAAAGTTAATTTACGTTGAAACCGCCTTAGATACCGAGCTTGCACCAGCAATTCTGGCTGGGCAACTGCGCTTAGTGCTAATAACTGGTAATGCCGGTGACGGCAAAACAGCATTCTTGCAGCAATTGGAATCGCAGGTTAAAGCGCAAGGAGTTACGGTTCACCTCAACCCACAAGGGAATGGCAGCTGGTTTGAAATAAATGGTCATAAATACCTGACCAACTACGATGGTAGTCAAGACGAAGGTAACAAAGATAATGACGCGGTACTCGAAGAGTTCTTTAGCGTCTATCAAGGTAACGATTCAAATGCATGGCCACATCACGAGACCCGGTTAATTGCCATTAACGAAGGTCGGCTAGTCGACTTTTTAACCCAACATTCAGAAAGGTTTTCTGCTCTAAAAGCCGTAGTTGAGCAAAGTTTAAAAGATGGCTCAGTGCAAAATGACGTAGCGGTAGTAAACCTGAATATGCGCGATGTGCTGGCTTCGACGCAAAGTCAACCTAAGTCTATTTTTGAGCGAATCATCGGAAAAATGACCTCGGCCAAGGTTTGGCAAGGCTGTGATTATTGTGCGCTAAAAGACAAATGCTACGTTAAGCACAATATTGCTACCTTTCAAGACGAGCAAACTGGCCCTAAAGTCATCGAGCGTTTGAAGTATATTTACAAACTGACCAGTTTACGCAAACAGCTACATATCACGATGCGAGATTTACGCTCGGCACTGAGTTATACGCTAGTCGGTGAATACTCCTGTAACGAAATTAAAGAAATATACGCCAATGGCGAAGCCAACAAAATTCTACATGGTTATTACTTTAACGCTTGGTGCGGTAGCGAAAATACGCAAGATCGATTGTTAAAGCTGCTAAGAGAAACCGATATTGCTCAAGGGTCTGACGTTCGCTTAGATCGCGGACTGGACTTTTTAGGTTTAGATGCTGTTGATTGGTTGCAGTTTGAACAGCGCAGTGATCACGAAAGCCAGTTGCTTGCGAATGCACATCAGAGCTTACCTAATGGCACTGCCTTAAGTGAGAGTAAAGAACGCTATCAATCTCATCGTAATGTTGTGGGGATGTTACGTAGAAAGGCCTACTTTGAGCGCCGTGGAGAAAATTGGCAAACATTACTGCCTTATCGTTCAGCGAAGTTATTAGTACGTTACCTCGAAGACAGTACGTTACTAAATGAAGCGAAATCGCTTGCCATTAATGCAATTAACCGTGGCGAAGGTTTGCATAATCCGATGTATTTTAACGGCCAGCTGGCGATGCAAGTACGTAAGGTACACTTAGGCACTATTAGAAGTTATCGCTTATTCCCATCGGATGTTTTTTCCATTGAAGTGAAAGACTCAGCGATGAACTCGTCATTTGTGGAGCATAGTCCGCAGTCACTATTGCTCAAGTACCAAGATGCAACCGGCCTTACCGCAGAGTTGGAATTAGATTTGGACTTGTTTGAAATGCTGCATCGTCTTAATCAAGGCTACGTGCCTTCGGCGCAAGCGGAGCAGAGTTTTTATTTAAGTTTAACCGTATTTAAGAACGTATTGGCTTCAGCACCATATCAAGAGGTTTTGCTAACTACCAACGGCCAACAGTACGAAAAAATAACCCGCGACGAAGGTGGTGTGTTGCAATTAGAACGATTGGTAGCGGAGGTTCAGCCATGAAATTAGGTAAAAAAGATAAGGCTTTTCGCACCAATAAAGTGAGCTATCTTGATTACAAAATTGTTGAAATGGATAGGGTCTTAACTCATCTATTCGCTCGGCTAAAGCACAATGGCGCTTCTAGTAAACTAAGTGCTAAAGGTATGACGGTTGAGTTGTTTAAAGACGAGTTTCTAGACTCTCGTAATGGAAAGCATTTTAAAAACTTTTCTCAAGCCCCTATTACTATTGAAAAGTGGATTGAAACCCACTTGGTGGACTTAATTAATCGTGGCAAGGCGAACGAAGCGGTTGCTGCGCCGAGACCACTTCACGGCAATACTTATTTGTTTCGAAATCCTAAAAATTGTCGGGATTATGGTGCCTCTAAGCAAGTATATGAGTTGCTTTACCATGCCAATAATGGTCAGACCGCGATTAACCGACTCAAACAGTTTTTCTTTGCTGGTGTCGATTCTACGACAGGTCAGTATGATAGTTCGTCGCAAGTAGATGTTGAAACGCAGGCAATATTAAGACTGTCTGATCAAGTAAAGTCTGACGCGCCGGATCATGCTGACTTACAAGAACGGTTTGCGCCGCTTAATCAACAAGCTGCGGATATTTTAGCTGAAGATATCATTAAGCTTCTGACGTATCGCCAGTATATTCCTCGTTCAGTGATGGTTGAGTACATAAAGATATTGTTAGCCTTTCACCTGGCGCTATACCAATTGAAATTGTTTAAGTTGCTACCGGCTTTGGCTAAGAGTAAGGGCCGTAATCTCCAAGAGAGCAATAAACAAAAGACGGCGCTCTATGTGGACATGACAAATGGCGCTAATAGCTTGAGTGAATCGATGGCTGAGCAAAGTGCGACGTTACACTACAAGCGTATTCCAGCTTTTATTAAAGCCTATTTCGGCGTTAAAAAACTCGACGAATTTGCAGAGTATCTATCGAAAAAAGGTAAATTATCGGGGGCAAAATCGATAAAACAAATGTCAGTGCCTGATTTGTTCACTCTGCTGGAGTCGCCGTTAGAGCAAGAGCGCGATCAGTTTTTTGGTCAGCGCAACGCTGGAATTTTAGATGCGTCAGTATCATCTGCTCATGAGTCAGAGGATATTCCCCCAGAGATTCATGCTATTACCCAGCTCGGCTTACCTGAGTATGAAACCTACATAGAAATTTTGTTGTTTGTACAAGGTAATGCAATCCGTTCTGGTTTAGTCAAAAATCTAGATAGTTTTATGCTCAAGAATAAACCTGGTGCTTTGCTAGAACAACAAAGTGGTAGCACTGGTGGACGTCGATTTAGCGTTGATGGACGACTGCTAGAAGTGTTGTTACAGCTGGCAGTACTCACCAAAGGTGGTGACTTGGGTTTTCACACTAAGGAGTTAAGAGTTGATGAGCTGTTAACTTTCTTAAAAGAACGATATGGCATCTTTATTGACTCGTTACCCGATACAGATGCTTTCTGTGAGTCATCAATTGATGTGAATAAAGCGCTTAGAGATAACTTATCTGGTTTTAAACGCCGGTTACGAGAAATTGGTTTTTATCGCGATCTTTCTGATGCGTATGTAACACAAACGGTTACTCCAAGGTATCAGATAAATAGTAAGCAAAATGAGAGTATGAAAGGACATAACGCATGATTAAGGGAATTCAAACCGTTATTAAGTCAGATATTGATGGCAGCTTAATCAGTGTCCTTGTACCTAAGTTTAAGTTGTTATTAGAAACTCGCGGTGCGGGCCACTGCATGAAGGTATCTGATTTAGAAACAGAGCTGATGTATCAGCTTAGTGAAGTCTTATCAGGTGCGGTTGAGTATGCCCAGGTTGCCGTATTGGCAGAGAAAGCGACGCGTAATTTTTCGGTTACCAGCACCAAGCTTGTTGAACTGCGAAACCCTGATGAACACGGCCAGCTTCGCCAGCCATTACTGATTTTTGTACCCAATGAATTAAAAACGTCCTCTGAAGACTCTTTTGGTGCTGCGACCTTTGAACAAATTGATATTTCAGATGCTTATAGGCTTGCGTTTAATCAAGTAAAGGCTGAATCTCCTGATCCGATTAAGCGGTTGTTAGACGAAATTTACTTCATTCTTCAAGAAAAGGCGGCGTTAAAACTCAGTGCTTATCAATGGTTGCGATACGCGCTAACAATTAAGGTTAATGGCTTTGATCCAAGTATTGCTGGTGCTGCTCTTTACGAGCTGGGGCTAATTCCTGA
Organism: Acinetobacter sp. ANC 5045; assembly: GCF_004331005.1. NCBI lineage: Bacteria > Pseudomonadati > Pseudomonadota > Gammaproteobacteria > Moraxellales > Moraxellaceae > Acinetobacter > Acinetobacter sp. ANC 5045. Next base: position 62,443 of record NZ_SJNS01000012.1, on the reverse strand, counting down.
TCTTGAGTTGCATCAAGACCATTCCATGTTGGTACGCAAATTAGTTAAAAATCGCGAGTGTGTACAAATTATAAACCGCTCTGAGAAATCAGCGATTGCAACTGTTTATGACCTGCAGCTAGAAGGTGAAGACTTTAACAAGAGATTAGCGCTCTTTTTAAATGATCAGGAAAATCTACTCGATAGCAGTTGGCGCAAGCAATTAGTGGTGGATAGCAGCAACTGGGCACTCACTTTTGATAAATGGCGCTTTCAATATGAGGAAGATGCCACTGATGCGGTTTGTTTAACGGTGACTGAAGTGGGTTTGCCGCTTATTCCTGATGATGAAACCGATACAAACTTGCAACAACTGATTGGCCAACAAGTATTAACTACTGGCCAAGGTGGTTTGAAAAAGTTTTCTGTGACTTTTTCTGTTTCACCAAAGCCTAGTGAAGTTAATGGTTTAGCGAAATATAAAGCTCAGGTGTTTACTCAACAAGGTGATTTTGTTGGGTTAATTAAGGTAGGTAAAGCTACATCAAAATCCACAGTTACAATCACGTTTAACAAGTTGACTGGAATCGAATGGGAAGAAGGTTGGCATTACATTCGAATTCAAGCGTTTGATGAAAACGATGAATTATTACCTTTGGTTGATGACAAACAGTGTCCAATACCGTGGGGTACGTCCAGTGCGGAGGAAGCTGGCTCACGAATTAATGAAAGTGATCTGTTTTATGTATTGCCAGCAGCAGATGCAGAAGTTGAGCCAATTGAGGGGCGAAAAGTCAGAGAGGCGTCATTAGCGCATGCGAAGATTAAAGCTGAATTTGCCAACGTCATCGAAACTGAGAAATTTGCCAATGCTGAAGTAATGGAAACGACTTGGCAAGATAGTAAGAGTAAGGATGAGTCGATCGTCAATGTGAAATTCAAGAAAGGAAGTGGTATTCAAATTCCAGTTACCACTTACTTAAAAAACTTTGAGCAAAAAATTCTGGCTAATCCAATGGCCGCTTTGACTTGGCGTGTAGAAATTCGCAATCAAGAAGCAAGTGAGTCTGGTGCCGATGCTGTAGATTGGCCAATAAAGGGCGTAGAAAGCCAGTTTGAAAAGTTTAAAGCCGCACGTGAAACGTACTTTCAAAGTATACATCAAGATGAGAAAGAGCTAATTTCTGTCGCTCATGATCATGTGTCTTCATCACATGAAGCCTATATGTATTCCAGCAGCTATCTAGAATACCTAGCAGCGGTATTTCAGGAAACTGAAAAGGGGCATGACTATTCGGCTGAATTAGCTGCGTTATTACGCTTGGACTCACTTTCAATCGTAATATGGAATTATGATGGAAGCTATAAAAAGGCCATGTTACTGGGGCCTACACATCCACTAAGGGCTTTATGGTTAGGTGGGTGGGCTTCTCTTGCTGAAGCTTGGGCAAGACAGAGTGAGAAAGTTGGTAAGGAAATCGCGGTTGGGACTAAAAACAGTTTATTAGAAGAACTCGCATTAACCAATTTTCCTTATGTTCTGCCAGACTCTCAAGGCCAGTTGATGGTTGCACTCGACAGTATTCACCCATTTTGGAGCATTCTGTCGTCTGCACAAGAAAAAGAGCCACAAGCACTAATTGATAAAATCAAAACTGCATTTGGAATTAAAAATGATTACCAGCAAGTTGGTAAGCAAAGTAGTGCCTTTCTCGCCACTAAGGTCGAAAGATATCTGATACAACATCCCTATGTGAACTGTTTATCGATCAATGTGTTTAACGCGGGGTCTGCGGGAGCCGTAGCGGGCATGTTGTTGGCTTTGAGAAAGAAACCGGAGCTAAAGCATATTAGTTTTGATATTCGTCTATTCGTAGCTGATCCTTATGCGACAGAAGTGGGTGCTGAGTTATTTAAATTAATCAACAGTGGTGATGACGCAGAGGCTGAAAACCAGCTATTTCATGCAGCAGAGAATCATTTGCTGCCAAGGCTGAGTATTTCGCTCAGAGCTAACTCTGAATTTGAACAGTCGCCTGATGAGTTTCAGTCTCATTTAAGCATGTTATTTGATGTATTCCCTGCACAAGAGTTATCCGTGGTAAAACCTCAGGCAGACGAGCAAGTTGCGCCCGTACATGGGTTATATCAGGATTATTGTATTGATTACTTTGATGAGAATGGGATTGTTGCGTGGGATCGGCACACGAGACATGGTGCTGCAAAAATGCTATTCGGCGGCCAGATATCAGAGACTATCGCCAAACTGCCTAAGATGTTGTCGGCAATAACTGCATCATTAGCCACCGGCGACTTTTCTCTAGAACAGGTGCCTGTAGTGAGATTGGCGCTTGATAGTGCTGAAAAAGCCCTATTAAATCAATTACACGAAGTGAGTGATTGGGTGTTCACCGTAGATAGAAATTTGGGCATTGAGTTCTTCGATCACGGTGGTAAAGATGGTCGACCAGATTATCTGATTGATCACAGCCCTGAAATGGCTTCTTCAAACACGCACAACTTTGTTATTACTTCGCGTTCTACTACGGAAATAGAAGCCTTATTGAGAGGAACATTAGAACAGCATCAAATTGTTCCTGATGTAGATAAAGCAACGCGGGTTTTAGATTCGCTCAGAGCGTTGTCAGGTAGATTAGCGCTAAAACTAGCCTCAAATAGCGCTTCAAAGTCGGAAGCCTTAGGCTTGGCCTTATCCAAACTTTATCTTGAGTACCAAGGGGTGTTTAAGGACCAGATCATTGTTCCTTTAGATGCTCATCTTGAGCTTTATTCTGAACTGCAAAAGGCTGATGGTGAATTAGGTGCAGATATTAGCTTTAAAAGAACAGATTTAGCATTGTTCGATTTGGATGCTTCATCGCGCACAATTCGTTGCAATTTGGTTGAAGTTAAGTGCTATTCAGAAGTCGGCGATCTTACAAAGTATGAAAGCTTAAAAAAGAGTATTGCCGAGCAAATTTCAGAGTCGGAGCGCGTGATTCAACGCCATTTTGATTTAACTCGCACAACGCTGGATAGACCTGATCGCCTAGTTAAAACACAAAAGCTTTGTGTCCTTCTTGAGCATTACCTTAAACGATCTGAGCGTTTTGGATTATTGAGTTCTGAAATTGTCGATGAAGCAAAATATTTGCTTCGAACTTTGGAGGAAGGGTACAAGCTTTCAATTACCCGAAGTGCTGTTATTTTCGATTTTGGCCAGAATAGCTCCGGCGTTGAAAAAGAAGTCGGTATTGAATTTCATCGTGTTGGGCGAAACCATATTGATGAATTGCTGTCCGCTAAAGTGCCTGAGGATAACGAACACAGTGAAGGGACGTTGGATTCACTTGAATTAACGCTGCCTAAGTTAACTTCGGCCGAATTTTTACATAAAGAGCGAGATAGAACCGTATCTTGGGCTGAACTAGTATCTCAAGCTGCGATCACTTTACCTGAGCGGCCAGATGCTTCGAAAGATGAAACGATTAAAGTACTGCCTTTTAATGATGATGTTCCAGCTACTGTTTCACCGTCGATTAGTCAGAGCGTTGAAGAAGTAAAACCTGTTGGTAATCCAGCTCCTGCAATAGCTAATCCTGCAGAGCCAGAGCCAGAGCCAGAGCCAGAGTCTGACGAAAATTTGCACATTCCGAACATCACAATGGGTAATAAAGTTGAGGTCGTTCCCCACGATATTGTTCTTGGTGTCAACGGTGATTCTGCTCAGTTTGGCCTATTGGGAGAGGTCCATGGACGGAAAATAGCTTTAGATTTAAACCATACACACACACTAAGTTTATTTGGTGTTCAAGGTGGGGGTAAAAGCTATACATTAGGCTCAGTTGTGGAGATGGCAACTAAATCAATTCCATCGATCAATACGCTGCATAAAGAGTTGGCCAGTGTGATATTCCATTACAGCGCTACTCAGGACTATAAACCTGAGTTTACGTCGATGATAGCCCCAAATGACGATGTTATGCAGTTAGCTAAGCTTAAAGAAGTATATGGTGCGGAGCCAACTTCCTTAGATGATGTTGTGTTGTTAGCTCCTGAAGACAAGTTAAACGAACGTCGTGCTGAGTATCCTGGAATTGAGGTACATCCGTTGAAGTTTTGTTCTTCTGAATTGCAAGCTGGGCACTGGAAATTTTTGATGGGGGCTATCGGCAACCAAGCCGCATATATCCGCCAACTAGGCAATATTATGCGTAAAAATCGAAATAACCTCTCGATCCAAGCGATAAGGGATGGAATACAAAACTCTAGTCTTTCGGATTCACTTAAAGACCTAGCAGACATGCGTTTGGATTTTGCTGAACAGTACATTGATGACCAATTAAACGTTGGTTCGCTGATTCGACCAGGCAGAATGATCGTTGTAGATGTTCGGGATGAGTTTATTGAAAAAGACGAAGCATTAGGTTTATTTGTTGTGTTACTGCAAATATTCTCAGAGGCAAAGTATCAGGGGCAAACATTCAACAAACTGATAGTTTTTGATGAGTGCCATAAGTACATCGATAGCCCAGAACTAGTAAAAGGACTTGTAGAAACGGTTCGTGAAATGCGTCATAAAGGTACCAGTGTGATGATTGCTAGCCAAGATCCACCATCTGTTCCAGTTGAGCTCATCCAGCTTTCATCTCAGATAATATTGCATAAGTTTAATGCTCCAGATTGGTTAAAACACATTCAGAAAGCTTGTATTGGATTGAAGTCTTTAACACCTGAGAAGCTTGGCGCATTAAAGCCAGGCGAGGCATATATTTGGTCTAGCAAAGCCAGCGATAACGCATTCGTGAGTGATGCAATGAAGATCCAGTGTCGACCTAGAGTGACCAAGCATGGTGGGGATACTTTGACTGCAGTATCAAACAATTGAAGGAAGATAGAGTTTATTTTCCTTTCTCTTTAGAAATCAAGATATCCTTTGTCAACTGGTTTTGAATGCTAAGCATTTAAAATATTTATGCTGGCAGTTTAAAAATAGTATTTGTATGGCTCTAGACTAGCAGATTTACAGAGACTGTAAATAAAACTGTGTAAACGCTTAAACTATCCCTCAACGCTGTTGGGGGCAACACAGGTGTTTACCATGAAAGATGAAGCAATGCTGGCATTGGCAAAAGAATTTGCCAAGAACTTAAAAACAGAAGCTGACCTGAATAATTTCAGTAAAGCTCTAAAGAAACTCACCGTTGAAACTGCACTCAATGCTGAACTGACTGAACATTTAGGCTATGAGAAGAATAGTCCTCGTATAGGCAAAAATACACGTAATGGCTATACAACCAAACGGCTATTTACTGATGATGGTGAATTTGAACTAGACACGCCTAGAGATCGTGATGGCACTTTTGAGCCCCAGCTGATCAAGAAGATGAGAAGCAGCGCTTCGCAAGGCGTATCACACAAATGGATAGCCAAATCCTATCCCTATACGCCAAAGGCATGACGACACGAGATATTGTTGCCACATTCAAGGAAATGTACGATGCGGACGTCTCCCCAACGCTTATTTCCAAAGTGACGGATGCAGTTAAAGAACAAGTAATAGAATGGCAAAATCGACCATTGGATGCCCTTTATCCTATTGTCTATATGGATTGTATCGTGGTGAAAGTGCGTCAAGATAGTACGATTATTAACAAAGCGGTGTATCTAGCATTAGGTGTCAATACAGACGGACAGAAAGACTTATTAGGTATGTGGATGTCAGAAAACGAAGGTTCTAAATTTTGGCTCTCAGTCCTTACAGAACTGAAAAATCGTGGTTTAAAGGATATTCTGATTGCCTGCGTAGATGGACTGAAAGGCTTTCCTGATGCGATCAATACAATTTACCCTGATACGCATATTCAGTTGTGTATCATCCACATGGTACGCAACAATCTTAAATATGTGAGTTGGAAAGACTACAAAGCTGTCACAGCCGATTTAAAAAAGATATATCAAGCTGTTACAGAAGACGCAGCCTTACAAGCTTTAGATGAATTTGGACAAAAATGGGATGAGAAGTATCCTCAAATCAGCAAGTCATGGCTTGCCAACTGGTCGAATCTAAACACGTTTTTCGCTTATTCTATGGATATTCGCAAAGCGATTTACACGACGAATGCGATTGAATCATTGAACAGCGTTATCCGCCATGCAACCAAGAAAAAAAAATCTTCCCAACTGATGATTCCGTGAAAAAGGTGGTATATTTAGCAATTATGGCAGCAAGCAAAAAATGGACGATGCCTATTCAGAATTGGAAAGCTGCCATGAATCGCTTTAGTATCATGTTTGAAGAGCGTGTAACCAAGTATTTTTAAAACTGTATTTACACAGAATTATTTACACCCTCGATTTACACTTAATTTTACCTAATGAGGTTCCACAGCTCAGTTGCTAACTCATTAGGTTCCCTCATCCAACGCCATTCAGTTTCTTTAAGATGATAATCAAAGTACTCTTTTGATATGCCGTTAAACTTTGCTAGCCTTCTTTTACAAAAGCTCCAAAATGATTCTATTCCATTTATATGGCATTGTCCTCTAGCAAACTCATTTGCTCCGTGATTTACCCTAAAATGCTTTGAATAACCCACATCAACAAGACCATTATAGCCACGCCATCCATCACTATAAATCACACTCTCAAGTGAAACTTTACCAACTATAACCTCTTGTAAAGTCTTCATTTTACAGTCAGGTACGATTTCAGTATAGACGCGCCCATTACGTTCGAATATTCCAAATACTGGCTGTTTTAGAGTCCCACGACCGCGCTTTAACTTTCCATGAAACCCACGTTGCCTTTTCGCTCCAAAATAGCTTTCATCTACTTCTATTGAACCAACAAACTTAGCTCTTAAATCTGTTTGATGATCATAGATAGTTTCTCTAAAAAGCATGTACCAATAGTTAATCGTATTACGATTTAAATTGAGTAATAAGGCTGTTTTGGAAGCAGGAATATCAACGCAAAAGCATTGAATAATTTTTTTAATCTTGTAGTGACTTAATTTACTGTTTTCTATCATGATTCTAGACTAACATAATCATTCTGCTAGTCTAGAGCCTATGGAAAATACCTGCCCGTGGTGATTTTATAAAGTCTAAAGGGCAATCGGAACTCATTCAGCAGCTCGATCAGTGGATTAGTAATGCACTGGAACATGCCATGCAGAGCGCAGATTTTAAACAGCGTTATGCAACTTTGCCTGCTTTAGATTTTTTGATTGCCCATCCAGCAGAACCAATGTTTTTAGCTGTTAATTTAAAGGCGAGCCAAGATAGCTCGGGGCGGGCATTTCCAATGCTACTGGGGCAGTTGTTTGAGGTCGAACAGCCGAGTCAAAAGTTATTATTTGTGCCGTTTTTTTTACAAAGCTATTTGGACTGATTTATTGCAACGCAATCAGGTCTTAAGCAATATCCGTGATCCCAATATGTCATTTGAACTGTTGAATCAATTGCCGAATAGGGTTCAACTTTTGAGTGCAGAAGAATACCAAGACTTTTATGAAAAACACAGCACGCATTCATTGGCACAATTAATGAAAATCAGTGTCAATGACTTGGCTCAGAGTATGATTGGGTTGGGACTTTTACTGCAACCCGTCCTCAAAAATGGCACTCGTCGTTTAAACAAAGTGATGATTTTACCGCTGAATCATCCGCGATATTGCTTTGAAATCGCAGCATTTTGGATGGGCATGATCGGGCGGTTTTTAGGCGCGCATCATACTGAAATTTTGCTGGGGATACTACATTTTGAGGCACCCATTTTGATCATTGATTTTCAGGGGGCTGATGTCATGACGCTGCGCGATCTATTTATTCAAAATATGCAGGATGAACATTGGGTTTCTTTAATTCAAGCCACTTGGATTGATGCTTATTTAGAACAAAATGCAGGTCTTGCAACATTGGAACAATTACTTTGTCAGCGGCAGTTAAATCTTAACCAAGCCTTGAAGCTGTTTAGGCAAACTTTTTTAGATAAATAAATATGAAAAATAATCAAAAACGTATTCGCGTAAGTCTACTTATTGGCTTGTGTTTTTTAGTCCAAAGTCATTTGATCTATGCAGCGCCCATTGTTATAGAAGGTGTGGTGCCAAACGAAGCAAGTAAACAAGCTATTTTGGCGAAAATGCAAGCTGTGTATGGTGAAACGCAGGTACTAGATAAAATTCAAGTCCGTGCAGTTGTTGCACCGAATGGTTGGGATGACTCAGTTTCGCGTATGATTACAGCGGATTTAAAAAAGATTTCGCAAGGGCAGTTACGTGTGAAAGGGACTCAAATTGATTTGATAGGAAAGGTGAGTGCTGCTCATCAAATTCAAGCTACGACAGCAAACTTTCAGGCTTTGGTACAGCAGCCTTATCGTTTAAACACGCAGCTTTCAGGGAATCAGTATGAACAAAAGATGCTGGATGCTACGCTCAAAAACAGGATTATTGAGTTTGAATCGGGTAGTGCGATTTTAACTGATGCAGGTCAAAAAATTCTGGATGAAATGGTTGTGGCATTGAAGCAAGTTGGCACCAAAAAAGTGAAAATTGTTGGACATACAGACAGTTCGGGCGACGCGCATAAAAATATAGTGTTAAGCCAATCACGTGCAGAAGTGGTAAAAAATTACTTGGTCGATAAAGGTATTACGGCAACGCATTTAAGCACCGAAGGTCAAGGTTCTAATCAGCCTGTCGCAGACAATACAACGCTAGAAGGACGTAAGAAAAATCGACGTATTGAATTTGAGGTGCTTTGATTAGTTGATATCGAGCAAGGCGGAAGTTGAGCGTCATGTCCTGATCTTTAGAGCATCTGTGTGTAAACAGATGGCATAGAAAATAAAAACAGCATCAATCATTAAGTAATTTCCACAGTGAGAGTGCTTTGTGCAATTTAAAGCACGAATCTTGAATACATTGATCTGAAATAGAGGCTTTAAATCAACATTCGGAAGTTTTACTGCCGAAACGCGCCAAGAAAACCATTTTCCATCTAGCTGATTATGGCATTTCACAGTAGAATATGCGCTCTCTTCAAGTCACATTGTGGCATGGTCCAAAAGATCAGCCCGTGGAGCCAAAATCAGCATGTTTATCGTTGCCGGTGCACCTGCACATTCATCTTTTAAGAAAACTCAACTCTTAAACCGTTTAGCGTCAATGAGTTCTGTTCAATCTTTCGATAGCCAATGGGTTTATTTATTTGACCAAGCGCTCGACGAGCAACAACAGCAATCTGCTTTACAGCTTTTAAACGATGGTGCATCTTTTGAATTACGCCAAGCTGCAAGTGATGAAGTTCAAATTTTAGTGACACCACGTGTGGGCACAATTTCTCCTTGGTCATCAAAAGCAACCGATATTTTTGCCAACTGTAATACGCCTGTACACCGCCTAGAACGCGGTGTTTTGTTTACCTTAAAAGGTATTACAGACGTTTCAAACGAAGTAAAACAAGTATTGCATGACCGCATGACCGAAAGTGTGTTTAACCACATTAACGATGCTGCAGCGTTATTTGTTGAAACTGAACCAAAACCTTTAAATAGCATTGATATTTTGGGTGAAGGCAAAGCGGCATTGGTAAAAGCCAACAGTGAGTTTGGTTTTGCCTTGTCTGATGAAGAAATTGATTATTTAACCGAAGCATTTATCAAGTTAGGCCGTAATCCGCATGACATTGAATTGATGATGTTTGCACAAGCCAACTCTGAGCACTGCCGTCACAAAATCTTTGGTTCTGAATGGACAATTGATGGCGAAGTACAGCCATTGTCATTGTTCCAAATGATCAAAAATACTTATAAAGAATCACCAACAGACGTATTGTCGGCTTACAAAGACAACGCTTCGGTGATTGTTGGTTTTGATACGCAGCGTTTCTATCCGAAAAAAGATGCTGCAACAGGTCACTACGTTTATAAATATAAGAGCCAAGCTGCCCACATTCTTATGAAAGTGGAAACACACAACCACCCAACTGCAATTGCACCATTTGCAGGTGCTGCGACAGGTTCGGGTGGTGAAATCCGTGATGAAGGCGCGACAGGTCGTGGTGGTAAACCAAAAGCAGGTTTAACAGGCTTTACAGTATCGAATTTAAATATTCCTGGTTTTGAACAGCCTTGGGAAGAAAACTATGGCAAGCCTTCACGTATGGCATCGCCATTACAAATTATGATTGAAGGCCCATTGGGCGGTGCAGCGTTTAACAACGAATTTGGTCGTCCTGCGTTAAATGGTTACTTCCGTACTTTCGAGCAAAACGTGAATGGTGAAGTAAAAGGCTTCCATAAACCAATCATGATTGCAGGTGGTTACGGCAACATTCGTCCAGACCATGTCGAAAAAGACCCAATCCAGCCAGGCGATTTATTAATCGTTTTAGGCGGCCCTGCGATGTTGATTGGTTTGGGCGGTGGTGCTGCATCTTCTGTAGATAGCGGAACCATGGGTGAAAACCTTGACTTCGCTTCAGTACAACGTGAAAACCCAGAAATGGAACGCCGTTGCCAAGAAGTGATTGATACGTGCTGGCGTTTGGAAGATGCCAACCCAATCGTATCGGTGCATGATGTCGGTGCAGGTGGTATTTCTAACGCAATGCCTGAGTTGGTAAATGATCACGAACTAGGTGCAGTGCTTGATTTGCGTAAGATTCCATCTTTAGAACCGGGCATGTCACCAATGGAAATTTGGTCAAACGAAGCGCAAGAGCGTTATGTATTGGCGATTCGTCCAAGTTCTTTAGAATTATTTGAATCAATCTGTGCGCGTGAGCGTTGTCCGTTTGCGGTATTGGGTGAAGCGACAGAAGCGCGTCATTTAACGGTTGAAGATCCTTTGTTCAATAACAAAGCTGTAGATATGCCAATGCAGGTCATGTTAGGCGGTACGCCACGCATGAGCCGTTCTTATGAAAGCATTGAACGTCAAGGTGATGATTTTGATGTAGCTCAAGTTATTGATCTGAAAGATGCGATTTACCGTGTGATTAAGAATCCAACTGTTGCTTCTAAATCATTCCTAATCACGATTGGTGACCGTTCAATTACAGGTATGGTTGCACGTGATCAATTGGTTGGCCCATGGCAAGTGCCTGTTGCAGATGCGGCAGTAACCACTACCAGCTTGCAAGGCTTTACAGGCGAAGCAATGGCGATGGGTGAACGTCCACCTGTAGCTTTATTAAACCCTGCAGCATCTGCGCGTTTGGCAGTGGCAGAATCTATTTCCAATATCATGTCAGCCAAAATTGACCAGATTAGCGACATTAAATTGTCTGCAAACTGGATGGCAGCAGCAGGTCAAAAAGGCGAAGACCAAGCCTTGTTTGAAGGTGTAAAAGCCATTGGTATGGAAATGTGTCCTGCACTAGGAATTGCAATTCCAGTAGGGAAAGACTCATTGTCTATGCGTACCACCTGGAATGACGAAGGCGTTGATAAATCTGTAACTTCACCAATGTCAGGTGTAATTACCGCATTTGCACCAGTGACTGATGTACGCAAAACGCTAACCCCTGAATTAAAAAATACCGATTCAGTATTGGTGCGTATTGACTTGTCTAAAGGTCAGTTTCGTTTAGGCGGTTCAATTTTAGCGCAAGTGTATAAAGCTATTGGTTCAGTAACACCAGATGTCGATAACTTTGACGAATTCAAAGCATTCTTTGCTTTGGTGCAAGACTGGAATAACCGCGGCTTGATTCAAGCTTACCATGACATTGGTGATGGTGGTTTATTGGCAACTGTGACTGAAATGATGTTCGCTTCGCGTTTAGGCGTAGCGCTTGAAGATCAATCTGTTGCGGCATTGTTTGCTGAAGAAATTGGTGCAGTACTACAAATTTCTAAAGCAGATTGGGCAGCTTTAGCTGCTGAAGTTGCTGCATCTACCCTGAAAGATACAATTTCTGTAGTCGGTACAGTCAATAACACCGACCAACTTGCAGTAAATGGCTTGGTGCTTGAACGGGCCGATTTGCAAACGGCTTGGAGTGAAGTATCACATCAAATCCAGCGTTTACGTGACAACTCAGAAACTGCTGATCAAGAATTTGCTTTGATCACAGACAAGAACCACAAAGGCTTAATTGCTCAACCGACATTTGACTTAAATGAGCCAGTTGAAGCACCGTACATCAACACACGTCGTCCTAACATGGTGATTTTACGTGAACAAGGCGTAAACGGTCATGTAGAAATGGCGGCAGCATTTGACAAAGTCGGCTTTAACACCGTTGACGTACACATGAGTGACTTGCTTGCAGGGCGTGTCGATTTAGACGACTTTGAAGGCTTAGTGGCGTGTGGTGGTTTCTCTTACGGTGACGTATTAGGTGCTGGCGGTGGCTGGGCGAAGTCAGTCTTGTTCAACCCGAAATTACGCGACCAGTTTGAGAAATTCTTTAACCGTCAAGAAACGTTCTCACTGGGTATCTGTAACGGTTGTCAAATGTTGTCACAATTAGCACCACTCATTCCAGGTGCAGAAGCGTGGCCACGTTTCCATCGCAATACTTCAGAAGTGTTTGAAGCGCGTAGCGTTAACGTCCGTGTGGAAAAATCAAACTCTGTATTATTGCAAGATATGGAAGGCTCGATTTTACCAATCGCAGTGGCACATGGTGAAGGTCGCGTCGTTGCACCAGAAGCTAATTTGGCAGCCTTAAATGCAGGTAACCAAGTGATTTTACGTTATGTCGATAGCCACGGAAATGCGACTCAACATTATCCAATGAACCCGAATGGTTCGCCAGAAGGTATTTCAGGCGTAACTTCAAAAGATGGTCGTGCAACAATTATGATGCCGCACCCTGAACGTAATTTCCGTGCGCTTCAACATTCTTGGAAACCTGAAGAATGGACTGAAGATGGTGCATGGTTACGTATGTTCCGCAATGCGCGTAAATTTATTGGTTAAGATTTCACTCGCTTAATCTATAGCAGTCAGCCACCTTCGGGTGGCTGATTTTTTTGCTGTGAATATGCAACTTTTATATAGACGTGCATGTTTCCACCTAAATGAATCGTCGGCTTGCTGTTCAACAATTCTGCATTAATCTCAACAATCATAGTCATCCTAGACAACTCAAGCTATCATAAACAAGCAAACACACATGGGATGGCGTTATGAAAATCATTGCAGATGAAAATCTGGCATATACCGATTATTTCTTTGCAGATTTGGCAGAAATAGAGCACAAGGCTGGACGCCGTCTAACGCATCAAGATGTGCAAGATGCTGATGCGCTGCTAGTTCGTTCCGTCACCCAAGTGAATGCAGCATTGATTCAACAGACCGCGCTTCAATTTATTGGCAGCGCGACCATTGGCACAGACCACCTTGATATCCCAGCCATCGAGCAGCAGGGCATTGCATGGTCAAATGCGGCAGGTTGTAATGCGCAGGCGGTGAGTGAGTATGTGATTACCGCATTGCTTCATCTCGAGCCTGAATTACTACATGCCAATCAAAACTTTAAACTTGGCATTATTGGACTGGGCAATGTCGGCTCGCGCTTGGTCAAAATGGCACAATTATTAGGTTGGGATGTCATCGCATACGATCCATTTGTGCAGTTGCCCAATGTGCAGCAATGTGACTTAGATGCACTATTACAACAGGCAGATGCAATTTCCATTCATGTGCCATTAACAGAAACTGGTGAACATCCTACTCATCATTTAATTAATGCAGCGCGTTTGGCATGTATGAAGCCTCAAGCCATTCTGATTAATTCAGCGCGTGGGCCAGTGGTAGAAGAAGCGGCTTTAATGCAGGATATTCAACATACTCAGCGTTTAGTGGTATTAGATGTTTTTGAATATGAACCTGAAATCTCTGCAGAATTATTAGATTTGCTTGCTTTGGCAACCCCGCATATTGCAGGGTATAGCCTAGAAGGCAAGGCACGCGGCACACAAATGATTTATCAGGCTTTTTGTGAAAATTTTGGTTTAGATGCCACAAAACAATTTGAAACTCAATTGCCAAGCTGCGCGCAATATTTCAAAACCCAAGATTTGAACAATAGTCTGCATGCACATTTAAGTCAAATTTATGATATTGCACAGGATGATGCCAATTTACGTGCCTGTGTCAAAGCGGGCAAAGTTGAGCAGCAGGCTTTTGATCATTTAAGAAAAACCTATCCTCTGCGTCGTGAATGGGCAGCACACGGAGGCCCGCAAGCATGAGTTCAAATCTCCAATATCAACCAACTTGCGACTTAAACAGCATGCGCGCACGTGCACAATTGTATGCACAAATACGCCAGTTTTTTGCGGAACGTGAAGTACTTGAAGTTGAAACGCCAATTTTGTCACAGGCAGGAGTGACAGATGTGCATTTGGCTTCAGTGCAAGCACAGCGCCATGTGCAGGGCAAATTGCATACGCACTATTTACAGACCTCACCTGAATTTGCCATGAAGCGTTTATTGGCCAGTGGTAGTGGTGCTATTTATCAAATTTGCAAAGTCTTTCGTGATGATGAGCATGGACGTAAACACAACAGCGAATTTACCATGTTGGAATGGTATCGTCCCGAATTTAGCCTGAAAGAGCTTATGTTTGAGGTGACAGATTTACTTAATCTGACGTTAAAACAACGCTTTGGCGAAGTACGTCCAACAGTGTTGAGTTATAAACACGCATTTATGGATCGTTTGGATTTAAATCCTTTACAGGCAAGTCTGCAACAATTGAAAGACTGCTGTCATCGTGTGGGTTTGCATCTGGATTTGGGTGATGACCGTCTAGGCTACATCGACCTATTGTTTTCACATTTTGTAGAACCAAGTTTGGGCTTTGATGCTCCTGTATTTTTAACCGATTTTCCACCTGAATTAGCATCTTTGGCTAAAACCAGAACAGATGATGATGGGGAATTGGTCGCAGCCCGTTTTGAGCTATATATCGAAGGTTTAGAGCTTGCCAATGCCTATGATGAATTGATTGATGCTACTGTGCTGCGTTCTCGTTTTGAAGCCGATAATGCAGAACGCGCACAACTTGGTTTACATGTGATGCCAATTGATGAATATTTATTGGCTGCGTTGCCGAACATGCCTGAATGTTCAGGTATCGCCTTGGGCATAGATCGCTTATTGATGATTGCAACTGAGCAGATGCGTTTAGAGCAAGTGATTAGCTTTCCTGCGCAGCTTGCCTAAAAGCAAAAGACAGTTTCTTATTTCAAGAAGGATTTATTTGAGCTAAAAAGCCGTAGCTTCTATATTTTAGAAGATTACGGCTTTTCGATCAGAAATTTAGGCTGACTTAAATAGGTTAAGAATGATAGATCAAAGAACGCATGTAATGACGTTCTATAGACTTAAATAGCCTAAGCAGTAGCAGCCAAGTGACGTGCCTTTAATTGCTCAATCGCTTTAATGCGTCGTTCAATCAGCATTTCACCAATATCGGGGCCTTGGACATCGGCAGGTAAGTCTTGCGCCTTAATGCTGCGTACCACTTGAATCGCTTCCAAAATATAGCTCGCTTGCGGATAGTCACGATCTTCCAAACCTAAACGCCCACGAGAGTCACATTCACAGGCTTGTACAAAGGCTTCTACACGCTCAGGACGACGCAAGACATCCAAACGCTGTAATAAGCGCCATAACGTGCCAGGCTTTAAGCTCAATGCTTGGTGGCATTTTAAATGCTCTTTACATACAGCAAGTGCAAGTTGTTTGGTATTGGTCGGTACGCGCAGGCGTTCACACACTTCCGTTACAGGTCGAATCCCACGTTCTTCATGCATAATGTGCCGTGGTAATTCATCGGCAGGGGTCAAGGCCTTGCCTAAATCATGCAATAACACTGCAAAGCGTACATCGAGTGAGTAATTGGCACGACAGGCTTGTTGTAGTGACATCATGGTGTGCACACCACTGTCAATTTCAGGGTGATATTCAGGACGCTGTGGAATACCGAATAAAGCATCTAATTCAGGAAATAAAACTTTTAAAGCACCACAGGCACGCAATGTTTCAAAATAAACATCGGCACGTGCTTCCATTAAGGCACGTGAAGTTTCTTTCCATACGCGTTCAGGTGTCAGCGCATGTAACTCACCAGATTCTGCCAACTCTTGCATTAATAACAAGGTTTCAGGTGCAACCACAAAGCCTAAAGCATGATAACGTGCTGCAAAACGAGCAATACGCAGCACCCGTAACGGGTCTTCTACAAAAGCATTGGAAACATGGCGCAGCACTTTATTGCACAGATCTTGCTGTCCACCGTAAGGGTCGTAGACATTGCCATCACTATCCATTGCCATGGCGTTAATGGTTAAATCACGACGGATTAAATCTTCTTCTAAGGTCACGCTTGGGTCGGTATGAAATTCAAAACCGTGATAACCGTGTCCAGATTTGCGCTCAGTGCGAGCAAGTGCATATTCATCTTTGGTTTCAGGATGAAGAAAAACAGGGAAGTCTTTGCCCACAGGTTGAAAGCCTTGAGCCAAAAGTTGTTCGGGCGTTGCGCCAACCACAACATAATCTTTTTCGTGATAGGGATGCCCGAGTAAGTGATCTCGAACTGCACCGCCTACTAAATAAACTTGCATGAAAAAACCTCTATTCTTCAAGCAATCATGCTACAGAATAGAGGTTTTCTCAAGTCTATAATTCTGAGTCAGTCACTCAGAAATATAGGTTTATGCTTTAACTTGTGCTGTTTGTTGAATTTCAGCAACAGTGAGTGCAGTCATATTCACAACACGACGTGTCGTTGCAGTCGGAGTCAAAATATGTACAGGTTTTGCTGCACCTAACAAGATAGGGCCAATCGTAACATTGTTACCTGAAGTCGATTTCAACAAGTTAAATGAAATATTGGCAGCATCTAAGTTCGGCATAATCAACAAGTTTGCAGAACCTTTGAAGCGTGAGTTCGGGAAAGCAAATTGACGAATATTTTCGTCTAATGCTGCATCACCGTGCATTTCACCTTCAACTTCAAGCTCAGGTGCAATCTCACTCAAGATTTCAAAGACTTTACGCATTTTTTGTGCGCTAGAGTCTTGTTGGTCAGAACCAAAACTTGAGTGAGAAAGTAGAGCAACGCGTGGTGTCATACCAAAACGGCGTACTTCTTCAGCCGCTAAAAGTGTCATTTCAGCCAACTGTTCAGCAGTTGGGTTAGTGTTGACATAAGTGTCGGCAATGAACAAGTTGCGATCTTCAAGCATCAATGCGTTAAGGGTAAAGAAGTTAGTGCGACCTTCTTTTAGACCAATCACATTTTTCACGAAATCAAGGTGAATATCGTAGCTAGAATAAGTACCACATAACATACCATCGGCTAAACCATGTTTCACTAACATTGCTGCAATGAGGGTAGAGCGACGACGTGCTTCACGCTGCGCGTATTCAGGTGTAACGCCTTTACGCTGCATGATGGTGTAGTAATCATCTGCAAATTTTTCGTAGTTCGGGTTGTTTTCCTGATCTACAATTTCCATATTCACGCCATGTTCCAGACGTAAACCTAGCTTTTTAATGTTCGCTTCAATCACTGAGGTACGACCTACAAGGATTGGTTTAGCCAAGCCTTCATCCACTGCAATTTGTACTGCACGAAGTACGCGTAAGTCTTCACCTTCTGCATAAGCAATACGCTTAGGGTCAGTTTTTGCTTGAGCAAAAATAGGCTTCATCATAAATGCCGAGTTATATACAAACTCAGACAAACGCTGACGGTATGCAGAGAAGTCTTGAATTGGACGACTTGCTACACCTGAATCCATTGCCGCTTGAGCAACTGCAGGTGCAATTTCAAGAATTAAACGCTGATCAAGTGGACGTGGAATTAAATAGTCACGACCGAATGATGCAGATTTTTCACCATAAGTCGCAGCATCTGCTTCAATGTGTGCCATGCGTGCAATTGCGTGTACACAAGCAATTTTCATTTCTTCGTTGATGGTAGTTGCGCCAACGTCTAATGCACCACGGAAAATATACGGGAAGCAAAGTGCGTTGTTAACTTGGTTCGGGTAGTCCGAACGACCAGTCGCCATAATCACATCTGGACGTACTTCATGCGCATGTTCAGGTAAGATTTCTGGATCTGGGTTAGCCAAAGCAAAGATAATTGGATTTTCAGCCATTTCTTTGACCATAGCTTTGGTCAAGATACCCGCTGCAGAAAGACCAAGGAACATATCCGCACCGCTAATTACATCAGCAAGTTGCGTTCCTTCAATGTCTTGCATATAGCGTTTTTTCGAGTCATCCAAACCTTCACGTTTGGTGGTGATTAGACCACGCGAATCCGCAACAATGATATTTTCTTTTTTCGCGCCCAATGCACATAACAGGTCTAAACAAGACAGTGCGGCTGCACCTGCACCTGAAGCAACGATTTTGATTTCTTCAATTTTCTTGCCGTTAAGTAACAAGGCATTGAGTAGGGCAGAACCTACAATGATTGACGTACCGTGTTGGTCATCGTGGAACACAGGAATATTCATGCGTTCACGAAGTTTTTGCTCAATGTAGAAACATTCTGGTGCCTTGATGTCTTCAAGGTTAATACCACCAAAAGTTGGTTCTAGTGCTGCAACAATATCTACAATTTTGTCTGGATCATTTTCAGCAATTTCGATGTCAAATACATCGACACCAGCAAACTTTTTAAAGAGTACGCCTTTACCTTCCATCACAGGTTTAGACGCCAAAGGACCGATATTACCTAAACCTAATACTGCTGTACCGTTACTAACGACAGCAACCAAGTTACCGCGAGCGGTATAAAGTGCAGCTGTTGAAGGATCACGTTCAATCTCTAAACATGGTGCTGCGACACCTGGTGAGTAAGCGAGCGCTAAGTCACGTTGGTTGACCAGCTGCTTACTTGGAGTAACGCTGATTTTTCCTGGTGTTGGAAATTCGTGATAGTAAAGTGCCTGCTGTTTTAATGATTGATCGTCCATCTGAATCTCGTGTGTGACAAGTTGGCCAGCGATGCTGGTGGTTTTTTTATGAATCTTATCGAATATACCATTACTTGCCCCCTTAGCACAGACGTCACTGTTTATTTTTAGAACAAACTTAGAGCTTTTGGGTCTAGTTTCAGATTAAGGAGCGATATGCGCGCGATACTAAATTGGCTTTTAGAAATTGGGTCGCTTCACTTTCAGGCAAAGGCCTAGAGAATAAATACCCCTGCGCAATATCACAATTTAAATTCTGCAAATATTGCAGTTGTTGCTCAGTTTCAATCCCTTCAGCCACCACACTCATGCCCATGGCTTTGCCCATAGCAATCATGGCACTAACAATGGCTTCTTGTTTGGTATTTCCAATTTTAGAAACAAAGCTACGGTCTATTTTTAAACTGTCAATTGGGAAGTCTGTTAAGTAAGAAAGTGAAGAATAGCCTGTACCAAAATCATCTAAGGCGATATGAATATCACGTTGTTTAATTTCATCTAATAAAGACTTCACGGTTGTGGAGTTTTCCACTAAAGAGGATTCGGTAATTTCTAATTCTAAGCTTGCACCTGAAATTTGATAGGTATTAATCGCATCATCTAAATCTTGCAGCAATTGACCACGTTGCAGTTGTTGTGCAACTACATTAACCGATACTTGGATATGATCAAAACCTAACAGATTCCATTCACGAATTTGCTTGGCAGTTTGTTGAATTACAACCCGACCAATATCGGAAATTAAACTGGTTTGTTCTGCAATAGGAATAAATAGGTTGGGTGGAATAATGCCTTTGGTTGGATGCTGCCAGCGCACCAATGCTTCAAACCCGATCACCTGATAATTATGGAAATCAATTTTAGGTTGATAATATACAATTAATTCATCATTTTTAATGGCTTGGCGTAAGTCACGCTCTAAATGTACATCCTGCTCTAGCAGTTTGGTGTTGTCTAAAGTGTAATATTTAATGGTATTGCCACCTAAACGCTTAGCCTCAGACAAGGCTTGTTCAGCACAATTATTTAGATAATCCAACTGGCGTCCATGTTCAGGATAGAGGGAAACCCCCATCGATAGGGTAATAATATGTTCTTGTCCCTGTACATTAAACGGCAAATTAAAGGCTTTGGTGATACGTTCACAGTGCTCTTCGATTGAAGGGCGAATGTGAGAAATTTCATAAACAATTGCAAAATCATCGCCATTTAAGTGTGCAACAAACAGCGCTTCGGCATTGGTGATACGTAAACGCTGCGCCACTTGGCGGAGTAATTCATCGCCACCATTATTGCTTAAATATTCGTTTAAAGGTCTGAAACGGTCAATATTGAGTCGAATGACCGCCAATTGCTGCAATGAATCTTGCTGTGAAATAAGATATTGATGTAGTTGATAATTATAATAAAAACGATTGGGGAGATCGGTCAGCGCATCATAATTTTCTAAATAGGATAAACGCTGTTCTTGTAGTTTATGTTCGGTTAAATCAGACACAATTCCAATATAATTAATAATACGGTTTTGCTCATCTTTGACTGCATTGATATGCATACGAACTTCTAATTCTTTTCCTGAGCGGAATTTTATATTCCTTTCAGTATGATATTCACCCTTGCTGAGTAATTGTTGAACAATTTCCTCTTGTGTCATGCGTGGATTTGCTTTGTTGGATTTGACTAAATCAAACAGATATTTACCTATAATATGGTCACGTTGAAATCCACTCATTTGTGCATAGAATGGATTGCTTTCAATATAGCGCAGGTTTTCATCTAAAATAAAAATACCTTCAGCTGCTTGTTCAAGTACGCTAGCAGTGAGTTTTAAGCGTTCTTGTGCAATCCGTTCTTGGTGAATGTCACGGCGAACCCCGACCATGCGTAAAGGTTTATTGGTGACAGGATCACGCTCAATTACCCGCCCAATATCTTGCACCCAATACCATTGACCTGAATTATGTTGTATGCGATATGTGGCTTGATAGCGTTCTGTCTGACCACGTAAATGCTCTTTCATGGTTTGATGAAGGTGTGCAATATCATCACGGTGAATTAATTGCTGTAATTTATTCCGATGCTTTTTGGAATTTTTTAAACGAGTTTGCTGTGAGCCAGTGCCAAAGACAATCCTTCTTTCTCGGATATTCCAGTCCCACGCTTTAATACCTGCGGCTTCATGTGCCAAAATTAAACTATGTTGTTGTTTAATTAAGTCTAGATGGGTTTGTTCTAAGTCAAAGGTACGTTCTCTAATTTTTTGTTCCAGCATTTGATTGTTAAATTGCAGTTGCAATTCAATATCTTTAGATTTGTTCATTTCCACTTGCAATTGTTGGCGGAGTTGATCTGTCCAGTCAACTTGTTGCTCTGCGGCTTTTTTTAATTGGTCGTTTTTAAAATTGACGCTCGATAAACGACGATGCATGTGCATTGAAGTATTGGCACAAATCAGTAAGGTAATTAAGGCAAAATTTGTCGCGAGAAAAAAGAAGGCGGAAGTTTCGGAGTGAACTAAAAACTGTGCGGCAATATAGGGTGTAATCACTGGAATGAATACCCAGCAAAAATAACTCAAGCGCTGCGTTAAAAAGGTGAGGGCAAAGGTTTGACTCACAATAATTAATAAGGCCGCTAAAATAATCGCTTCATAGTTGCTCAGTTCAGGGTTTTGCTGAGGTAAAAAGTAATACAGTAAACTTACCCCAACCGCGATTGCTGTTCCGATCAAGAAACACACCAATTTTAACCAACGATGTGCTTGTTGGAGTTGATATTGTCCCGCTTTAAAGTGAACTGCTGTGAGCAGTAAACACGAACCAATGGTCAGTTCAGTGAGAATAAACCAGATATTGAGGTAGGGTGATGAATGTGAGAAAGAAATTTGATAAATAAAAAACACATACAGACAAACAATCAGGATGCTGACCAAAAAGAATCGAATAAGCCGAATGGTATTGGTGATTTGCGCAGCATCTAAGTACTGCTGCAACAATTCATCTTGAGCGTCTGACATACTTCCCCAAAATCTAGTTAAATGATTCCATCATTTATATTTTTAAATAACATCACGTTCATGCATAAAATATTGCTGTTTTGTGTTTAAATTTTATGCAAATTTTTTAATATATTGTTCGAGATTAATCCTGTACTTTATAAATTGCAATGTTATTGGCAATCGATTTCTGTAAAAACGGATAAATTAATCAGCCAAGCGATAATTTAAGAGAGCTAAAGCAACCACAGGTGCGGTTTCAGTGCGTAATACCCGAGTACCAATACACCAGTTTTGAAAGCCAACCGCATTGGCAGCGCTAATTTCTGTTTCGCTTAAACCACCTTCAGGCCCAATTAATAAAGCCAAATCTTTACTGGCATTGTTTAGTACATCTACTTGATCTTTATTCGGTGCTAACACTAGTTTGGTGGCAGGAAGGTCGCTATTCAGCCAGTCCTCTAAACGTAGTGGGGCTAAAATTTTCGGTACGATATTCATGCCACATTGTTCACAGGCTGCAATGGCAATGCCTTGCCAATGATCTAATTTTTTTTGATCGCGGTCATATTTTAAGCGCATTTCACAGCGTTCAGAGGTGAGCAACTGAATGTTAGTTACGCCAAGCTCTACCGCTTTTTGAATCGCATAATCCATACGATCGCCTTTGCTCATTACTTGTCCTAATAAGGCGCTAAAGCTTGGGATGCGATTGTCTGGATTAAAACTTTTAATCTGCACTTGCGCTGTTTTTTTGGTAACTTCAACCAGTTCCACTTCATATTCACCACCTTGCCCATTGAACAAGGTGGCGGTTTCACCGACTTGTGCGCGTAGTACTTTCACCCAGTGATGAAATACTGTTTCAGTCAGTTCAACTTGTGTATCTACTGCTAATTCAGCCTCAATATAAAAACGGGGCATAGGGATTACTCGTTCAAGTCAATAAATATGAAAAATACAGCTTAAGCCAAACCAAGATCTGTCACTAATTGACGAGTCGGTTCGGTGTTGTTCATGGTGTAAAAATGCAAACTTGGTGCACCCCCTGCAATCAGGCGTTCGCACAGTTTAATAATCACTTCATGACCAAAGGCTTTGATTGAAGCTGTGTCATCACCATAGGTTGCTAATTGCTTACGAATCCAGCGTGGAATTTCTGCACCTGTACCATCTGCAAAGCGAATTAAATTGCTGGCATTGGTAATCGGCATAATGCCAGGCGCAACAGGAATATTCACACCTTGCTTTTGAATACGTTCTACAAAGTAAAAGTACGCATCTGGATTAAAAAAGAACTGGGTGATGGCAGCATTGGCACCAGCATTTACTTTGGTGACAAAGTTTTTAATGTCTTGATCAAAGTGGTCTGCTTGTGGATGCATTTCAGGATAAGCCGCAACTTCAATGTGAAAATGATCACCTGAATGTTCACGAATAAAACGTACCAAGTCAGACGCATACGGCAATTCGCCTAAACCAACTTGACCTGAAGGTAAATCACCACGCAAAGCCACAATGCGGTCAATGCCTTGTGCTTTATAAATATCAAGCAATTCAGCAATACGCGCTTTGTCATCACCAATACAAGACAGGTGCGGCGCTATAGGTGTGCCTTTGCCATTGAAGTCGCTAATGGTCGATAAAGTACGTTCACGAGTAGAACCACCTGCACCATAAGTGATAGAAAAAAACTCTGGATTTAAAAGTTGTAATTCTTGATGCACAACTTTGAGTTTTTCTGCACCTACATCGGTTTTAGATGGGAAAAATTCAAATGAAATAGGAACTTGTTTGGTCATGATTAAATCCTTGTTATAAATACTTATTTATATTTTTTCACCTCTCCTAAATCCTCTCTTGCGCTGGGTTTAAAAGCAGTGCTTTAAACTTGCTCAGGAGAGGACTTACCCTCGAATACATTCATTAAACAATGAATCATTCCCTCTCCCTATGAGAGAGGGTTAGGGAGAAGGATTAAAAACTTAGTATTTATAAGCATCCGATTTAAACGGACCTTCAACAGCTACACCTAAGTAGTCCGCTTGTACTTGAGTCAATTGTGTTAATACACCACCAAAACCAGCAACCATTGCAGCAGCAACTTCTTCGTCTAGTTTTTTCGGTAAGATTTCAACACGAATTGCCGCTTGTTTTTGATCGGCAGGAAGATCGGCAAATTTCTCTGCAAATAAGTGCATTTGTGCCAATACTTGGTTAGCAAATGAACCATCCATAATACGTGATGGGTGACCTGTTGCGTTACCCAAGTTCACTAAACGACCTTCAGAAAGCAAGATTAAATAATCGTTTTCGTTTTCTGAACGATACACTTGGTGTACTTGTGGCTTCACTTCAACCCACTTATAACCACGTAAGTAGTTGGTGTCGATTTCAGTATCGAAGTGACCAATGTTACATACAACAGCGCCTGCTTTAAGTGTATCTAGCATTGCTGCGTCGCACACGTGATAGTTACCTGTTGTAGTCACAATCAAGTCAGTATTTTCTAAAAGCTCTAGGTTGACGTCTGCTTTATTGCCTGTTTGTACGCCATTCTTGTACGGAGATACAACTTCGTAACCATCCATACATGCTTGCATTGCACAAATTGGGTCAATTTCAGAAACACGAACAATCATGCCTTCTTGACGTAAAGATTGTGCAGAACCTTTACCTACATCACCATAACCAATAACCAATGCACGACGACCAGACAATAACATGTCTGTACCACGTTTAATCGCATCGTTGAGTGAGTGACGGCAACCGTATTTATTGTCGTTTTTAGATTTAGTCACAGAGTCGTTGACGTTAATTGCAGGCACTTTTAAAGAACCATCTTTCCACATTTCAATTAGACGTTGTACGCCCGTAGTGGTTTCTTCAGTAATACCGTGAATGCGCTCTAATAATGCAGGATATTTCTCGTGAACAAGTGCAGTTAAGTCACCGCCATCGTCCAAAATCATGTTGGCATCCCATGGTGTGCCATTTACATTAATTTGTTGTTCAAGACACCATACATATTCTTCTTCAGTTTCGCCTTTCCAAGCAAAAACAGGCACACCTGAAGCAGCAATTGCTGCAGCAGCGTGGTCTTGAGTAGAGAAAATGTTACAAGAAGTCCAACGAACTTCTGCGCCCAATTCAACTAGCGTTTCAATTAAAACAGCAGTTTGAATGGTCATGTGGATACAGCCGAGAATTTTCGCGCCTGCAAGAGGTTTTGCAGCTGAGTAGCGCTTACGCAAACCCATAAGGGCTGGCATTTCTGCTTCTGCAAGTTTGATTTCTTTACGACCAAAATCAGCTAGTGTGATATCGGCAACTTTATAATCTGTAAATGAAGCATTAACCGCGTTCATCACGATCTCCTTATAAAAAACAATTGATCATTCAGTTCGCGGATGCCGTTTCTTGCATAGCAAACGCGTTGCTATGCTGGTCGAGCCTGGCGATTTTACATTTCGTGCCTGTAAAACGTCGCAGCATCCCTCGACTAGCGCGATATTGTACTTGGAAATTGATTCAGTTCCAATCATGTTTTGTTTATTATCACTACAAACATATTTTTGAGATTGAATGATGGCTTTAGAGCTTCCTCAAGAGTTGGCAAATTTAGAAGCCAACGGCGGGATTTACGCAGTGTGGATGTTGCTACGACACTTAGGAATTGATGCCGAGATTCAACAATTGATTGAAGTGTGTGGTTATACGCCAGAGCAGGGCACAACCACAATTGGCTTGGCTGTTGGACTGAAAAAGTTTGGCTTTAATGTGCAGTTTTATACTGACCCTGACCCAGATTTACAAGATGCAGAAAAGTTAAGTTATGCCGAAGCTGAACAGCTTAAATTGCCTGTATTGGCGGCAATCGGCTATCAGCAAATTCAGCACGCATTTGATGAAAATAAATTTGTAATTGTCTACTACGACACTTTAGAAGGCGTGGGCAATCACTCATTGCTATATTCTATTGATGATGCTGAAATTTGTTTCTTTGACAGTTTTGAGCCGATGCCTGCGGCTGTGTTTGAACAACAGCGTCAGCAAGAGGGCATTTGCAGACAAGTAATTGTGGTCGAAGTCTAAGTGTTATTCAAAGTCTAAGCTTTATTCAATGACGATTCGAGTCATGCAAAAATTGTCTAGCCCATCAATTGATTGGCTAGACAAATAAATTACTCCGCTGCATCGGCTTTTTGTGTCCAATATTCAGCTTTATTTTCGTCAGCATCTACACCCAAAGCATTTGCATAAATAAAAGCAAGGTCACGCATGGCTTGTACTTCGCCCAATTCTGCTGCTTGCTGTACCAATGCCACAGAGCGAGCGACATCTTGTTCAACCACATCACCACGACGGTAGTAGCCTGCCAACTCTAAAATAGCGGCAGGGTGTTGTGCATCACTGGCTTTTTTGAGCCAGACAAAAGCATCTTCAAAATGTTGTTTGGCATCTTCAGGGTCATCTTCTAGAACATCTTTGGCATATACGGTATAGCCTTCACCAAGCCAATACATGGCTTCGATATGTCCGTTTGCGGCAGCTTTGAGCGCCCATTGTTCGGCAAGTTCAATATCTTCATTAAAATCGCTTTGCATATACAGCACCGCCACTTCAAATTGGGCATCGGCTTGTCCTGCAATGGCGCGGTTCATTAGCGCAGGGGAGATTGAAACAGATTCTGACATAATGTCATCCAGCAAAATTACAACATAAGATTGTGCGATAGCCTAAAAGGTCTGCTGGGAAAAAGCCATCTTCGGTGTGATTTTTTTTAAAAAATTAGGGTTAATTGATCATGCGTTTATGCAGACAATAACAAAAAATCACTTGAGCCATATCGTCAAGTTTCAATATGCTGAATGTTAAACATGGTCATAATGAGAACAATAAGATGGCAAATTTTTTAACTGCTGAACAAGCAAAAGTTTATTCAGATCATGCCAAGCTAGATATTGAATTATATAAGCAGCGTTTGGCGTCTTTAATCGAAGAGAATGCCAAGCAGGGCAATACCGCAGTTTTTACTGTGCTGCCAAAACATTTACCTTTAGAAGATATTCGAAATTTATCGGCACAGCTGACTGATTTGGGTTATCAGGTGCGCTTTGAGTTAAATGAGTTCTTTTATAGCTTTAATGTGTATTGGATTTAAAACTCAACTCTACCGACATTTCACCAAATAGTTTTAGTGAAATGTCGAGCGTTTATATTTTTTGATTTAGATTGCGTTTAAGTATTTGCAGTATGTTCTGCCAAAACTTCCAACGCTGCGCGAAAAGCTTCCTGAGTTGCAGGTGCGCCACAATAAGGCAAGCTGTGTAACAAGACTTCCTGAATTTCTTCGACACTTGCCCCGTTATTTAGCGCACCACGAATATGTCCTTTAAGCTCTGTCGGGCTTTTTAAAGCAGTTAAAAAGGCGATAGTAATTAAGGAACGATATTTGCGTGGTAACACACCTTCACGTTGCCAAGTTGAACCCCATGCATGTTCATTAATCCAGTCCTGCAAAGGTTGGGTAAATGGTACAGTGTTGTCCTGTGCGCGTTTTACAAAGCTTTCGCCCATGACTTCAGTGCGAACTTTTAAGCCATTGTCATAGTCTTGTTGTGACATTTTACTATCCCTGTTTTATTGTTTGAGCTCGGTGTATAGATTAAGTGCATAGATTAACAATTTATGGCGATGACACCATGCGCACTTGGTCGTAGACCATCAAAAAATATTCACATCTATCTATTTTTAATATATCCACAAGGTATAAAAAACCCCGAACATAAAGTCGGGGCTGTTTTAGCTTTATCGCAAATTTTGAAATAAGCGAGTGTTAAGCTTCAATGGTTTGCACGCTAATTTTTTTAGCAGGGTCGGCTTTACGACGTACTGTTGGTACAGGTTCACCATAATATTGACGGTCTGCAAAATAACTTGAACGTACCATTGGCGCAGCCCAAATATTTTTAAAACCTAACTTTTGACCATGCGCTGTATAACGCTCAAATTCTTCAGGTGTTACAAAGCGGTCAATTGGCGCATGTTCTTTAGATGGCTGTAAATATTGACCAATGGTCACATAATCTACATCGTGCGCTTTAAGATCATCTAACAGTGCAATAACTTCTTCTTCAGATTCTCCAATACCTACCATCAAACCGCATTTGGTTGGAATATCTGGGCAATATTCTTTAAACATTTTCAGCAAGTTCAAAGAGTGCTGATAGTCTGAACCCGGACGCATGGCTTTATATAAGCGTGGCACAGTTTCAATGTTGTGGTTAAAAACATCTGGCGGACATTCGGTCATAATGCGTAGTGCAATATCCATACGACCACGGAAGTCTGGTACCAAAATTTCTAACAACGTATTTGGGCTTAAAGAGCGGGCTTCTTTAATACAATCGACAAAATGTTGTGCACCACCATCTAACAAGTCATCACGGTCTACAGAGGTGATCACGGCATATTTTAAGCCTAAGTTGGCAATGGTTTCTGCCATGTGACGAGGTTCTTCAGGATCTAGTGCATTTGGACGACCATGCGCAACATCACAGAACGGGCAGCGACGGGTACAAATATCACCCATGATCATAAAGGTTGCTGTACCACCACCAAAGCATTCTGGAAGGTTTGGACAAGCGGCTTCTTCACAAACGGTGTGCAATTTTTGCTGACGCAAAGTGGTTTTAATACGTTGAACTTCTTCTGGTGCCGTCATTTTGACCCGAATCCAGTCAGGTTTACGAGGCGTTTCAACCGTAGGAACAACTTTTACAGGAATACGTGCGACTTTTTCAGCACCACGAAGTTTGACACCCTGTTCTGGTTTACGGTTTGCAGACATATTCAACTTTTCCACTGTTTTTGAAAGGGGAGAGATTTAGTGTAGGCTAGATTTTACGTGAAATAGAGTCTGATTAAACCGAATCTAAGTGCAAAAGTAAAATGTCACCTTAACTTCATCATAAGACGGTTATTATAACGAAATTGTGCTTAAATTGGGTAAAAACGATATTCATATAAAAAATGTGGTTATCACGTAATATATGCACAGTAAATACAGAAAATTCAAAAGATTTACGTCATAATATAGCCCATTGAAAAGACAGATTTAAAGAAAAGGAGCGTTGAATGCCACGTAAAAAAGAGGTCGTTAGTGGAACTTTCGTGAAGTACGATGCGGTTGTTCTCGGTTCAGGCCCTGCGGGTGAAGGCGCGGCAATGAAACTTGCCAAATCTGGTAAGCGTGTTGCGATTGTAGATGTTCGTGAGCAGCTTGGCGGTAACTGTACCCATGTGGGTACCATTCCAAGTAAAGCATTGCGTCAGACAGTGTCGAATATTATCCGTTATCGCCGTGACCCAATGTTTAAAAAAATGGGCGATTGGCGTCAGTTCACCATGAAGCAAGTGTTGCAAAGTGCGCATAAAGTTATTCAGCAGCAAGTTGAAACGCACTCTCGCTTTTATGACCGTAATGAAATTGCGATTTATCATGGTCGTGCTTATATCCAAGATAAAAATACGGTCTTGGTATTTGGTGCAGATGGCATTAAAGAAACCATTATGTGTCAGCAAATTGTGATTGCGACAGGTAGCCGTCCATATCGTCCAGAAATGTTGGATTTCAACCATCCACGTGTAT
This sequence comes from Acinetobacter sp. ANC 5045, assembly GCF_004331005.1. NCBI lineage: Bacteria > Pseudomonadati > Pseudomonadota > Gammaproteobacteria > Moraxellales > Moraxellaceae > Acinetobacter > Acinetobacter sp. ANC 5045. The sequence goes on along the minus strand of NZ_SJNS01000012.1, from coordinate 32,845 downwards.
TTGATTCAGACAAAATTTTGGATTTGGATTTCTCGATTCAAAAAATTATTATTTATGGCGCGGGTGTGATTGGTTGTGAATATGCATCCATCTTCATTGGTTTAGATCATAAAGTTGATTTGATTAATACTCAGCACAAATTGCTCAGCTATTTGGATGATGAAATTTCAGATGCCTTGTCATATCACTTGCGTGCGCAAGGGGTGCTGATTCGCCACAATGAGCAAATTGATCATTTAGAAACTTTTGATGATCATGTGGTTTTATATTTGCAAAGTGGCAAGAAAATCAAAGCCGATGCGATTTTGTGGTGTAACGGTCGTTCGGGTAATACCGATGGTTTAGGTCTTGAAAATGTCGAACTTAAGCCAAACAGCCGTGGTCAGTTAACAGTCAATGATCAATATCAAACCGAAGTAGAGAATATTTATGCTGCGGGCGATGTAATTGGTTGGCCTTCGTTAGCATCAGCTGCCTATGACCAAGGTCGTTGCGCGGGTGCAAATATGAGTGGCGAAGAAAATGTTGCGCCTGTGACCGATATTCCAACAGGTATTTATACCATTCCAGAAATTTCTTCGATTGGTAAAACTGAGCAGGAATTGACGGAAGAAAAAATTCCTTATGAAGTTGGTCAGGCATCTTTCCGTCATTTAGCGCGTGCGCAAATTACGGGTGATACAGTGGGTGAATTGAAGATTTTATTCCACCGTGACACTTTAGAAGTATTGGGTGTGCATTGCTTTGGTAATAATGCGGCAGAGATTATCCACATTGGTCAGGCGGTGATGAACAGCCCGAACAATACAATTAAGTATTTTGTTGAAACAACATTTAACTATCCGACCATGGCTGAAGCTTACCGTGTAGCAACTTTAAATGGTATGAATCGTTTATTCTAAGTTGCTGCAATATTGCTTAAAGTTCATTAAAAAAGAACCCGTAAAGTTTAGGCTTTACGGGTTTTCTTATTCTAAGTTGTTCGTTTGTTATTTTAGTTTTGGCGCATCTTTTTATTTGAGTCCAATAGTGGCGTGCTGCCTTTTAACATGAGTAGCAAGATTAAAATGGCCGGCTACCCGCCAAACTTATTCTTTTAAGTAAGCGCCGTTGCTCGGCAGGGAATGGCTCCCTAGAGTGTAAGGTCACTTGATTGTCCCAAAATACCAAATCCCTTTGTTCCCAATGATGCGTGTAGCGGAAGGCTGGCTTTAAAATATGTGCGCGGAGCCGAGCAATTAATTCACTACCTGCCTGATCGTCATAATTGAGCAACTCAACTTCAGAATGGGTGTTCAGCCAAAGGGCTTTACGTCCAGTTTCAGGATGGACTCTCACCAAAGGGTGTGGATAGCCATGACCAACAATAGGTTGATCATGAAAACGATACAGCGGCGAATTACCATAGCTACCCGTTGCAGTCGTATTTTGCGCACGAACAAAAGGGTTGTATGTAATGAGTTGAAGGTGATTAATTTCCGCTTTGGTGGTTTCATCTAAGGCATCGTAGGCTTTAATGGTGTTGTACCACGTAGTTTGTCCGCCTTGTTTTGGAATTTCTATGGCATACAGCAGCGAGGCAAAAGAGGGTAGAGGTGTCCATTGATGGTCTGCATGCGGTTTGAGTTCTGCATGTCCCGTATAATCACCTTGTCCAACAGCATTAGATACCGGTACAACATCGGGCGGTGTGCCTGTGTCGGCTTGACTGCCTAAAACAGGATTGTCTGAACTTGGACGGAAAATAGAACCAAAGTAACTGGCAAATGCTAAATACTGTAAATCATCTAGCTGTTGTTGTTTAAATATCAAAACTAGATGTTGTGCCAAAGCTTGTTTTAGACGATAAATTGTTGCCCCTGTTTGGGATTTTTTCGTATCTAGTCCTGTCACGACAGCACCTAAGGCAGCACCTGCTAAAGGTTGTATTTGAATATCATTAGGATTTTGTAATGAATCGGCTTGATGCCAACGTGGTGCATCATGAATCGCTTGAGAAAGTGGGCTTAGACTGCTCATTGGGTTTTACTCTTTCTTGGTATATGGTCAAGAAAATTTAAGTAAAAACAGCCATCAGATAAAATTAAAAGAAATGCTAAGCTTATGAAAAATATTATCTTTTTAAATAAATGTTTGATCTTGAACCATTTAACTTATTTTGCATAGATTTGCTGTTTAAATGCAATCTAGTCAATGGAGCAAGTTATATAAGTTACTCCTTCAGTATTGAATACATTGATAAAGAGATCGAGTGACGCAGACAATTAATGTGCGCAGAATGCCTGATTAAAATACTCAAACAGTTGAGGCGTTTGCATCCATAAAAAAATTGAAAAGACGAGCAGGGCAATAACCGCCAGCGCGAGCAGCACTTTAAAATTAAATAAAGAATTAGTCATGAATGACGTGCTCCTCATTGACCCAGAAATGCACCAAGACCGCAAACGCACTTAAAGCAATAGAAACAATCCAGATAGCATTATAGTTACCTGTCAGATCGTGGTTTAAACCGCCAAGCCATCCACCAAAAAATGAGCCGACTTGGTGTGTAAAAAACACAATGCCACTGAGCATGGTCAGGTATTTAATCCCAAACATATTTGCCACAATACCATTGGTTAAAGGCACTGTAGATAACCACAACAAACCCATAATGATCCCGAATGCATAAATTGTCCAGATGCTTAAAGGCAGGATTAAAAAGGCGATAATGGCAATACCGCGTAGTCCGTAAAGCCACATCAGCAAGTGTGGTTTGGAATAGCGACCGCCTAACCAACCTGCTGTGTATGTCCCAACAATGTTAAATAAACCCACCAAGGCGAGAAAAATGGTTCCTGTGGTTGCATCAAAACCATGGTCAATTAAATAACCTGGTAAGTGAATGCCAATAAACACTACTTGAAAACCACAGACAAAAAAGCCTAGCGCCAAAAACCAAAATGGTTTGTGATTTTTAGCGATGATCAGAATTTGCTTAAACCCCAAAGCTGGTTGTGTGGACGCTGTAGAGCTTGGGTTTTGATACATTGGAGCTTTGAGCATCCATGCCAAAGGAACAATCAATGCAATTAAAATAGCACTGACAATTAAAGCACCAGACCAACCAACATTTTGTAATAACAATAAGGTCGATGGCAGCATAATGAATTGCCCAAAAGAGCCTGCTGCACTGGCAATACCCATCGCAAGGCTTCGCTTTTCAGGCGGTGCTGCACGACCAACTGCTGAAAGTAGTACAGGAAATGAAGTGGCAGATAAAGCGAGACCCAAAATTAAACCGACGCTTAAATTTAGCAACAAGCCTGTCGAGCTGACGGCCATGAGTAATAAGCCAATGGCATACAGTGCACCGCCTACGGCCACTACAATTTTACTGCCGTATTTGTCTGCAAAAGCGCCTGTAATGGGTTGGACTGCACCCCAAATGAGGTTTTGCATGGCAATGGCTAAACTGAAAACATTATGTCCCCAGCCAAATTCATGGCTCATTGGCACAAGGTATAAGCCAAAGGCATGTCGAACACCAAGTGACAATGCCAAAATAATGGCACTTCCAATTAACATGTAAATCAGAGGTTTGGAAAATTGAGCATTCGACATAAGGCATCCAACAACAGCAAACAGAATGCTATGGTAGTCGATTCAGCTCAAGATCGCGATAAAATAAAATTCATCAAATGATAAAATTGAGTTATTAAGATTGAAGCGATTGCTTTAATTAAAAAGTACAGGAAAAAATAAGACGACCGTAGCCGTCTTAAATTTAGTTGAAAGAGGGAAGAGAAAAATTAGAGCTTAAAAGCGCATCCCAAAACCTGCGTATGCAATGATCGGATTCACTTCAATATCGGCTTTGGAGTGAATGAGTTCGCCGTGTTTAGCATCGGTCACAGTAATGGTGGTTTCGTTTTTAAGATGTGCATAAGATACAGAACCGACAGCAAACCATTTTTCATTAAAGTCATAGGTAAAACCTACGGTTGCAACGGGCGCAAAGGCATCGGTGGCGTCTAATTCAACTTTAGGATTGGCTGCACTTGGTGTACCTTCTAAAGATGCGCCCGCTTTTCCTTCTTTAATATTGGCAATCATGTGACCTGCGGCGATCAGGTCTTGTTCAGTGCGTGGGTTAATTTCTAATTCATTAAAATAAGCATACATTAACCCGACACCGACATAAGGACGGAATTTATTTACACCTGTTTTTCCAAAATGGTATTGAAACTCGAATGCAGGTGTCCAGGCACGGGCAGAGGCAGCAGGGCCATGTGCTTCTAAATCGGTAATGAAAATATCATTTTGTAATTCAAGCTCACCCAATGCGCCGCCTAATGGACGTGCAATTGCTGAGAAGGGTGCATAGATTTTACCTTTACCTTGTAAATCAACTTTAGGGGGAATACCACCTTTGACTTCAAAGGAAATATTATCGGTAAAGAAATAGTTGCTGATGATACCCAACGTGGTGACATCATCTGCTTCTAAACCTGTACCAGGATTATCCCATTGCTCCAAACCTGAAATTGTGGCTTGTCCACTCATGTTGGCAGGAACGGTAGGCAGCAAATTTAATGCCCCACTTAATAATACGGGTGGCTCAAAACCGTCACGTAAATTATCTTTTACAGTTTGGGATTGAACCTCACCGACATCGGCTGTGTAGCCATTTTGAATAGCTGTATTGACTCGAAAAGGTTGTGCCTTGCCTTGCGGCATAACGTGCAGCGCACCTACCGAAACAGAAAAGCGTTTAAAACCATCACCATCTTTTAAACTAAAATAAGGTGAGTTGGCATAACTGATGACTGGCAAACTACTCAGTGCCAAACAGCATAGTGTTTTTTTCATTGTGGAACTCCATGTCCAATTTTGCTTGTTGTTATTTACGGCATTGTTATGCAAGGCATTATGAAATGGACTGGAAAAATAAAACTGTTGTTTTTACAAGATATTTTTTTAAACTTTTGTGAATAACTGGAAAAGTGTGCAGGTGTTTTGTTAAATCCAAAACTGTTGAATACGTGAAAATGCTTGTTTTATTGGATGGCTTTAAAGTTCTATTGGTTTGAAATAAAAAGATTTTATAGAAATTGTATGCGTTGAAATTAATAAAAAAGACCAGTCGAAACTGATCTTTTTGACATACGGGTTAAATTTTTAGCCAATGACAGATTTTGGCTGCAAACACGTTATGCAGTAAAGCGTGATAAATCTTCATCAGGGCGGGCAGTCAGCACTTCCAAGCCATCTTTGGTGACCAAAATGGTGTGTTCAAACTGTGCCGATAATTTGTGGTCTTTGGTCACCACTGTCCATTTATCGCCAAGTAATTTGGTTTGCCATACGCCTGCATTGACCATTGGTTCAATGGTAAAAGTCATACCTTCTTCTAAAATCATGCCTGTGTTGGCTTGACCATAGTGCAATACTTGTGGCTCATCGTGGAAGGTCGTCCCAATACCATGACCGCAATATTCACGCACGACACTAAAGCGTTCAGATTCAACATATTTTTGAATCGCATGACCAATATCACCAATGGTTGAACCGGGTTTAACGGTTGCCATACCGCGATACATCGCTTCTTGGGCAACTTTGCATAAACGATTGGCTAAAATGGAAGTTTCACCACCCACGATATACATCATATTGGTATCGCCGTGGAAACCATCTTTAATGACTGTGACATCAATATTTAAAATATCGCCTTTCTTCAGCACTTTACTTTCTGACGGAATACCGTGACAAACCACATGGTTAACCGATGTGCAAATGGTGTGTTGGAATGCTGGACGACCCGGAGCAGCACCATAACCTAAGCAGGCAGGAATAGCTTGTTGCTGATTGACAATATAGTCATGGCAAATCGTATCCAGTTCGAGCGTAGTAACGCCTGGTTTAACGTGTGCTTTGATCATCTCCAAAACTTCTGCCGCCAGTCGTCCTGCCACGCGCATTTTTTCAATATCTTCTGCGGTTTTGATGAGTCGACGAGGTGCTTGATAAGTTGTGTTCATGATCTTTAAAAACTTTTGGAAATTTGTGTGTGACTATGGTATAAATAGCCGCCCATTTTATCAAATGCTTTTTATGAATATGTTTCAAAGAGCTTGGTAAAAGGGAAATTAAAAATCCGCACATATATCGTCACATTACTCTGGGTGCCCTTTGGGGTGGAGAATGCGGATATATGGAGGCCTAACCCAAACATTTAAGGTAAAGAAAATGGCAGATTACAACGTAAGCATGCGCGACCTTCTTCAAGCTGGCGCACACTTTGGTCACCAAACACGTTTCTGGAACCCAAAGATGCGTCAATACATCTTTGGTGCGCGTAACAAAATTCACATCATCAACCTTGAACACACTGTTCCTGCGTTAAATGATGCTTTGAACTTTGCAAACCAATTGGCTAGCAAAAAGAACAAAGTTTTGTTCGTTGGTACAAAACGTGCTGCTTCTGCAATCATCCGTGAACAAGCTCAACGCGCTGGTCAACCGTATGTAGATCACCGTTGGTTAGGTGGTATGTTGACGAACTGGAAAACACTTCGCCAATCTATCAGCCGTTTAAAAGATCTTCAAGTTCAGTCTACTGACGGTACTTTTGCTAAGCTTACTAAACGTGAAGCTTTAGAGCGTAGCCGTGAAATGGAAAAACTTGAGCGCGCTTTAGGCGGTGTGAAAAACATGGGTGGTTTACCTGACGCATTATTCGTAATTGACGTTGATCACGAAGCAATTGCAATTAAAGAAGCGAAAAACTTAGGTATTCCTGTAATCGGTATCGTTGATACAAACTCTAACCCAGACAACGTAGACTACGTTATTCCGGGTAACGACGATGCGATCCGTGCAGTAACACTTTACGCTTCTTCAATGGCTGATGCGATCATTGCTGGTAAAGAATACGCTCAAACTCAAGCCAATGCTCAAGCAAAAGGCGAAGAAGCTCCTGCTTCTGAGGCTTAATGCGTTTTGACGTAAGCTTGTCATTTTTGCGACATGTGATGGTGGCAAAGTAAGCGTCATGTATGCAGACGGCCCAAGAGACACCCTCTGGGCCGTTTCTGTTAAAAAAAGAATTCATTTTCTACCGATTTTAGGAGATAAACATGACTGCAGTTACAGCAAGCATGGTTAAAGAATTGCGTGATCGTACTGGTCTAGCAATGATGGAATGTAAAAAAGCATTAACAGAAGCGGGCGGTGACATCGAATTAGCGATTGACAACCTTCGTAAATCTGGTCAAGCAAAAGCTGCTAAAAAAGCAGGTAACATTGCTGCTGACGGTGCAATCACAATCGTTCAAGAAGGCAACAAAGCGATTCTTTTAGAAGTAAACTGTCAAACTGACTTCGTTGCAAAAGACGAAAACTTTGCTGGTTTCTCTGCGAAAGTTGCTGCTGCTGCTCTTGCTGCAAACGAAACTGATGCTGCTAAAATTGCTGAACTTAAACTTGAAGATGGCGCAACTGTTGAAGAAACACGTGTTGCACTTGTTCAAAAAATTGGTGAAAACATCCAAGTTCGTCGTGCACAAATCGTTGAAGGTGAAAACCTTGCTGTGTACAAGCACGGTTTAAAAATCGGTGTTGTTGTTTCTTATACAGGTGATGCTGCGACTGGTAAAGGTATTGCAATGCACGTTGCTGCATTCAACCCAGTTGCTGTTACTGCTGAACAAGTTCCTGCTGATCTTATCGCTAAAGAGAAAGAAATTGCAGAAGCGAAAGCAGTTGAATCTGGTAAGCCTGCAAACATCGTAGAGAAGATGGTAACTGGTTCAGTTGAAAAATACTTGAACGAAGTTGCGCTTGATCGTCAAATGTACGTAATTGACAACGAGAAGAAAGTTGCTGAAGTATTAAAAGCAACTGGTACAACTGTTGCTCAATTCGTTCGTTTCGAAGTAGGCGAAGGTATTGAGAAAAAAGCAGAAATGAGCTTCGCTGAAGAAGTTGCTGCTGCTCAAGCTGCTGCAAAATAATTTTTACTTAAGGTAAAATATTTTGTAAGGAAAGCCCCAATTTATTTTGGGGCTTTTTTGTGAATATAGATTTTGGCAATATGCAATCGTGGCATAAATATTGAGATGAAGATTAAAGATATTAATTTTAAATCAGTATGTTACGAATAATTGACTTAATCGTATAGGGTGGAATCAGAACAAGGAGGTTATATGGCAAATAAAAAGAATTTAAGCATTGGCGCAATTATTGTGGTGTTAATTGCTGCATTTTTTGGCATAGATTTACAACAGTTTCAGTCTGAAACATCAAGCGCGCCAACTACAAGCACTGCTCGCACATCACAAGATGAAAAAGAGCAGTTAGACGTACAGCGAGATACGCTGCAAGATGATGCTCAGGGTGTTCAGCTGATTGAACGTGCGTTTGAGCGCAAACAGAGCGATTTACAAGTCCGTGCGAGTGGGCAGGTCATTGCAGTGTTAGCGGATGACAACGAAGGCTCACGTCATCAAAAATTTATTTTAAAACTGAATAATGGGCAAACTGTATTGGTTGCACATAATATTGATCTTGCACCACGAATTACCAATATTGCAAAAGGTGATACTGTTGAGTTTTTTGGTGAATATGAATACTCAGATAAGGGTGGGGTGATTCACTGGACGCATCATGATCCAGCAAACAAACACGTGGGCGGATGGTTAAAACATCAAGGAAGAACCTATCAATAACGGTTCTTCCGATAACGAAAATAGGATATAGCGTTTAAATGCTCATAATGCTGTTTTTACGACGTGTTTTCCAAGAGGGTAGGATTTTACCTAAATAGGCATCCATGCACCAAATTGGGCCAATGAGAAGGAATTGGAGGTCTTTGAAGAATGAAGGCTTTTTCCCTTCAACTTTGTGACCATAAAACTGCCCAATCCACGCCAAAACAAAAATTGCGATATAAAAACCCATTCCAACAGGCAAAACATAAATCAGCCATGCCATTACCAGCATTAATGCTGCCATTGCAACTGCAAGAACCAAGTCTAAACGTGCATAAAAAATAAAACTGAGCACCAGAAGTAATGTTGTTAGTAAAGCGCTGAAATGCGCCAAGATGCCGACAATCGAAAAAAAGATCGTAGGTACGCACACCCAGTGAATTAATTTATTGGTTTTATTTTGATGGCTCTCGCTGTATTCATCTAGCCACTCGCTTACTGTCTTCATGTGCTACTCCTGTAGACCGATCATCCGTTGTTATTGTTTGACTGTCTAAAATATAACTGAGAACAGTGAGGCGGTCAAAACAGTATTCATATTTTCAAAATGAAGTGGCAACAAAATTTGTGTGGATCATCTTTGTGCAGACATGCATGGGATGACTGTAAATCTTACAGGCATTAAAAAAGCCACATTGCTGTGGCTTTCAAGTCAAATGTGAAGTCGTGTAAGCGAATCTTAAGAGTTTGGACCGTCAATACGCTCAATGCTTACTTTGGCAGTACCTGCATTGGTGATGCCCAATTGTTTTGCAGCGCCATAAGAAAGATCGAGTACACGGTTGCCATGGAATGGACCACGGTCATTTACTTTAACTACAACGCTTTTACCATTGTTTTTATTGGTTACGCGAATATAGCAGTTTAGCGGCAGGCTACGGTGTGCAGCAGTCATTGCGTTCATGTCGAACGTTTCACCGCTTGCAGTTTTACGACCGTGGAATTGACGACCGTACCAAGATGCCATACCTGTTTGGCTAAATTTACGTACAGTGTTCGATGCCACTGTATTTAACTTTTCAATCACTGAAGGCTCTTCAGCAGGAATTTCAATTTTCGCTGCAATCGTTTGACGACGGATTTGGTCGCCTGAACGTTCGGTGATTGAAAGGCTATTCAAATTTGAGAAATGTGAATTAAAACTTTGTGCTTCTTTGTTGAGTACACGCGCAGCTAGGCTAGATGACTCATTATCATTGTTGAATGATGATTGCACCATTTCAGCTTGCGACTGACTTAGGGCAACAGCTGCAGAAAGTGCAAGTAAGTATTTAAGTGAACTATGCATGGTTTGAACTCCTGAAGACAGAATTTTTAACTTATTTCGCTCTTAACTGATTGAAATAGTGGTAATCCTGTCTGTAATTTCACTTTTTCGACTACATTTGACGACATGGATAATATTCATCCCTCACTAAAGGTGTCTAGTCTTTATACGAAAATAATGACAAAAAGTACCAAAAACCAACTCTATTTGATTAAAAAATAATCAATATTGTAACATTATATGTAAAAAGTTTGTTTTGTGATCAAATTGTCAAAAATATTTCTTGACTTTTTGGTTTTATATTTAAATTTGTACTTAGCGACTCGCAATTTCAGTGCCCAATAACCACAGTGCAGTCGCATACATACGGCTACGGTTATAAGTCGTAATCACCTGAAAATTTGGGTAGGTTATATAGTAGATATGACCATAATTTTCTTGTAATTGAATGACATTGACCAAGTCGAGGTCATCTATTTGCACAATTGGATTCATTGGCATCACGCCTTGCGATTTTAAAACCCCATAAGGTGTTGGCAGGGTCAAATCTTTGGCAATGACACTGTCAGGATTGTTGCCTGTATATCGTGCAGCAAATGCAATGGGTTGATTGCGCTGCCAGCCATGTTGTGCCAAGTAGTTTGCAATGGAGCCAATGGCATCGACTGCCGAGTTGCGTAGATCAATATGTCCGTTGCCGTCATAATCGACCCCAAATTTTGGAATATTGCTAGGCATAAACTGCGGATAACCAACAGCACCTGCATAAGAACCAACAATTGAAGAAGTTGGCACACCATCTTTATATGACCATGCGATCAGTGCTGCGAGTTCATCTTTAAAGTATTCCGCGCGACGTTCATAACCAAAGCCTAAGGTGGCAAGGGCATCACGGGTTACAAAAGAGCCCTTATTGCTTCCAAAACCTGTTTCTACACCCAGAATCCCTAAAATAATGGATTGCGGTACACCAAATTGCTGTTCAGCACGATTGAGCGTGTCTGCATATTGTTGTTTAAAGCGCACACCGCGCTGAATAGTGCTTTCTGCAAGGAAATTGGTTTTATAGTCGTACCAAGGCTTACTTTCGCCTGGGCGGTTCATGATGTTGATGATATTGGGTAAGTTTTTAGAGCCTTCCATCGCCCAATCGACTTGTGCTGCACTCAAGCCATAGGTCTGCATGGTTTTTTGTTTAAAACTGGCATAAGACGGATGATTTTGGAAATCATTGGCCAGACAAAAACTGGTGATAGAAAATGCACCAATGAGTAAAGAAAGACGTTTTAGTTTGTTATAAAAATCAAGTTTGAACATATTGAGGAAAATTCCAAATTGATGATTTACACAACTTATTTATATGCAGTAAATAAGTTGCTACTTATATATGAAGAATAAGCCGCTATTGGGGCCAAACTGCGAAAGCGAAGTAAGCGGCTAAGATAGCATTCATGCGTGACTGGTTTGCAAAAACTTATACAAAAATAGACAAAGAATGTGTAAAAAGCGCGCAGGATTTGTAACAAAATTCAATCTAGGTGCAAAAAGTTATTCTTGATTGTGCAAAAGTTGCAGACATATCCTGATATTGCATTGCATATAAAAATGCCTGATCAAAATCAGGCATTTTGCACTTAACATGCAACAAAAGGGCTTAAAACGCATTATGAGTTAAACCCACTGATATTAATGATGGAATAAGGTGTCGTGATATTCCGCTAAAACCAAGAGTTCCTCTTTGGTTAAATTTGGGATGATTTTATCCACCGCAATATGGACAGCTTTAATTACCGCTGCTGCGCCAATATCTGCTGCTTTACGCTTAATCATGCCCAAATCGAGGGTTTTGTTAAAGTCGCTCATAAAGTGGCGTACCGTCGCTTCTGCAAACTGTTTATATAGTTCGGTTAAAGCAGCTTTGTTCACTTCATTGCCTGCTTGAATTTCGGCATAGTTGTGTTTCAGGTTGGTCACTAAACTTGCATCGAGCGTTTCACCTACACGTGCATTGCCTGCTGCATCTTTAAAGCTACTGCGCTCAGAAAATTCAATCGATTGTTTCACGACATCATTTGGCGCTTTGCTTAATAATTGTTTTAGGAGTACTGCAACGGTAGATTTGACATAGCCCGCAAGTTTTTCGGCAGTGTCGCGTTTATCGCTGGCAGGAAAACGACGTACCAACTCGGTTAAAATGGCATCAATGATTTCTTCATTAATCATTAATGCGGTTTTGTCGCGCAGTGGGTACAGCGGCTCACTTGAATTTTTTTTCTGTTGTGCAGTTTCAATCGTATTTAATAATTCTGCAGATGGAATGAATCCAAAAAATGGCATTGTTCAACCTCAATGTTGTTATTGTCGCGCTAAACGAATAGGGCGAGGCATCCATGTTAAGTCCGATACACGGCAAGGGTTAATGTCTAAACCACCACGACGTGTATAGGTTGCATATACCATCAGTTTTTCTGGTGCGAATTTTTGCCAGATGTCTGCAAACATCTGTTCCACACATTGTTCATGGAAACCATTATGCTGACGATAAGAAATAATATAAGCCAAAATACTGCGATAACAAGGTTTTTTGCCTTGATAACGGATAAAAACCGTGCCCCAGTCAGGTTGTCCTGTGACAGGACAATTGCTGCGTAATAAATGTGAGAAAAGTTGTACCTCTATATCTTCCGCTTGTTCTAAATCGAATTGCAATAAACTTGGGTCAGGATGCTGCTCTAAACGCTCAGGCGTGAGCTGATCAATACAAATACCTTCAGGTTGGCTAATTGCCAAATCATCAACCTTAAATAAAGTTAGCGTAACAGGTGCTTGTGCTGCAGCCGTTAAATCATGCTCAACAGTTTCAATGAAATTGGCTTCAGACTGAAAGCGAGTAAAGTTCATACTATTAAAGTAGAGCTTTAATGATTTTGATTCGATCAGGTTAGGTGATGAAGCAGGTAGCGTAATCCGACCAATCGCAACCTGTGGAACACCTGCGGCATTCAACCACGAAATTTCAAAAACGTGCCACCAGTCTTGCCCGAGTTGAATTCCCTCAACATCTGCATATTTTTCACGTGCAGCAGCACGTGAAATAGGGAACAAAATATCGGGTTGATATTCTGTAGGATAATTGGTGTCTTTACCAAGAAGAGATTGTTCAACACTCATTATTCACGCATTCCTGAACCACGAGAAAGTAATAAATGATAGGCAATACCATAAAGCACTGCACAGCATAGTGTAATCACAGATAATGAAATCGTCACGTTGACATCACTATGTCCTAAAATGCCGTAACGGAAAGCATTAACCATATACACCACAGGGTTAATTAAAGAGAGATTTTGCCAAAAAGGGCTTAAGGCACTAATGGCATAGAATACACCACCTAAATAAGTCAGTGGAGTCAGTACAAAAGTTGGAATAATAGAAATATCATCAAATGATTTGGCATAAACAGCATTAATAAAACCGCCTAATGAAAATAAAAAGGACGTAATTAATACGGTATAAATGGTAACAAACCAATTGGTAATATAAAGGTCGGTAAAGAATAGACTCATGGTGGTGACAATAATACCGACCAATACGCCACGACTAACACCACCCAAAACATAGCCCCATAAAATGGCATGCAAAGGTACAGGGCTCATGATTAGTTCTTCAATGCTTTTCTGGAATTTTGCACTAAAAAAACTTGAAGATACGTTGGCATAGCTGTTGGTAATGACTGCCATCATAATTAAGCCGGGCACAATAAATTGCATATAGCTAAAGCCGCCCATTTCACCAATACGCGAACCGACCAAATTACCAAAAATCACAAAGTACAAACTCATGGTGATGGCTGGCGGGAGCAAGGTTTGAGGCCATATGCGCATAAAACGACGAACTTCTTTATGCACTAAGGTATAGAGTGCAATCCGTAGTTGGGTAAAATTCATTGCGCAGCTCCATCTAAATTCTTTTCGACCATTTTGACAAATAACTCTTCTAGACGGTTGGACTTATTACGCATACTGCGCACGCGAATGCCTTGTGCTTCTAAAAGTTGGAATAAATCATTTAAGGTGTGAGCTTTATCCATAGTGACTTCTAGGGTCACTGCATCAATTAAGTTGAAACGTACACCAATAATATCTAAATGAATGGGTTGAATCGGTTCAGCTAAATCGAAAATAAAAGATTCTTCACTTAACTGGTTTAAGAAGTTTTTCATGGAAGTGTCTTCTTTAATCACACCACGATCAATAATCGCGATACGACGACACAACATTTCGGCTTCTTCTAAATAGTGGGTAGTGAGAATGATTGAGGTGCCTTTATCATTCATCTCTGTTAAAAAATCCCACATTGAACGACGCAGCTCAATATCTACACCTGCAGTGGGTTCATCCAAAATAAGCAGTTTCGGCTCGTGCATCATGGCACGTGCAATCATTAAACGACGTTTCATACCGCCAGACAGCATTCGCGCTTGAGTGGCACGTTTATCCCATAAACCCAGTTTTTCTAAATATTCTTCGGCACGTTGTTCGGCAACTTTGTTAGGGATGCCGTAATAGCCTGCTTGTGTGACCAAAATATCAAAGGTCTTTTCAAACTGACCAAAGTTAAATTCTTGCGGTACTACCCCTAAACATTGCTTGGCTTGGGATGGTTGGGTATCTAGATTATGCCCAAAAATTTCGACAGTACCTGCCGTTTTTTTGGTAAGAGAACTGATGATGCTAATGGTTGTAGATTTACCTGCACCATTAGGTCCAAGTAGGGCATAAAACTCGCCTTCAGGAACGGTCAAATTAATTCCTTTCAGTGCTTGGAAACCATTTCGATAGGTCTTTGACACGTCCCTTAACGTCAATGCATCAGTCATGAAATTCTCACTTGAGGAATAGAGCTACTATTGTGAGCGATCCGCGTCAATAAACCAAGTAAGTTACATGGAATTCTATGTTGCAAGTTTGGAACATTGTTTAAAGCATAAGCATAAAAATACGTAACTTATATATAGTTGCTTTACCTTCAGCAATTTTTTGTTATGATGTGCAGCGCGCGCTCATAGCTCAACTGGATAGAGTACAGGTCTCCGAAGCCTGTGGCGTGGGTTCGAGTCCCGCTGAGCGCACCAATACATATCATAAAAACAGTAGCTTATATGCACTTTGGCGTAATATTGGCGTAATCCATATTTTTCAGGGTAATTCTTTTGTTCACTAATCCAATAAAATTAATCTGTGAAAAAGCCTTTAGATTCGCTTTACGCTATCAAGAAGCTAAAGACCCATTAGTACTAAACAAGAAAAAACAAACTGACCAAAGTCAACTGGATAATGGGTGTGCCAGCAAGACTAAGGATGAAGAATTTAAACCATTCTCAATAAAATTAAATAAAGATGAAGAGTTGAGAGAAGAAATTAGTGAGTTAAAGTCAGTCTATAAGCTAAGCATTGAAACACGTAATTTCGAGATTTCAAATTTAATTCACCGTAACAACTTTTTCATGCTATTCCAAGGGGTATTGCTAGGTGCTGTATTTAGTAACCAAGCAAGCAAACCCTATGTTGAGTTTATTATTTGTTTAATGGGTTTTTTTATTTCATGGCATCAGATTAAAGTAGCTGCTGGCGCAAAATATTGGCAAGAGTGGTGGGAGGTGAGAACAAGCGACATTGAAAAAAAATTAAAAGATAAGATGGTAGCCTTGTCTGGAAAAAGCGATGGTTTTATTTCCTTATTTGATTTTGATGATACAGGGGATAAATCCCTTTATGAGCAAAAAGTTAAAAATAAAACACTTAAAAAAAACTCATCAAAGTCACCAGAACTATTTGAAAACATTTCCAAGGCTTTGATTGGTGGTAGATATTCTGTGAGCCGAGTGCCTATCACTTCAGGCATTATTTTACTAATAACATGGGGTGCCTTATTTATATCAACGGTTGGCTTAGCTGACTCTATCGCTCTAACCTCATCACAATATGAATTATGCATATCAACAGGCGATCATTGCGGGCATAACTCATCAGAGGTGCTTGACGATCTATGGAAAAATCTAAAATTGGTAAATGGTCACTACTTCGCAGATAACGAAGAGCCACCAACCCAAATAATATTTAATCAGTACAACCAAAACTAAACCCCGCTAAATTTTGCGGGGTCTACCTGTCTTAATTTTCAAATCTTCTGGTCTTTCACTCAACCAATCAGATAATGCTTTTAAGTTCCATCTGCGACCTTTTGAATTGTCTGTGATGTATCTTGGCTTTGGGAATCCTTTTAAGCAAATAATAGATGCTTTAAAATATGTGCCCGCATAACCCAAAAAATCTGCCGCCTGTTCATCTGTAAGCCAAATATCCGTAGGAGGCAGGGCAACAACCAAGCTGCCCATATTTGCCATTGCTGTCATCTTGCTACCTCACTTAAACCCACATTTACTACAAAACACACCACAGCGAACCGTGAACTTTTTACACATGAAGCAGTATTCAGTCATAGCGCATCCAATCTTTTACCCGCTTTGATTTCTGCATCTGTGGCGTGTTCAACAACACCTTTATTGATTCCGAATTCCGCGAAACCTAGCCGATCTTCTAAATAAATTCGATCACCGTCTATTCTTCGGAATTTATACAAACCAAAGTCATGTTTGATTTTTAGTTTGCAAATATCCCCCGCCTCAAAAATATTGTGCTGGCGGCGGTATTCAAGGAGGGCTTTCTTTAATCGTTCTGCATGAAGCGAGCCATTATCTCTTAGCTTGGATTTAGCACATTCATACCCGCCCAACTGTTCAATTAGATTTATTTCAGTCATTGGCTTGCTCCTGTGCTGCTTCTAGCAACCAATTAACACCTTTATTAATTTCATTTGCGTTAATTTGTTGTTCGCCAATTCTTGATAAATTGAGTTGATTTTTAGTTCCTTGGATAACAGGGTATTGACCAATGTCACTGCAATTTTTATAAACGAATTTGTCTATTTCAGACCATGTTTTGCACATGAATCTAGTTAAATCTAAAACACCGTGTGGCACCAACACGTAGCCTTCGAGTTTTTTGGATTCATGGGCTTTGGCCAACTCACGGCAAGCCAAGTCAAAACCGAATTGCCATTGCTGTGGCTTTCCGCTATATCCTGATTTTACTTTCAGGCTGTCAATTTCTTTCTGCAAATCCATCACTCTTTCTCCCGCTCATCAAGTGCCGCTTTAACACCAATTGCAATAAGCTCTTGCAAACGCTCATAAGTGACCATGTTTTCCATTTGCTCAACAAGTTTATTGTTGATTTCAAATTGTTCTAGCAGGGCTTTTTCGGATTGGGCTTTGGAAAAAATCCATGCTTCCCAAGCAAAGGTTTTACAATAATCATCACCGCCCGCACGGTGGTATTGACCTTCATCATCCCACCACTGTTCAAAAAGATCACTTTCTTTCTGCAAATCCATCACTCTTTCTCCCGCTCATCAAGTGCCGCTTTAACACCAATTGCAATAAGCTCTTGCAAACGCTCATGGGTAACAGTTATGTGACCTGGTGCATCGGCTTGCGATTTGGCATCACGTTTTGCACGCAACCACATAACCCAACCAGTGTTTAAAACCTCATAAGCCAATTTACGATCTTCATCTTCGGCAAATTCACTTTTGGTTTCGTAATCACCAGTGCTTTCATTGAAATTGAAAAACGGTAGAAGGTGAGAGTGAATGAACTCAGCTTCAAATAGGGGGCGCTCTTGGCGCCACTTTTCTTGTTTGATCGAAATATCCATCACGCCACCTCTTCTTGAGAAAGATGCACACCCACTAAGCGGCTACCTTCAACACAGAAATTGACTGTGTTTAAGCCGAATACGCTTGATAAAAGCTCACTCAGTTGGTCTTGCTGTAGAGTCAGTTCGCTTTTACGTGTGACCACTGTTTTGATCTGGTCTTTTAATAAAGCGATAGCATCAGGCTCACTTGGGTGAGGATCATGAGCTGGTGTTTCTACTACAGGTTGCACTTCAATCACATTTTCTTCAGCAGCTGGTGCCGCAATAACTTCAGTATTCATTTCTTGGCCATTAGTTTTTAATTGGTATTTGTAGCTGCCGAATTTACCTGTACGGATAATTTCGCCATCCTTATTGAGCTTATAAATGCTATTGGTGAATTGCTTATCATTCAATTTCAAAGCAGCCATCAGTTCAGGCTTTGTTAAACCTGCAGGAAAGTCATGCAAATATTGCAAAATTTCTTCATGAGCTTTTGCCTGCACTCTGGTTGAAACCTGTTTAGGTTGTTCAGCTTTTGGTTGCTCTGCTGGCAGTGGCTGTGGCTCAGCTTTTATTTCTGCTCTAGTAGCACCTGACAGGGAATAAACCCCATGCTCTTCTTGCACATCAATCGTTGCCAGGATGTTTTTCACTGTTTTATTGCTAAGTCGGCAGATGCTCATTAGTTGGTTTATAGACAAACCAAGCGAATCATTTTTTAAAGCATCAATAACTTTGTGTTTTGCTTTTTGTAGAGCTGTCTGCTCATGAAAGCGTCTCATATCAGCTGCTGAATTCATTATGCTCTCCAGTTCGCTTCTTTGAATTTTGCGTCAAGAATTAGGCTGTCAATTTCACCTAAACTCACGTTGTTAAATATGTGCGTCATCTTGGTCCCGAACACTGTCAGTGTTCGGGTGATGGTTGAATATGAAAAACTCATGGTGTTAGAGCTGCTTCTTGAGCTTCATACGCTGAATTAATTTGAGCGATTTGCTGCTCGGTCATTTGTGCGGTAAACGGTTCAAAGCGTGTTGCCATAACAGTGTTTAGCGCATCCAAGTCAGCTGTATTGTTGATTTCATCAATCACGGCATTCACCGACTCGGCAGGGAATACAGCAGCTTCTTTAAGCTCTTTATGTTTGGCTTTATAGACTTCGCCAATCTCAGATTTAGCAGGCTCACCAAGATTTAAAGCTGCAATGTCAGCACCGACCTTTTTCAATTCCTCAAGAGAAGTTGAGTTATCAATGCGCTGGTAATACTGAGTAAGGTCAAGTTCTGTAGCTACTGACTCAACGGCTTGCTTCTTGGCCATACGAGCTTTTAAGGCTGATGATCCGCTATTTGCTTTTGCATTGCTTGTTTCTGGTGTGACGGCTGCAGGTGTGATGTCAATTTCCTTGTCCTTTTCTTCCTCAGCAATTGCCATACCTTTAAGTACGTCAGGGAATACATCACGCAAAGCATAAGAGCGAGCACGTAACTTCAACATGCGTTTAGGGTATTGCGTCCAAGGACCTTGTTTGCCTGACAAGCCAGCTTTTTTAGCATCTTCCATGCTGAACTCAGAAACGGTTGGCTCTTCGCCTTTGCGTTTTACTGTGCAAATTGCCTTGGTACCATCTTCTGAAAGTTCTTCACGGATGAAGTCAAGTAAGCCTGAGCTGCGCACCAACGCAAGCATTGCATCACCCCAGATAGAAGGGCGACCATTAATCACCGCAATGTTTTGCATTGCTTGAAGTGGCTGCAATCCGATTTCAGCACCCCATTGCATAGCAACAAGAATGTTGCCTGGCTTGCGCTGATAGTCCTTTGGCACAATGTCAGAACCAGCCAATAGTTCAGCAATTTGCATTGCTTCTTGCAGTGATGTTGGGGTTAAAAAGTTAACTGCAGTGTTTTGAGTTGTTGTGATGTTGCTCATGATTCTGTCCTTTCAATATGGGTTAAGCCACACGCAAAACGCGCGTGCTAGAAGTCTTTAAAAATTGTTCATAAATATCAGGGTGAGCAGCCTTTAATGCCTTGCTGTCTAAGCTGTTACGTTCCTGATATTTGTAAGTTGCTAGGCGTTTTTCCTCAGCAATAATCATTTCCGCATCTTCCATGCGTGTGCAGATTTGCAGCTTGAGTTGGTCAAGTTCGGTTGTAGCTTCCTTGATGTTGCTGTTTAGCTCTTTGTATTCAGTGATGATCTGTGCAAGTTCATCGTCTGCTTCTACAGACTGATCAGGATTGTGTTTTGCCCAACGATGCAAGACATCATCAAACGTGGTTGGTGCAGGTGGTACGTCTGATAACACATGTTCATGCCAAAACTGTGAGCATTGCTCAATTAGCATTTCAAACAATTCAGCATCAAACTGAATTTCATAAGTACGGAATTTTTGACCACCGATTAGCACACCTAAACCGCAAAATGATGCACCTGTAATACCCATGTACCACTGGCATTGAGTCAGGTAATAATCAGGTACAGACTCGGTTTGCTCATCACCCCAAAGTTTTGCCAAGTATTGGTTTGCAGTCTTGCACTCAAGAATTCGGTCTGTGGTCAGCTTGCCATCTTTGATCCGCACATTGCCTGCAATTTCTGGATTGATAATGGCGCGGTCGATATTGGCACGCATCCAGTCATGTTCAGGGTGGGCGATTGTTGCATTAACACGCTGCACCTTAACGCCATTCCGTTTGGCATACTCTTTGGCAACAATGTCTTCTAAAGTGTTGCCCCAGTAAGCAGCCTCAGATTGAGAATCTTCAAGTTCAGACCGTGAGGTTTTATCAAGCCACAATTGGTACGGTGATTTATATTTGCTCAAACCAAGGATTGCCGCCACATCTGAACCACCAATGCCTAAACGACGAGACTCAAGCCATGCTTGGCGAGCGTTTTCAGCACTTTGTAAATTAACTGCAGTATTCATATTTAGTCCCCTTGATATGCGCCACAAACGCTTTTACGTGGGTAAATTTCAGAACGCACAAAGCCACGAGTTACTTGTGCAGGCATTTGGTTGATAGGGGTTGGCCACATCGGGAAATAAGAGTTCAAATCTACCCAGTGACTACCATCAAATTTTTGATTCGTGTCTTTGCGGTAATACTCAAGCGCTTCACCATTCACTAAAGCGTGATGTGTTGCGCCAGCTGGAGGTGCAACTTTTGGAGTGAAAATACTCATCGCATAGCCTCCTGATGTGCCTTAGCCGCTTTCACTTGTGCAACCTGTTCCGCTTCACAAGCCTTTAAACCAACACCTAAAAAGATGAATGTACTTGCTGCGATTAGCGCAGATGCAGCAGCATTTGAAGCAAAACTTTTAAGCTTAGAAACAAGGCGTTTTCTGTCTTGGCGCTTAATTAGCGTTTCGACTAGCTTGTTTTGGGAAGTATTTGTTGCCATAATGACCTCGTTGTGTTGAAGCCCCTGTCCGTCGAAAGCTAGGGGCTTTTTAATGCCAAAAATTAAGTTGCACTACCTTCAAGCACAGTTACGAATGAGTGCACACCAGGTGAAATTTCAACAGGCTCACCATCAGCAAAAGTATTTGCTTTGCCGTTTTTGATGTAATCCACTGTGTCTTCCATAGATTTTTCAATTGCTTTTTCAAGCTGATCAATGTCGTACCAGAGCGTCAAACAACCTTCTTTAATGCGATAACGGAAACGAGCAGGGATTGCATAATGCTCACCACCACGATGTACTTTCACACCAAACACGATGCGCTCAGGGATTGTTAAGTTGCCTGCCACACCTGCACGAGCTTCGATAGTTTCGTTATAAGTCAGTGATACTTGGCCGTTATCGGTACGAATACCTGATTTGAAGTCAACGCCAGTTTTAGCAGATAGGGTTTGAACGATTTCGTATAGTTCAGCCGCAACAGGTTCGCTGATGTACGGCAATACATCTTCAAGGAATAATGCAAATTGTGATTGGGTAAACGTGCGACCTGAAGCTTCACGGATTTTGATAAATTCAGGCGTTTGTTCCACATTGAAATTGGCAACGTGCTTGCAGTGGCGAGCCTGATTTTTTGCCTGATCTGAAGTTGCCGCATCGTCTTGGCGTGCTTCGTGATAATCCAGAATGGCTTTAATTTTTCCAGCGAGCACATTGACAAAAATCATTGAATTACTGTCTGCAAAACGATTCACGTACGCCACAAAATCTCCAGCGGTATGCAAATTAACGCTTTGATTTAACTGCAAAGGGCGTTTAAGTACGTTTTCAAAAGTATGGACGTTGCCGCCTTCTGGTATAACCACGAATGGCAAGTTGTCAGCTTGTTGTAGTGATGTTTGTCCAATTTCATGTGCTTGTTTATAGTCGCTCATTGTTTTTCACCGATAGTTAATTGAGTTGTTGGAATGTTTAAGCTGATTAGCTCAATGTTTTAAATTTTGGTGCAGGTGTTTCAGGTAGCGCCTTCACATCTACTGGGCCTGATTCATCAATTCGCTCAAGCTTTAGCTTTTGTTGGCGCGGGTCTTCACGTACCAATTGCTGATCACCATCGGTAAATAGAATTGTTGGCTCACGCTCAAACTTAGGCAGGGTGGACTTGATGTCATCGATAATCTTGTATGTGCCTTTTCCATTTGGCTTAATCGTTAATGTCACAGTGACTTTTGACACTTTCCCTGTGTCTTCCGATGCTTGCAAAGCGTCAGTAAGAAGCTCGTCAATTTCTTGAAGTGTTTCACCGTGACGTAGGTTGCCCAGCGTCTGAGTGAAAGAGGTTGATTTGATCGACATATTGTTTTCCTCGTAAGGGTTTTGTTGTTTACGAGGTAAAGATTACTTTACATATATATTCTTGTAAAGAGTAATTTACATTTAATTGTAAATTTAACTATCCATTTGTGTTTTAATAGACAAAAGAAAACCCACCGCTGGGGTGGGCTGGATGGAGTTTGTTATGAATAGAAGTCAAGAAGACATAAAAATGGAACTCACGCTTGCTTTAATAGAAGCGGGTTTAACCGATTCAGAAATAATTAATCATGCGGTGAATAGCATGTATTTGAATGTTATTCAGAAAACATTTCCAGAAAATCTTGCCAAAAAAGCGCAATCTAACAAAGTGACCATTTCTGCAGATATGGGTGCTGCACACAAGGGAGATGTTGAGACTGCACTCGGGGTAATTGGCTTATTTAATTTTGACAAGGTTGAGGATTTAGTGTGTCAATTACGCTTAACAGCTTATGGTGAAGTAAAAACAACTGGCTCTTTATCAAAATAAAACAAACTGTACTTAATTCTCAAATTGCGACAGTTATGTTGTAGGTCAGCCAATGTAGCTGCTGCTATTGATACATCAAAAACAAAGGCGTTTGAAGAAATACGCTCAAAACCACCAAGCTTATTTGGGTCTAGTATCTCTATTTCCTCATCCGTAATCGCACGGGCACTTGTAATGAATAGCACTTTCATATTTCTCTCCACCCGATCTGCTCAAAGGACTGCGTCGGGTTCGCAGTTTTAACTCTTCCTAACACGCTTTGGGCGTGATCCACCCAATGGTCTAAATGCATCAATCACTAGCCCGATTAATTCCATACCATCTTCAAACTCAATAATATTTGGATGGAAATTAGGGTTGAGTGCTTGTAAATACTTGCGCTCATCACTTTCGACGACAAACTTCTTGAAAGTTGCATCTGAGTTGTGACGAACAACGACTAAGTCTCCAGATACTAGGTCTGAAGTTTGAAAACTAGGATTTACTAAAATGTAATCACCCTCTACATAGGTTGGAGAGTTACTAACACCAACAACCCTTAAATAGAAGCATCTAGCTGGATCATCCGAGCTTAACGGTGGAAGCCACTCGTTAATCTCTGATGGGTTAATTGCTTCAACCGATGTCATTGTTCCTGCTTGCACCCATGAAATTACAGGCAATAACTTTGCGGTTACAGGGGCGATATTGTTATCAAGGCTAGTTAATTCCATGGGTGCATTTTGACCTGCAAGCCATTTTGAATTAACCCTTAAGAATTCAGCGGCTTTGTGCAACTTAGAGCCTTCCAGCTCCTTTGTTGGGCCATTTACCCACAACCCCACATTTGCACGAGTTACATCCGCATACCTGGCCAACTCTGCATTCTTAAAGCGATTCCCAGTGGTTTTCTCGTAATGCTTTATAGCCAAAGACATTCTTTCTTGAAGGGTGCTCATAAAAAATCTCACGGACATAATTAAGCCCAAAATGTAAAGAAATCTTAACTTCTTATTTGTAAAGCTTGCTAATCAAAACAAGGTAAAGTATTCTTGACAAACAAGTGTAAAGTAAGTGGAGTCAATATGCGTATTGAGATGAAAACATCTGATGTTCTAGCTCGATTTAACGCCCCAAAAATAGCAAAGGTATTAAAAATTACTCGCCAAGCTGTTTATCAGTGGGGTGAATTTGTTCCAGAAGCTGCTGCATTTAAATTGCTTGAAGCTGATTCTGAAATCCCCCATAAGCGTGTCGCCTAGGAATAACCATGAGCAGAGTATCAACTGAATTATCCGCAAGAGCGAGAAATGAAGTTTCACGCGTATTGCAAGCGCTTGCATCAAGCAACCAAAGTCAGGTTGCAGATCAACTGGGCATAGACCCAAGCACGCTATCGAGAATGAAAAATGATAAGAAATCCAATGGCTTGACAGAGCTTGAGAGCTGTTTAGTTTTATTGGACTTGCTTGGATTTAAAACTGTTCACAAGAAATATCGAATGATTAGTGAAGAAAAGTTAAATGCACTTTTTGTGATGTCTAAGGCATGGATGGAGAGCAAACAAACAATTGATGATCTCTTTCAGGACGACATTGAGGACTTTGGAATTGATATTGAGCTTGGGTACAAAGAAAAAGCCTGATCCGCGAAATCAGGCTTTTTGGTTCAGTTTAAAGGAAATCTAAATGAACGCATCGATTTTACCACAGTTTGGAAATCCCAAACAATCAATGAGTAGCTTGGAAATTTCTGAGCTTGTTCAGTCGCGCCATGATGACGTAAAGCGCTCGATCGATCGCTTGGCTGACCGTGGTGTTATAGCACGTCCGCCAATGGCGGTTATAGAAAAAGTGGCAAATAGTCGTATCTACAAGGTTGAAGTTTATGTATTCACTGGCGAGCAAGGCAAATTGGATTCCATTACCGTGGTTGCACAACTTAGCCCTGAGTTCACAGCCGCCATCGTTAAGCGTTGGTATGAGCTAGAAAACTCACAACCAAAATTGCCACAAACCTTTGCTGAGGCATTACAGCTTGCAGCGGATCAGGCACGCCAATTAGAACTGGCAGCTCCAAAAGTTCAATACTTCGACAAGGTTGTAGATCGATCGACACTTCTTAATGCAACGCAGGTGGCTCAAAAGCTCGGCATGTCTGCTGTGGCAATGAATAAGTTGTTAGATGACTTAGATGTGTATAGCCGCAATGTGAAGCGCGCTCGTGTGTTTAAGCAATGGTTTATCGATGCTGGTTATGGCGAATTAAAACAAACAGAGCTTGGATTTTCTCAACCAATGTTCACCACTAAAGGTAAGGCTTGGGCAATCGAAAAATTAGTGAGTGAGGGTGCAGCGTAATGGCTAGAGCAAGAAATATTAAACCATCATTTTTTACCAATGATGAGTTATCAGAGCTTGAGCCGCTAGCTCGAATTCTATTTATTGGAATGTGGACGATTGCTGATTTCAAAGGTTGCTTTGAGTACAAACCAAAGCGTTTAAAAGTTCAGATTCTCCCTTATGACGATTGCAATATCGAACAACTCGTGAGTTCTCTAGATAAATCTGGATTTATCTCGATTTATTCCGTACAGGGTCAACGCTACATAAAAGTAATCAATTTTGGCAAACATCAGAACCCACACAAGAATGAAAGAGAGGGTGGTAGCTCTATTCCTGATATTTCTATGTCTGATGAAAAAAAGCCTGAAAATTCAGACCACTTACAGAATATCGAGATTAATCACGATCAAAACGGAACTGATCGTGCTGATTCCCTTAACCTGATTCCTGATTCCCTTAACCTGATTCCTGAAGGTAGTAGTTCCGACGTTGTCGAAAACGTACCACCGCCACAACCAAAATTTGTATTCAAGACTGAACTCAAAAAAGCAGGTGTAACTGAGGAAGCGGCTGCTGAGTTTATGCAGGTGCGAAAAGCCAAGAAAGCTGTAAATACAAAAAACGCTTTTGAAAAACTTGTTGAGGAATCACAGAAAGCCAATTTGAGTTTGCCACAAGCAATTGATTTTTGTTTGAAGCGTCAAAAGCCATGGGGTGCGTTTATGGCTACCTGGTATCAGAACGAACAGCAGCAAGTGCAACAAGCATATCACTCACAAAGCCAAACTAACCCGTGGGCTGAATACAACCAACGAGTAGGTGAGCAATTTAGCCAAAATGAAATGGTGGATGTCACACCAAAAAAGTCGGTACTGATTGAGGAGGTGGGTCATGCGTAATGAGTTCACCAGAGAGCAGACTTTGCTTCAAACATTGCAAGTACGCTATGGCGGTCAATTCCAAAAGCGTTATGCACACCTAAAACCCGAAGTGATGGAAACCGTTGTTCGTGGTGCTGTGATGATGCTGACTGATGAGCAATTCAATCAGGGTATGGCCAGACTGTATTCAAGCCGTTATTGCCCAGACATTGCTGAGTTCCAATCTTGGTGTGTTGCTGGATCGTGGTGGACTGTTGAGGAAGCTTGGCAGCGTGCTTGTGATTACTCGAATCAATCAGAGCGTGAATTACTCGCTGAAAAACTAAAAGTTACCACTTTGACCAAAAAAGCATGGGATTCGGTTTATTGGTTGGTTGAGCAGGGAAGCATGAAAGAGGCTTTCAAGCAGTTCAAATCAATCTATGAAACCTATTTGACCAAAGCGCAAATGCAAGGACGTCAACAAGAGTGGTATGTGCCACCAAAAATGATCGCCACAGCACAACCAAAGGGCATTGCCAAAAACCTCAATAAAAAACTCAGTGACAAAGATCAGGCAATTTGTGATCTGACTCAAAAATTCATGTCCGAGGGACTTGGGTGGAAAGATGCGTTTAATCGCGCTCAAGTCGAGGTTTTAGGGCAACCAAAGCCAATTTTCAAAACTATGAATGCAGGCGGTGCAGCATGAAAGACCTAAACAAAGTTTTGATGTTTGTATTTATGGCAATTGGTGCTGCGTTGGTTAAGTGGGGTGGGGTGTGAACGAAATACTAAACCAACGCATCCAAGCTGTTCAGATTGGTAAAGACATCACTTATGCACAGTTAATCGCCAAGCGTAATTTACGCGAAGAGCTAGAGGCAGAAATGGAGAAGTATTTAGCGCGTGGTGGTCAGATCAAACAGGTTGAGCAAAAACCATACGAGGCAAAGCACGGCACAAATACCCAGTACACAAATATGGGGTGTCGTTGCAAGAAGTGCCATGCGTGGGCGTTGAAGGCGAAAAAGGTAAAAACTGGGGAGATTAGACTGTGAAAAAGCGCAATAAGAAATATAACCCGAACAAAATGGCGAATCTCTACAAGTCAAACGCCAGCCAGCTGCACACACTTGAAATGACTTTCAATATTGACGAAGTGAACGAGAGCATTGACGCATGGCGAGCAGAGAATGATTTGGCTGACAAGGAATTGACACCAAAGCATGTGGTTTATGACGTGTATCACGGTGACCTGATTATCTGCCTTAAAAACTTACTCATTCCATTAGAACAGGAATGGTTTTTAGGAGTCGATTCGCATTACTACAACGCAGAAACAGACGAAGTGATTACCGTGCCGACTCAATTCTCAATGCCGAAAATGAGTTTTGAAGACTTTCGTTTTGGCTCGGAATTGTCTGTAGATCGTGGCTATGGATTAAAAACACGCTGGAAAGGAATCAATAAGGAGCTGAGCGACATTTTGGAGCGTGAGGTGCCAGTAGGTTTTGAGCGTGTGCGTAGTGATGCGTTATTGAGAGTGCAGACCGCATTTAACAATGTTGAAGATTATTTGTATTTCAAGCAGGCAAAAATGCTGAGAGATCAAGGGGTGGCAGCATGAATTTAACAATCGAACAGATGCGGAAAATTGTGGATGGGGCGCCTGCAATAGCAAACTTCTACATACCAGGTAATGGCTACACGCGAATGGGGAGTGTTTTGCTTGATGGCGCAATAAGTCTTAATGACCTCCGCGCCGCTCTAGCCGACCACGACCGCACCGACTATGTAAGTGATATTCGCAACCACATTTCGCCGATGACGATTGTGCAGGGGGATTGAGCATGAAAGCGAATGAGTTTTTTAAAGCAGTGGGTTTGAGATCGGTAAAGCAATTTCTTGAGAATGGCATTATTAGAACGATAGAAATGCATGAGAGCCTAAAACGCCTTGTAGAGTCGCATGAATTGGTTGAAAAGTTGGGTGGTGTAGAAATGGCTGAATATGAATATATGGTTTCAGACTCTTATTCAGACCCATATTGGATTCGAGTGAAACAAGCCATTACAGATGTGGAGAGCTGCCAATGACTAAATATAACAACAAGAAGGTGGTGCTTAACGGCATCACTTTCGATAGTCAGAAAGAAGCAAGGCGTTATCGGGATTTGTCACTGTTAGAGCGTGCGGGTGAAATTGAAAACTTAGAACTGCAAAAGGCTTTCATTTTGGCTGAGTCGGTCAAGTTTGAAAATGAACCAAGACGCAAGCCAGCAGTGAAGTATATCGCAGATTTTGTTTATCAAGAAAAAGGGCGGCTGGTGGTTGAGGATGTCAAAAGCAAGATGACGCGAAGCTTGCCAGTTTATCGCCTGAAAAAGCACTTGATGAAGTCAGTACACGGTTTAGAGATTAGAGAGATTTAGGGGAATGGGGATGAATAGTGCAGATAAGGCATTGGTGATCATGGTGGTGGTTTTTATCATTGGGCAGGTTTTGTTGGGAATATTTGGGAAATAAGAGGGAATAGGGATGAATGCAGCAGTAAAAACACACGTGATGGATTGGTCAAAATATTCAATCGAAGAATGGTTGAAACAGTATGGTGCATACATCCAAACCTGCAGAATGAAGTCTGGAAATGTTCCAGATAGTTTAGGCATTAATCAGATTTACTGGCTGATCTGCGAAAACAACAAAGACTACGGTAGTCGTAAAAACCAAATCGTGTGCAGCATTTCAGATGATGAAGCTGAAGAAATACGAAAGTTGATTATTGATATTCAATTCTCAAATCGGATTTGTCAGTCAGCAAAGGTGGCGGTGAAGTTGTTTATTGAGAAGAATGTGCGAGGGTTGTCACTTGATCAGATGGCAAGAGAGTTCACGCTTGGAAGAACATCAATCAAGAATATGGTTTACGCAGGGAAATACTACCTTGCAGGACATGATAAGCGTTTAAAAATAGAGTGAATATCATTTGACCGTGCGCACGTGATATGGCATATTTATGGTAAGTGGTCAAAGTCATGTATACGCACTTAACCACGAAAAGCAAATGACGATCAGGAAAGACTGGTAGTTACCGTAAAGGCTCACAGAAATGTGGGCTTTTTTTATTGTTTTTTATGTATTTAAATATAATAATGGGGTATATCATTAAAATAAGAGTAATCAAATGAAAAATAAAAGAGTTGTGATTTTAGGTGTAGTGTTATTGGTGCTTGTGTTTTTATTGGGCTTTTATGTGCATAGCGCCTCTAAAGACAAACTCACAGAATTAGAGGAGCTTTCTAAAGAAAATAGCATGTCCAGATAACCTAAGATTTTGTTTATATTTAAATTTATTCTTATTTTTTGATATATTTTGCCAATGAGTAATGGTCCGTTAATCTTCAATATAGCGAGCAGAAACTTGCTGTAGTTTCTGCATGATCTTTTAAGATCCTTAGTTTATAGCCCGCACTACACCCAGAGCGGGCTTTTTTTATGGCGGTTTCCTTATTCGTAGTGGTTTAAGTTGGATTGCCGCCCCTTATTGCGCCATTAGCTCAACTGGATAGAGCATCCGCCTTCTAAGCGGATAGTCACAGGTTCGAATCCTGTCAGGCGCGCCAATATTCAGGAGACCCATATGCTCCAATTTTTAAAATGCTTATTCGGCTTTCATGGTGCGACTGAGATCGATTACACGATTGATGATGAAGAAATCAAAGTGTGTCGGGATTGTTTGAAAGAAGTTGAATAACAATCACTCAAACAAATAGCCATGTCATTAGAATGAAATATTTAAGCTTTATGTTTGATCTGCAAATAAGAAATAAGTTGTAGCGCAAGTCAAGCCTGTTTAATTAGAGAGAGAGTTAAACAGGCTTTTTTATTCTTAAAATTCGCCGAACGTATTACGGCAAATAAACCCCCTCGCATTTTAGATGTTGAGGGGTTTTTCTTTTCTTATTGGTGGTACCTATGACAGACAAAGTACAGGCGAAACAAGACTTAGAATTTTGCAGTGCTGAGCTGTCCAAGTATCAGAATCTCAGTAGATCGGGATTGACGCGGGCAGAGATGCTAGCGATAGACGGCATCATGCGCCGCTTAAAAGATCGTATTAGAAACTTACGGAATGTATTGCTGTGAAACGACCAATGCCGCCTCAAAACCTGCTTGATCTTGACCCTGAAGAACCAGTGGGATTTGAGCCTGCACACGAACTAAAAGAATGGATTTTAAAAACATTCATTGATGAGGATGGTGAGCTACACAACCCTGATCACATGCATATATCGCCGTGGGATGATGATTTATTTATGGTGCTATGGGCATCAAGTGGATTTAAAAAGTCTGAAAAAATTGTTTTAGGTCAGACTGAAAAGTTTGCGCCGATGGCGGGCGGCTGGCGAAAGATGCGTCAAGAAAAACAGATGATTGACTGGTTTGGTTGTGTACCGAATTTCATCATCACGATTGATGCATGGTTTGCACACAATGCCAGTGATACTGATTTTTGTGCATTGATCGAACATGAGCTGTATCACGTGGGTGCTAAAAAAGATGAAGATGGTAATTACCAAATCAGCCCGTCTACAGGTGAGTATAAATATTATTTGCGACCGCATGATGTAGAAGAATTTCACGGTGTCGTTCAGCGTTACGGTGCATCACCAGACGTTCAAAAAATGGTGGAGCTTGCAAATGATGGTCCAACAATCGGCAAGGCAAAAATTGCTCATGCATGTGGTACGTGTTTATTGAAGTTGGCTTAAATTTTTTTGCCTGCTTTGTTGTACGTAGTTGTACAAAGGGGAGCTTATGGCAGCACTAAAAGAGCCTGTAAAAATATTTATAGTTCAAGCTCTTGCATGCCGTGACACCCCTCAAGAGGTGGTTGATCTCGTCAAACAAGAGTATGGGATTCAAATTTCACGAAGCCAATGCCAGGCTTACGATCCAACAAAATATTCAGGCAGAAATCTAAGTAAAAAATTCGTCGAGCTGTTTCATAAAACCCGCACCGATTTTGATGCTGGCTTAATTGATATCCCGATTGCAAACAAACATTACCGCTTAAAGCAATATCAGAAGCAGCTAGAACGCAATGCAAAGAACACAGTGATGTCACTCAAGATTCTTGAACAGGCTGCTAAAGACTGCGGTGGGCAGTTTACAAATAAACAAGAAATCACAGGTGCAGGTGGTGGACCGATTCAGAACGAAAATACAGTAGTTGTTACTGCCACTGATGAGCAGGTAAGGCAGGCGATAAATGAACTCGAGAGCGAATATTGACCCAGTCAAATTAAAAGCAAAAAGAATCAAATGTGAAGATGAGCATTTGTTTTTTACTCGGGCATTTTTCCTGCCACGTATGGGGTTTAAATTCTTGGTGAATTGGCACCATGAATATATTGCTGATGCGATTGATAAAGTTATCAGTGGTGAAATTCCCAACCTTGTGATTAACGTACCACCAGGCAGTGGTAAAACTGAATTACTTACCAACCTGATTGCACGGGGGATTGGGCGTAACCAGCGTTCACGCTTTCTGTATTTATCATTTTCACAGTCTTTGGTTGAGGATGTTTCGGCCACAGCTCGAAATATCGTGAAGTCACCAGACTTTCAAGCCTTATGGCCAGTCAAAATTTCAACCAGTACCGATGCAAAGGCATCATGGAAAACCACAGTAGATGGCTATGAGGCGGGGCATGTGTATAGCGCCTCGATGGGTGGTCAGGTTACAGGGCGTCGTGCTGGTACCTTAGCTGATCTTGGGTTCACAGGGGCTATCATTCTTGATGACCCACTTAAACCAGAAGATGCATTCAGTAAGACAGCACGTAACAAAGCAAACCGTAAAATTCTAAACACGGTGAACTCACGTAAAGCTAAATCATCGACACCGATTATTTTGATCATGCAGCGTTTGCACGTTGAGGATCCGACTAACTTTGTGATGACTGGCAACGTACCAGGCGAATGGCATCAAATTTCAATCCCTGCCTTGATTGATGATGATTACATTCAGTCACTGCCTGAGCATATTCAAAAGAAGGTACCACGTGACGTTGAGCGAGACGAAAAAGGGCGTCAAAGCTATTGGCCATTGAAAGAATCACTGCAGTCTTTGCTGCAGTTGGAGAAAGGTGGTCAAGACAAAGATGGCGCAACAGTTTCACGTTACACGTTCAGCAGCCAATACATGCAGCAACCTAAGAAATTAGGTGGTGATCTAATCAAGGGCGAGTGGTTTGGTGAATATCACGAATTACCTGAACTGGTTTGGCGTGCTGTATATGTGGATACCGCTCAAAAGGTCAAAGAAGAAAATGACTTCACTGTCTTTCTTTTGGTTGGTATGGGGGTAGATGGCAAGCTTTATTTGATTGATCTTTTGCGCGGCAAATGGGAAGCGCCAGAGATGAATAAGAAAGCGAAAGCATTTATCGATAAACATAAAGCGTATGACTTCACAACAAAGCCACTTCGATACATGAAAGTTGAGGATAAGGCGCATGGAACCCAATTGGTGCAGTCATGGCAGAAATATGGCGGTATTCCAATTATTCCTGTTCAACGTGAAAAGGACAAATTGACCCGCTTTATGGATGTGG
>NZ_SJNS01000011.1:0-104097 GCF_004331005.1 Acinetobacter sp. ANC 5045 | reverse complement strand
TGAGTTAAATCGAATCGAGATGGTATGGAAGCAGATGAAATATTATTGGCGAGATTTTCAAGTCATGACAGCTGATAAAATAGAGCAATGGGTGGAGAGAGTATCAAACCAATTCGGAAAAGAATACATGTTTACTTTTTAATGACAGCTTAATCATTAGCTATATTAAAAAGGAAATTCCTTTAATTATTAGTGTGGATTATTCTTTAGAAAAGGAAATATTTTCTATTAAATTTAAGGAAAAAATCTCTATAAATTATGTAAAGAAGTTCCATAGCATAATATTGGAGATAATTAAAAATAATGATGATGAACTGCCATTTTAGCTAAAAAAGAAAACCCGCTTTCGCGGGTTTTCTTTTAAAGAAATATCAGATCAACCAATCAATTTCTTCATTAATTCATTCACTTGCGCAGGGTTAGCTTTACCTTTAGCTGCTTTCATCACTTGACCAACAAGACCGTTAAAGGCTTTCTCTTTACCAGATTTATACTCTTCAACCATCTTCTCATTGGCAGCGAGAACTTCTTTAATGATTGCTTCAATCGCGCCTGTATCAGTTTCCTGTTTCAAGCCTTTCTCAGCAATAATCTCGTCCGCAGATTTGCCTTCGTCCCACATAAAGCCGAATACTTGCTTCGCGATCTTACCGTTAATCGTGTTGTCCACAATACGCGCGATCATACCGCCAAGTTTTTCCGCAGATACAGGAGAATCAGCCAAATCTAAGCCTGCTTTATTTAAAGCACCTGAGAATTCACCCATTACCCAGTTTGCAGAAACTTTACCTTGAGCCGCACCACCAGCCGCAGCAACTACAGCTTCGTAAAACTCTGACATTTCACGAGTCAGTGTCAGTACGTGAGCATCGTACTCAGTCACACCAAAGTCCGCCACGAAACGTGCACGACGTGCAGCAGGAAGCTCAGGCATAGTCGCCTTAATGGCTTCAATTTGCGCGTCAGGAATAATCACAGGCAACAAGTCTGGATCAGGGAAGTAACGGTAATCGTTGGCTTCTTCCTTCGAACGCATTGAACGCGTTTCCATCTTCACAGGGTCAAACAAACGTGTTTCTTGGTCAATCGTACCATCCCATTCCAAGATTTCCATTTGACGTTCAATTTCAACATTGATCGCTTGTTCAATAAAGCGGAATGAGTTCAGGTTTTTAAGTTCACAACGTGTACCGAAGGGTTGACCCGGACGACGTAACGACACGTTACAGTCCGCACGGAACGAACCTTCAGCCATGTTGCCGTCAGAAATACCTAACCAACGAACCAGTGTGTGAATCGCTTTAATGTAAGCAACCGCTTCTTCAACCGAACGCATATCTGGCTCAGATACTATTTCCAATAAAGGTGTGCCTGCACGGTTTAAGTCAATACCTGACATGCCTTCAAATTGGTCGTGAATCGATTTACCTGCATCTTCCTCAAGGTGTGCACGGGTTACGCCAATGCGTTTGGTTGTGCCATCTTCAAGTTGGATGTCGATATGACCCAAGCCTACAATCGGGTTATCCATCTGGCTGATCTGGTAGCCTTTAGGCGAGTCAGGGTAGAAGTAGTTTTTACGTGCAAATACAGAGGCTTGGTCGATGTAGGCATCAATACCCAAGCCAAAACGGATTGCCAAATCCACCACTTCTTTATTCAACACAGGCAAGACGCCCGGCATAGCTAAATCAACAAGGCTGGCTTGCGTATTTGGGTCTTGACCAAATTCGGTTGATGAACCTGAGAAAATTTTAGAATTGGTTGCAAGCTGAGTATGAATCTCAATACCAATCACGACTTCCCAACCATCAATCAGGTTTG
Source organism: Acinetobacter sp. ANC 5045 (assembly GCF_004331005.1). Lineage (NCBI taxonomy): Bacteria > Pseudomonadati > Pseudomonadota > Gammaproteobacteria > Moraxellales > Moraxellaceae > Acinetobacter > Acinetobacter sp. ANC 5045. The sequence goes on along the minus strand of NZ_SJNS01000011.1, from coordinate 102,273 downwards.
ATTTTGGTTTAGCAGTATTCTTCGCCATTATGCGTTCTCCTCAGCAATTGCAGCGCGTTGAGTATGCCAATCGGTCGCTTGTTGATACTGATGTACCACAGATAGCAGTTGTGATTCAGACCAGTAATTGCCAATCAATTGTAAACCTACAGGCAAGTGATCTTGGTCAAAACCAACAGGCGCACTAATTGCAGGTAAGCCCGCTAAGTTCACCGCGATGGTGTAAATATCACCCAAATACATTTCAACTGGGTCTAAAGACGCGCCAATTTTGTAGGCAGTTGTTGGTGCAGTTGGTGCTGCAATCACATCGACCTGTTCAAAGGCTTTTAAGAAGTCTTGCTGAATTAAACGACGGACTTTTTGCGCTTTCACGTAATAAGCATCGTAATAACCCGCAGAAAGGGCATAAGTACCAATCAAGATACGACGTTGCACTTCTGCACCAAAACCTTCAGAACGTGAGCGTTTGTAAAGGTCTAAAATATCTTGAGGATTTTCTGCACGGTAGCCATAACGCACACCATCGTAACGAGAAAGGTTAGATGATGCTTCTGCAGGGGCAATCAGATAGTAAGTTGGCACGTAGCTTTCAGTCATGTTGAGATCAATCTCAACCAATACTGCGCCCAATTCTTCTAATTTTTTTAGTGATTCTTCAACACGTGCTTTCACCGCAGCATCTAAACCAGCCACATTGAAGTATTGTTTCGGAATACCAATGCGTAAGCCTTTGAGCGTTGTTGCATTCAGGTTCGCCACATAATCTTCAACCGCTTTATCCATAGAGGTTGAGTCTTTGGCGTCATGACCTGCCATTACATTCATTAAATATGCGCAGTCTTCTGCAGAGCGTGCCATTGGGCCTGCCTGATCTAAAGATGATGCATAAGCGATGATGCCGTAACGTGAAACACGTCCGTAAGTTGGTTTGAGACCAGTCAAACCACAGAAAGACGCAGGCTGACGGATTGAACCACCTGTATCTGTACCTGTAGCAAATGGTGCAAGGTCAGCCGCCACGACAGCAGCAGAACCACCTGACGAACCACCCGGTACATGGTCAAGTGCCCATGGGTTTTTGGTCGCGCCATAGAACGAACTTTCAGAGGTTGAACCCATTGCGAATTCGTCCATGTTCACTTTACCCAAAGTGACCAAACCTGCATTTTTACCTTGTGCCACCACAGTTGCGTCATAAGGCGAGATAAAATTGTCCAGCATTTTTGAACCCGCAGAGGTTTTAATGCCTTGGGTACAAAAAATATCTTTATGTGCAACAGGAATACCTGTCAGTGCTGTCGCTTGACCCGCCTGACGTAATGCATCGGCTGCATCCGCCTGTGCCAGTGCTACTTCATTGGTCACGGTGACATAAGAGCGCACTTGCGGATCAATTTTGGCAATACGTTTTAAATAATGTTCTGTTAGTTCGCGAGAGGAGAATTTGGCTGCCGCTAAACCCTCAGAGATTTCACGAATCGATAAGCGATGTAAATCTGTCATGAGAAAAATTCTTTTACCTTTTTATGAAGTCAAAATGTAACAGCCGAATAAATTATTCAATCACACGTGGAACAAGGTACAAGCCATCCTGAACTGCAGGGGCAACAGCTTGATATTGCTCACGATGATTCTGTTCGGTTACGACGTCTTCACGTAATGGTTGAGGGTGGTCAAATGGGCTTTTTAAAGGCTCAACGTCATCGGTATTTATGCCTTTTAAGCTTTCCATCATGCCTAAAATTTTATTTAGACTTTGAGCATACTCAGCAGATTGCGTATCATTGAGTTTAAGACGAGCAAGATGGGCAATTGCTGAAACTGTTTGTGCATTTAAATCTGCAGAATGCTGAGCATCCGAGGTAGACATAACATCACCTAAAATCAGTATTAATAAAAAATTTCAAAATATCGTGCGTTATAATAAGCGATTGACTTGTTCAACGCACCACATTTAGTTAAAGTTGCCAACTTGCGTCCACATAAAGTTTAATCGAGAACGACTCCGTGATTCTAAAACGACTAATTGGCTTGTTTTCGCCAGACCTAGCCATTGATTTAGGTACAGCAAATACACTTATTTATGCGCCAGGACGAGGCATTATATTAAATGAACCGACAGTTGTGGCAATTCGTCACAGCGGTTCACAGAAAATTGTTGCCGCAGTCGGTCTTGATGCCAAACAAATGTTGGGTCGTACCCCTGCAAACATTTCTGCAATTCGCCCAATGAAAGATGGTGTCATCGCTGATTTTGAAGTGACTGAAACCATGCTGAACCAATTTATTGGCAAAGTGCATGAAAAACGTTTATTCCCACCTGCACCGCGTGTAGTGGTGTGTGTACCATGCAAATCTACTTTGGTAGAGCGCCGTGCGATTCGTGAAGCCGTGTTTAACGCAGGCGCACGTGATGTACGTTTAATTGAAGAGCCAATGGCAGCAGCAATTGGCGCAGGTATGCCAGTCGAGCAAGCCTGTGGTTCAATGGTGGTAGATGTTGGCGGTGGCACGACAGAAATCGCGATCATTTCATTACAAGGTTGTGTTTATTCAGATTCATTGCGTATTGGTGGTGATGTATTTGATGAGCAAATCATTAACTACGTGCGTAAGGCACATGGTTGTGTGATTGGTGAAACCACAGCAGAAACTATTAAGAAAGAAGTTGGCATGGCATTGCCAGATGAAGGTGCTAAACCACTGGAAATTGAAGTACGTGGTCGTAACTTGGCAGAAGGTGTGCCACGTGCCATTACTGTAACTTCTGATGAAATTACCCAAGCTATTTCTGATCCGTTACAAAGCATTGTATCGGCAGTAAAATCTGCACTGGAACAAACTCCACCAGAACTTTCTTCCGATATTGCAGAGCGTGGAATTGTGCTCACCGGTGGAGGTGCGTTATTGCGTAACCTAGACAAGCTTTTGGCACAAGAAACAGGCTTGCCTGTGGTAGTTGCAGAAGAACCATTAACTTGCGTTACCCGCGGTGGCGGCAAGGTCTTGGAATTCTTTGATAATCCAAACCACGATATGTTATTTGTTGGCTAATACATAGGATTCGGCGGTGCAAACAAATCTGTTTTCCAGACAACCGCCATCTTTTCGCTCTTTTATAATTGCGGTCATTACTTGCTTGGTCATCCTGTTCTTTAACTGGCGTGTCCCGCATGTAATTCAACCTGCACGTGATGTTTTGTATGCGGCATATAATCCAATTTATGCCTTTGCAAGCTATCCTGTATTGTCGCGAGAATGGCTAAGTCAACAAAGTAAGTCTGAAGCTCAATTGCGTCGTGAAAATACCGCGATGCAGGCAGAGCTATTACAGGCTCAAGTCCGTTTGCAAAAATTGTCTGAACTCTCTGCAGAAAATACTCGCCTGCGCGGTCTACTCGATACGCCTTTAATTATTGATGGACGCATGGAAATTGCCGAAGTGATTGGTACCGATGCCGATCCTTTGCGTCATATTATTGTGATTAACCGTGGTTCACAAAATCAGCTCAAAGTTGGGCAAACCGTTTTGGATGATAAAGGCATTATGGGGCAGATCATTGCGGTGTATCCACACAGTAGCCGTGTCATGTTGCTTTCTGACAAAGAACACTCGCTTTCAGTGCGTTTGGAACATACAGGCATGCGAGCCATTGTGTCGGGTACGGGCGATTTAGGGCGTTTGAAAATGGAATATGTACCGACCAGTGCCAATATTCAGGTTGGAGAGAAAGTCTATAGCTCAGGCTTGGGCGAGCATTTCCCTGCAGGATATTTGGTTGGAAGCATTGCCAAAATCAGCCGACATAATTCTGGTGAGTTTGCACAAATTGATGTGATGCCTGCAGCACAATTGGCGGGTGGTCATCATGTGGTGGTGCTGTTCTCAGAATCTTTAGCGAAGGAGCAGCCAAATGCCAATCGCTAAAATTGGACAAACCCGACTCGGACAAAACAAGAATAAAGATCCACTATTTCCGATTATTTTTTCTGTAATTGCTGCATCTGTACTCATGGTGTATCCGCTGTCTTATACAGGCTCGGGTTGGCGACCATTGTTTATGTTGATGGTGACCTTGTTTTGGGTGTTTGGGCAACCAACTTGGTGTGGTATTTGGTTTGCCTTTGGTACAGGCTTGTTTGCAGACTTGCTCCTCGATGCACCTTTGGGCATGAATGCCTTGAGTTTTGTGGTGATTACTTTTGTGGCGCGTTTCCTGACTCGTGAGCGCCGTATTATGACGTTTGCGAATTTATGGGTCATTAGTGTAATCGCAATTTTGGCTCACCTCGCCCTGATTTGGGTGATGCAAGTCATGGGTGGGATTCAGTTCCCATTTGCCCGTCATTGGCAACCTTTGCTGAGTAGTATTTTGCTCTGGCCTGTGCTGTATTATTTCTTGCGAAAATGGCGCATTTAATTCTTGCCTCAAGTTCACCGCGCCGTCGGGAACTCCTGCAACAGCTTGGGCTGGAATTTGAAATTTACAGTCCAGACATCGATGAATCTATTTTAGCGGGCGAAGATGTTGCCGCGTATGTTGAGCGGTTGGCATGTGCCAAAGCCGATGCGGTTTTACGGCTATTTCCTGATGCTATTGTGATTGCTGCCGATACCAGTCTAGGCGTAGATGGGCAGATTTTGGGCAAGCCAGAATCCAAAGCACATGCCTTTGCCATTTGGTCACAACTTTCTGGTCGAAAACATGATGTTTTTTCAGGGGTTTGTGTGCGTACAAAACAGAAAAAATCCAGTATAGTGGTACGTACACAGGTTGAATTTCAATCGCTTAGCCTAGATGATATGGAAAGCTACTGGGCAACAGGTGAGCCGATTGGAAAAGCGGGTGCTTATGCGATTCAGGGCATCGCAGCACGTTATATTCCGCGTATTGAGGGCAGTTATAGCAATGTTGTCGGCCTGCCACTCTATGAAACCGTACAGTTATTACAGACAGTTAAGGCACTAAATTAACTGCTGCACAAAAATTTTTATAATGTTTTGAGTTTTATTATGTCTGACGAGTTGTTGATTAACGTCACACCGATGGAGTGTCGGGTGGCGTTAATTCAAAACGGCACGGTCAATGAACTATTCGTTGAGCGTACAGCCAAGCGTGGTTTGGTGGGCAATATTTATAAAGGCAAAGTGGTGCGCGTGCTGCCAGGCATGCAAGCCGCTTTTGTCGATATTGGTTTATCGCGTACTGCTTTTTTGCATATCAATGACATGATTTGGCCGCGCAGCCAACCTACACCGAATGTCTTTGAATTATTGCAGCCTGGGCAAATTCTAACCGTGCAAGTGATGAAAGATATGCTCGGTACTAAAGGCGCACGACTGAGCACTGATCTTTCCATTCCTTCGCGTTATTTGGTTCTAATGCCGTATGGCAGTCATATTGGCGTATCACAACGCATTGAATCGAGTGAAGAACGTGAGCGTCTACGCGGGATCATTGAAACCATTCAGGCTGAGCATAAATTACCAGGCTCAGTGATTGTACGCACAGCAGCCGAAGGCGTCGATGAAGCGGCCTTAGTGCAAGATATGTGTTACTTGGCAAAATTGTGGGAATACATTCAGCGTAAACAAAAAAGCATTGCTGTGCCTTCTTTGATTTTTGAAGAGTTGCCGTTACCGCAACGCGTAATTCGTGATTTGGCGAATGATAACACCGCCAAAATTTATGTCGATTCTCGTGAAATTCACGCCAAATTAAAAGAATTTGTGGATGAGTTTGTGCCCAATATGCACAATCGCCTGATTCATTACCCAGGCGAGCGCCCACTGTTCGATTTATACAATGTCGAAGAAGATATTCAAAAAGCGTTGCAAACCCGTGTGGCATTAAAGTCAGGCGGTTATCTGATGATTGATCAGACCGAAGCCATGACCACCATTGATGTGAATACGGGTTCTTATGTCGGTGGTCGGACTTTAGAAGACACTGTTTTTAAAACCAATATGGAAGCGACACAGGTCATTGCCCGCCAGTTACGTTTGCGTAATTTGGGTGGCATCATCATTATCGACTTCATTGATATGCAAGAAGTACAGCATCGTGATGAAGTCTTGAGTCAGTTTGAGCGTATGCTTGAACGAGATCATGCCAAGACCAAAATTACCCAAGTGTCTGAACTGGGCTTGGTCGAGATGACCCGTAAACGCACCCGTGAATCATTAGAACATTTACTTTGTGAAGCCTGTCCAACTTGTCAGGGACGGGGATATGTCAAAACAGCAGAGTCAGTATGTTACGAAATTTTTCGAGAAATTTTAAGATACGCACGCGCATTTGAATCACAACGTGGCTTTACTGTCGTTGCGCACCCATCGGTGATTGACCGATTGTTAACTGCCGAAGCGCCAGCAGTGGCGGATTTAGAGCACTTTGTCAGCCGTGTGATTAAATTTCAGGTGGAAAATTTATATACGCAAGAGCAATACGATATCATTTTGAGCTGAAATTGTAACAGGATATCGCTAAACAGTTGTTACATCTGAAATTTTACTTTTTTGAGTGAATTCTCAATACTAAGCATACAGAGTAGCCAAAGCCGAACATCTCCCTCGGTTTAGCAAATGAGGTATGTCATGGGTATGAGTAAAGTTGTGATTCAAAAGAGTTTAAAAGTATTAGATCGTAAAGTGACACATAACGGTTATATTGTGGATGAGCAAGGTAAAGAAACTCAAATTACCACCGCAATGGTTAGCGCGGTTTGTCAGCAATTATTAAAACAGTGTCGTACTATTCAAAAATAAGGGGCAGCAATTGCCCCTTAATTGATTCTATTGAATTATTTTTCTGATGGATTGACGTATCAATCCACGATTTTATTGACCCCTTCAGGCGCATCAATAATCTGTTCAAAACGCTGAATTTCATCTTCCAAGTGTTGCAATAAGTTTTGCATTTTCGGTAAGGCATGACGACAAGCAGTTAAACCAACTTCTAATTTGTCTAAATAGCTGGTCATGGTAATGTTTAAAGCTTGTCCATCTAACACGATTGAAGCAGGGTATAGTGCATCTAGCTTTGCACCATTCCAATACAAAGGTTCACGTGGGCCAGGTACATTGGAAATAACCAAGTTAAAGGCCTGACGTTTTGGCATAATGCCTGACAAAATATTTAAACCAGCAGCGCCGTAAACAAAAGCACTATAGTTCATAATTTGATTGGCATTCATGCGCTTAAAACGCTGCTTGGCATTTTGTACACTGCGGCGCACAATTTTTAAACGCTCAAGCGGATCTTCTTTGTGCGTACCTAAGTTGGCTAAAATCATGGTGATTCGATTGGATACTTCAGAATCGTCATCACGAATAGAGGCAGGCACCATTGCAATAAGAGGTTTTTTAGGTAATGCATATTGGCTGAGTAAGTACTCACGCAATGCGCCTGAGCAAATTGCCAGCACCACATCATTAATAGTTACACCCAAAGCTTTAGCAATACGGTGCAAACGTGCAAACTCAAAAGATTGAGCGGCAAAACGACGTGAGGCGCTCACACGTTGGTTTAAGATGGTGCTTGGTGCTTGGAAGCTAGAAACATAATCGGGGTTACGTCCCATATCTTTGGCAACAGTTTGTGATACTTCATAAACTGCGCGAGGGGTTGCTTCAAACTGACCTTTAACTCCACCAAAAATTTTCTTTAAACGGCTGACTTTCGGTTCTTTCAGGCGTTTAGCACGTGGGCCTTCTACACACCAAGGTGGTACAATTCTTTTTGCATTTTCGTCGTGCGAAAGGGATTTTTCCACCAAACGCATGCCAGCAATACCATCTACCATGGCATGATGAATTTTAAAGAACATCGCAAAACGATTATCTTCAATACCTTCAATAATATGGCAAGTCCAGAGTGGTTTGGCGCGATCAATCAACGAGCTGTGTTCTTGTGAAATATAAGTTAATAATTCACGAATACGGCCTGGCTTTGGCAAGGCAATATGACGGAAGTGATGATCGAGATCGAACTCTTCATCTTCATCCCAAAACAGACCATTGAGCTTATTGTTAAATGGTGCAATAGGCATCGACTTTGAATTGCGAATATCGGCAACCAAGTCTTGAATAAAAGTGGCTGGTGCATGTTCTGGAATTTGGAATAAGAATAATCCACCCACATGCATGGGCTGTTGACGTTTTTCGAGTGATAGGAAAATAAAATCAATAGGGTGTAATGGACGCATATTGTGGATTGCCTCACTGCAATTTCTACGCTTGTTCTTATCTGAACAAGGTTTTTAGAGTTATATAAGATTTAATTCAGTATATCTTTTTTATCAAACAAATATAGTGATTTTTGCGCCATCGCAAGTCAATAAAAATCACAGTAAAACTGTGATTTTTATTGTAGTAATAGATGTGTTATTTTAAATTTCCAGCATGTAGACCGCATTCTTTGTGTGTTGCTTCTTCCCACCACCAACGCCCTTCGCGTTCATGTTGGTTCGGAAGAACAGGGCGGGTGCAAGGTTCACAGCCAATTGAAATAAAACCTTTTTCATGCAAACGATTGTATGGAATTTCCATCATGCGAATGTAATTCCACACGTCACTACTTGACCAGTTTGCCAGTGGATTGTATTTGATTAATTGCTTGTTAGGGCCTGAAAATCCTGCATCTGCTTGTACGACAGGAATATCTTGGCGTGTACCTGGACTTTGGTCTTTACGTTGACCTGTAATCCAGCCATCTAGTGTTGCCAGTTTTTTACGTAAAGGTTGAACTTTACGAATCCCACAACATTCTTGATGCCCATCTTCAAAAAAGCTAAATAAGCCTTTTTCTTGAACCAATTGTTGCACTGCTTCAGTTTCAGGAAAGCAAATTTCGATCTCAATATTATAATATTTGCGTACAGTTTCTAAAAATTGATAGGTTTCAGGATGCAAACGTCCTGTATCTAAACTAAATACACGAAATGGCACACCTAAATTGGATGCCATATCAATCAGCACTACATCCTCCGCACCTGAAAATGAAATCGCGACTTCGCCTTGCTGACTTAAGGCAAGTTTTAAAATGTCACTCGGTGATTTATCGGCATATTCAGTCGCGAGTGCATCAACAATGTCTATGGTGGGAATGGTGCGCATAAATCTTCCTGCAGTCGGCTTGAGGGCTAATCTTTGTTCTTGAGCGAATTATTTTAATGGAATTCCTAAAAAGGTCTTATCACTAAAAAATAAATGCTTATGAATGAAATAGATTTAAAAAAGAACAAGGCAAATACCAAATCTTCGGCTATGATAGGGAAAAATTTTTACAGGTATTTTGGGAGAACCCATGGAAATCGTATGTCTTGATCTTGAAGGTGTGTTAGTTCCAGAAATTTGGATTAACTTTGCTAAAAAAACTGGCATTAAAGAACTTGAAGCAACTACACGTGATATTCCAGACTACGATGTGTTGATGACTCAGCGTTTAAATATTCTAAAACAGCATGGCTTGGGTTTGAATGATATTCAAGCGGTGATTGCGGATATGGGGCCATTCCCTGGCGCGAAAGAGTTTGTCGAGTGGGTGAGCACACACTTCCAATTGATTATTCTTTCAGATACGTTCTATGAATTTGCACATCCGTTGATGAAGCAATTGGGTTGGCCAACAATTTTCTGCCACAAGTTAGAATCAGATGAAAATGGCATGATTACCGCTTATAAATTGCGTCAACCTGATCAAAAACGTCAGGCTGTTAAAGCCTTACACGGTTTAAATTTCCGTGTAATTGCTGCAGGTGATTCATATAACGACACCACGATGCTAGGTGAAGCGGATCATGGTTTCTTATTTGATGCACCTGAAAATGTGATTGCAGAATTCCCACAATTTCCTGCAATTAATGGTTATGAAGCATTAAAAGAAGCAATTCGTGGTGCTTCTGTACGTGATATTCCAGCTTAACCTGAAGCTGAGTATAACAAAGGGCATCATTTGATGCCCTTTGTTATTTATGCGGTTTTAACAGTGCATTGATTTAGAAGCGGTAGCCGAATTTTAGACCATAACCCAAAGCATAGTTGTCTTCAAATTCACCAACGTCTGTTGTACCCGTACGTGCAGTGGCATCACCCAACCAAAAATATTTTACGCCAGCTTGAATAAAATAGTTTTCTGCTGGGCTATATTGACCACCTAAGCCAACACTCCAATAACCTTCTGTTGGACCTAAAGTGGTGACAGGGTTACCCGCACCAGAGTCATAACCTACAGAAGCAGAACCAGACCAATGACTATTAAACTTGCGACCCACGCCTACGGTTGCAGACCATTGATCATCTGAATAGTCGATGAGGTTTTGGCGCTGTGCTGTAGGTTTTTGGATAATGGATAAATCCCCTAATAGTGAGGGTTTAACAGCAAATTGATCCCAATGTACCCAGCGAATATTGGCAAAAACTAAAGTATTCGCTGCAATACCTGTTTGAAAATCTATATTTACAGATTGTGGTGTTGTTGCATTTAGTTTTTCTAAGCGTGTTTCTTCAATTCCATTTGGTAAGTGGGGGAGGTAACCCGCAGGAATTTTTATATCCGATGTTTCTACTGAGTTAGCATTGTGCTTAATTTCAGAACGATAGGTAACAGCAGTCTTTAATGCAATTTCTGGAATTTGATAAGCAAAACCAGCAAGCCAACCCCAAGCTTCTTCCTTTTTAACCTCAATGTTGTAACCAGTATTACCATACGCTTGACCACGTAAATTAATATCTGCTTCTACTGTCTGCCAAACTGGTCCAGCGTAGAAATTCCAGTTTTCTGTAGGTTGGTAACCAATTAAAGCGGTAAGATTGTGTGTTTCAACTTCTACTTGAGTTGCTTCACCATTTACGGCAAAAACAGGATTGTTCGAAGGGAAGAGAGATTCTGCACCAAATGGTTGGTCATATAAAAGACCGAGAGAGATTTTATCAGTGGCTTGTACTTTAATTGCTGCAGAAGGGAAATAATAGTCTTCTGCCATATCTTTTACTTTCAATTGATTAGATTGAACTTTTGGATCTAAAACTGAAATACCTGCTTCTGCATAATTGCCTGATTGTAAAAATGCAGCAATAGATTGACCAGAACGGTCTAAACCAGCAGCAAGCGCAGGTGTAAGTGGGAGAGTGCTAAGTAAAATAGCCGAATAGATTTTATTGAGCTTCATGGTCGTTCCCTGATGCTTTATGTAACAAAAAGTGCAGGAAAAGTAACATATTTAAAAAAAGAGTAAATGCTCGACTTCGCAGAATAAATGAACTGAATAAGTTATAAATTGTACTTGATTAGAGTAAATATACTATTAATTAATTTTAATTCATTGAATTTTATTGAATAATTTTTTGGATGGATGTTCGGGTAAGTATAAGTTTGATTGTTTTAAATTTGAACATTTGGTTAACACTTGTATAAAAACTGGGAGTTTTAGTTGAAAAAAAAGCCACCCTGAAGGATGGCTCCTTTGAAAAGCAATAGATTAGAAGCGGTAACCCATTTTTAAACCGTAGCCAATCGCATGGTTATCTGTGAATTCACCAACATTCGGGTTAGCAACTGTTAAAGCGGTTGCATCACCTAACCAGAAGTATTTAACACCACCCGCAATAAAGTAGTTTGGTGCTGGTGAGTATTGAACACCTAGACCTACATTCCAGTAGCCTTCAGTTGGACCAAGAGTCGTTACAGGATTGTCGACACCAGAGTCCCAACCTACAGAGACATTGCCCGCCCACTTGTCGTTCAGTTTACGACCAACACCAACAGTAGCTGACCATTGCTCTTCGTTATATTCAACAAGGTTGCCACCTTTTAAGCTTGCTAGCGTAGGTTTTAATGGAGCAGGTACTTGTGGTAAAGCTGATGCTTTTGCTAAACCATCTAAAGTTTCGCCAAAAGCAGGTGGGCGAATACTGAAGTCAGACCAATCTACCCAACGGACATTTGCGAAAGCAACGGTATCTGCCATAATACCTGTTTGAAAATCTAAATTAACAGACTGTGGAGTTGTTACTTTGGTATTTCCTGTTGGTGTAAGAGGCATTGCTGGAGCAAGCACCGTTGGACCAAGGCCAATTTGAGGTGTTGCTTCTGTAGTTGCTAACTCATGCTTAACTTCAGAGCGATAGGTCAAAGAAGCTTTAAGTGCAATTTCTGGAATTTGGAAAGCCAGACCTGCTAACCAACCAATTTCGCTGTCTTTTTTCATGGTTACATCGTAACCATGTAATAGACTATATGCTGCACCACGTAATGCAGCATTACCTTTAGCTGTTTGATAAACTGGACCCGCATAAATATTCCAGTTTTCAGTTGGTTGGAAACCAAATAAGAAGCTTAGATTTTCAGTTGTTACTTCCGCACGAGTACCGTCACTTCCTGTCGGATTAAATGCTGCTGATTGAGCGGTATATTCAGCTTCTGCACCGAATGGTTGATCGTAAATTAAACCGAAAGAAAATTGATCGGTTACTTGTAGTTTTAAGGCAGCGTGAGGGAAGTAATAATCACTTGCCATATCACCTGTTGCGTGTGATGGAATTTGCTGCCCCGCAAGAGTGGTCATAGCTGTAGTTTTACCAGATACATCTGGGTCTAATACAGAAATGCCTGCTTCAAAGTAGTTACCCGGTTGTAAGAACGCAGCGATGGATTGACCAGAGCGATCCATACCTGCAGCAAAAGCACCTGTCATTGGTACAGTTGCTAAAATCATTGCTGTGCTAAGTGCTTTTAATTTCATTATACATTTCCCTTGGGCTATAAAGTCTTTTATGACAGTTTTTGTTGATGCTTTAAGCTTTCATTTAGGATGATTTCGACTTGTGCAAACCGAGACCATTTGTTACTCCATGTGACAAAAATATCACAATTAAAATAAGAGTAAATGCTCTAGAAAAAACTAATCAGTATAAAAAACACGCTGAATAGAGTATTTGTTCTAATTGGTGTGGGTTTTTAGCTTGTTAGTGATTGAAATTAAATAATAAAATTTAAAAATCAATCTATTGTTTAAATGTTTTTAATTGGTTAAAAAAAATACTTTTTATCAAAATTCATTTTGTTGCAAGGCATATCTTGCAACAAAATGGGGTGCATTAACGTGTGGTTTTTCCAAGCTTTGCCAAAAGAATGACAGGAATCAGCCCAACCAATACAATTAGTAAAGCTGCTACTGCGCCATCTTCATAAGTGCCCCTAGACGCTTCTGCATATAGCTGGGTAGCGAGTGTTTCCATATTTAAAGGACGGAGCAACAAAGTGGCAGGTAGCTCTTTCATGCAATCTACAAAAATTAATAAAGCTGCAGAAATAATAGCAGGGCGTAATAATGGCAGGTGTACACGCCACAACAGTGCAAAGTTGTTTTGCCCTAAATTGCGTGCAGCATCATCAAAAACACCATGAATACGGTTATAGCCTGACTCAATGCCGCCCACCGAAATAGCTAAAAAACGCACAGCATAAGCATAAATAAGGGTAAAACTAGTACCGAGAAATAATAAACCTGTGTGTATCCCTAATTTAAACTCTAAAAAATCTGCAATGGCATGATCAATTTTTCCCAAAGCCAACATGAGACCAATGGCTAAAACAGTTCCTGGAATGGCATAACCTAAACTGGCAATACGGCTAAACCAGTGGTGTTTGCTAAAACGTGCCGCACTGACAATAAAGAAACCAATCAAAATAGTTACCACAGTTGCAAGACTGGCAAGGATTAGTGTGTTGATTGAGGCTTGTAATAGGAAATCTGAAAAGCCCGCATATTGAATGCGTTTATAGGATTCGACCAATAAATGACTGGTGGGAATTAAAAAGCCAATACAAACAGGAATTAAGCCCAAGCCTAGTAACACAAGTGCTTTAAGCCCTTTGACCGATTGTGCAGGCATTAAACGGCTGCGTTGAGCCGAGTTCATATAACGCTGTTTACGCCGTCCTAAACGCTCTACTAACACCAATAAGGTAATAATCATCAACATGAAAATGGCAATTTGTGCGGCACTGGCTAAATCGGACTGATTGGTCCAGGTTGAATAAATCGACAAAGTTAAGGTTTTAATGCCTAAAAATTCTGTTGCACCAATATCATTAATGGTTTCCATTAAAACCAGACTAGTACCCACAGCAATTGCAGGACGTGCCAGTGGAATTGCAACACGTAAAAACACTTGATCGGGTTTTAATCCTAATGTACGTGCAACCTCAATTAAACTGGCCGATTGCATCAGAAACATTGCACGGGTGCTTAAATACACATACGGATACAGCACAAAGCTAAGCAAGAAGATGCCGCCCCACACGGTACGAATATTAGGAAACCAAAACTGTTGTAATTCTAAATTAAACCCATCCCGCAGGATACTTTGCACAGGGCCAATGGGGTGCAAAATGTCGATATAACTATACGCAATAATATAAGTTGGTACGGCTAAAGGCAGCAGTAAGGCCCAATCTAAAAATGCACGACCTCGGAATTGATACGCTGTTACAATCCATGCGCTGCCTGTACCAATCAGGATGGTGAGAATCCCCACACCCAACAATAAAATCCCTGTTTCTGCCAACGTGTGTGGAATTACATAACGCAGCAGATGCCCCCAAATTTCGCTATCACCTTGTAATGCTGTCCAAATTAAAGCGAGCACAGGTAAACAGGCGAGTAGCGTCAATAACCCACTGAGCGAAAATAAAAAATTAAATTTATTTTTAAGCATTGCAATAGAGGTACTAAATAAGGGGGAGGGAACAGCTGAGCATCTTACAGTGCAAAGCGCTGCACTGTAAGACAAAAGCAAAAAATTTAGCGGTTAAACTGGACTTTATCGACCAATAAGTTGGCGGCTTTACGGTGACGTGCAATATCGCTTAAACGAATCGAGTCGATGTTGAGTTTACCGAAGCTAGCGATAATCGGGTCAATTTTTACCCCAGGTTTGACTGGGTATTCAAAGCCGTTTTGTGCGTAGATGGCTTGTGCGTGATCTGAAGCTAAAAACTCGAGCAACTGTACCGCTTCTTTACGGTTTGGTGCATGTTTAGAAACCACTGCACCCGATACGTTTACATGCGTTCCACCATTTTTAAAGCGTGGTAACACGACATTAATGGCATTGCCCCAGCGTTTTTGTTCCGCATCACCTGTACGCATTGTGCCGACATAATAGGTGTTGGCAACGCCAATATCACAAATTTTACCTAAAATATCACGTGCCACATCTCGGTCACCACCGCTGGCTGGGCGAGCTAAATTGGCTTTCACGGCACGCAACCAAGTTTCGGCTTGTTTTTCACCATGATGGGCAATATACGCTGCAATTAAAGCGGTGTTATATGGATGATTGCCCGAACGAATACAGATTTTATTTTTCCATTTTGGATTGGCTAAATCTTCATAAGTAATCGCATTTAATGGTGTACGGTCTTTAGAGGCGTAGACTGCACGTGCACGCATCGATAAAGCATACCAATGACCATTGGCAGCACGTAAATTGGCAGGAATTGCACTATTTAAGGTTTTAGAACTCACGCGCTGAGTTAGACCACTTTCAACCAAATCAACCAAGTTCCCAAAATCTACAGTCAGCATCACATCGGCAGGCGAGCGACGGCCTTCTGCTTTCACACGTTCTAATAAACCATCTTTAATAAAAACCGTATTCACTTTTACCCCAGTTTTTTGGGTAAATTCGGTTAATAGGGTTTGAATCAGCACAGGTTCACGTGTGGTGTATAAATTGACTTCCGCTGCTTGTGCGACACTTGCACCAAATGCAAGTAAACCTGTAACAAGCAATGATAAATTAGACAGTGGTTTCATGCAGTATTCCTAATTAAAAATTTAAACCTGAACAGCAGCTTGAGTAGAAGATAAGGTAGTGGATGATTGTTCATCAGACGCCAAGAAATAACAGCTGTTTAAATCGACAGAAACATAGATTTGTTCAGCGGGCTGAATATCTTGAAGATGGCTGACTTGTGCCAAAAGAGTGAGATCGTGATCGCGTAGTTTTAGACGCAGTTGTTGCGCATGACCCATAAAACTTGATGACACAATGCTTGCTGGCAATGCATTTTCACTTGGTGTTTGGCTGACACGCAATTGATGCGGGCGGAAGCAGCAGACCAGTGAATCTTGAGTGTTTGCATGTTCTGGTAAATCAATCTTGCCAAATACGGTATGAATTTCTTGCTGCTTGATGCGCGTTGGAATTTCATTCAACGAAGAAAAATATCGTGCAGCAAACAACGTTTTCGGCTGTAAATAAAGTTGTTTCGGTGAACCAATTTGAATAATTTGCCCTTGGTGCATCAAAATAATTTGATCGGCAATTTGCAGTGCTTCTTCTGGGTCATGTGTCACGATAACCGTAGTCGTTTCAGTTTGCTTGAGCAGTTGAATGGTGTTTTGACGAATTTGATCACGCAGGCGATGATCCAAATTTGAAAAAGGTTCATCCATTAACAAGACTTGTGGTTCTGGTGCTAAGGCACGTGCTAAGGCAACGCGTTGTTGTTCGCCGCCTGAAAGTGTATATGGATAGCTGTCTTGATGATGCAACATGGAAACATGCGCTAAAGCTTGTTTGGCAATAGTTTCCCGCTGCGCTTTGGGAAATTTCTTTAAGCCAAAGATAACATTGTCTAACACACTTAAATGCGGAAAAAGTGCGTAATCTTGAAAGACTAAACCAATATGGCGAGCTTCTGCAGGAATCTGTGCATGTTCACTCCACAAGGTATTTTGTTCCAGTTGGATTGTGCCGCTGCTTGGTGTTTCCAAGCCTGCAATCAGACGTAGCATTGTGGTTTTGCCGCAGCCTGAATGACCTAATAAACACACAATTTGTCCACTCATCGCTGACCATGTTGCTTGTTGCACTGCAAAACGCGAACCAAACTTTTTACTGAGCTGTTGGATCGTCAAGACATTGGCAGGTTGAGCAGCGTACGCATTCATAGTTTATTCACACGACAAATTTTGTGCTCAAATGATAACTAAGAACTCTTCTCATGTAGAGTCTTTTTATCATTTAGAATGTAAATGATGTAGTTTTTGCTACAAAAAGTTGAAATATCAACTGAAAACAATAGGTTGGAATTTAAATTATTTTAAGTGCAGCACTTTATTTATGGGCTATTAAAAGGGGGGCTTAAAAGCAAAAAGTTACTGCCGAAGCAATAACTTTTTAATTTTTAGAAATCTGTACTATGCGTACTATGCAAATTAAGGTTTTTTCGCATTAAGCACTCTAAATAAAATGTACATCAAGACCACCCATACAGGAATCATAATGACTGATTCTTTAAAGCCTTGTGTCCACATAATATAAAGTACCACTGCAATAAACGCTAAAACCAAATAGTTGCTAAATGGTGACCATAGCGCAGGGAACTTAGTTGGAATCGCTAATTTTTTCAGTGTGCTGGTAAATTTAAGGTGAGTCAAACTGATCATCGCCCAGTTTAAAACCAATGCACCCACAACAATATACATGAGGTGGCTTAAAGCTTCTTCGGGTACAAAGTAGTTCAACAATACACAGCCGAAAATTAATACCGCAGAGAATAATACTGCTGGAATTGGCACACCTTGTTTATTCACTTTTAGGAAAATTTTTGGTGCGTTACCTTGTTTGGCCAAACCAAACAGCATACGGCTGTTGGCATACATCCCACTGTTATACACAGAAAGTGCCGCAGTCAAAATCACGAAATTCAGTAAGTGCGCTGCCCATTCAATGCCCATTTGACTAAAAATCATTACGAATGGACTTTTATCTAAACCACCTAAATCTAACTGATTCCAAGGCACTAAAGACAATAGAATGGTGAGTGAACCGATATAGAAAATTAGAATACGGAACACCACTTGGTTAATGGCTTTAGGAATGGTTTTTTCAGGATCTTGCGCTTCTGCGGCAGCCATACCAATCAACTCAATGCCGCCAAAGGCAAACATGAGGAATGCAAGCATGAAGAACAGACCTTCAAAGCCATTCGGGAAGAACCCCCCATGCGCCCAAAGGTTGCTGAATGATGCGGTTGAATTGGCATCTGCAGAAAGTAAGAGATATAAACCAAACACAATCATCGAAACCACAGCAGCGACTTTAATGATTGCTAGCCAGAATTCTGACTCACCATAGAACTTTACATTGCCCAAGTTAATAATGGTAATCACAATGAAAAAGAACAGTGCCGAAGTCCAAGCAGGAATATGCGGCCACCAGTAGTTAATATATTTGGCAACTGCGGTGAGTTCTGCCATTGCCACCAAAATATACAAAATCCAGTAGTTCCAACCTGCTAAAAAGCCAGGGAATTTACCTGCATATTTATAGGCAAAGTGACTGAATGATCCTGCAACGGGCTCATGAACAATCATTTCCCCCAATTGGCGCATAATTAAAAATGCAATAAGACCACCAATGGCGTAACCCAAAATAATAGAAGGGCCAGCAGATTGGATGACCTGCGCGGAACCTAAGAATAAGCCTGTACCAATTGCTCCACCCATGGCAATCAATTGAATATGGCGGTTCTTTAAGCCACGCTGAAGTTGTGAAGACTCGTTGTTCAAAGTATTCAGCCCGACAAGGAAAAAGTGACAAGATTGTAATAGATCAAATTTCATTAGCCTAGTAGCTAGACAATAATGAAATAAATTTATGATAAATATTAAAATATTTTATGGTTTTTATTTGTATAAAAGATAAGTGAATCAATATATTAATTTTATTTTTGCCTTATAAATCAAGATGACTGGTTAGGGTAAAATTTACCAAATGTTGTTTTTTTATACTTAAGTCAAGACCGCGATACCTTTTGAATAAAAACCGTTATGATGCAAAAGGGTCTTTTTATATGGCCATAACAATCAAAAAACAAGGGAATAAAATTCATGCGTTTTGCACCACAAGTTAAAATTCCAGCGACTTATATGCGCGGCGGTACCAGTAAAGGCGTATTTTTTAAACTTGATGATTTACCTGCAGCGGCACAGCAGCCAGGCAAAATTAGAGATCAAATTTTATTACGTGTGATTGGCAGTCCAGACCCTTATGCCAAACAAATTGATGGAATGGGCGGTGCAAGCTCAAGTACCAGTAAAACCGTAATTTTAGCCAAAAGCACTCAACCCGATCACGATGTCGATTATTTGTTTGGGCAAGTTTCGATTGATCAGCCATTTGTCGATTGGAGTGGCAACTGCGGTAACTTAACAGCTGCAGTCGGTGCATTTGCGATCAGCAATGGCTTGGTCGATGCCAGTAAAATTCCAGAAAATGGCATTTGTACTGTACGTATTTGGCAGAAAAATATTGAAAAAACCATTATTGCGCATGTTCCAATGACGCATGGTCAGGTGCAGGAAACGGGTGATTTTGAGTTGGATGGCGTGACTTTTCCTGCCGCAGAAGTACAAATTGAATTCTTAGACCCTGCCGATGATGGCGAAGAAGGTGGGGCAATGTTCCCCACTGGAAATGTGGTGGATACTTTGCATGTGCCAGATATTGGAACATTCCAAGCAACCTTTATTAATGCGGGTATTCCCACAATTTTCCTAAATGCAGAAGAAATTGGTTATACAGGCACAGAACTGCAAGATGCAATCAATGGTGATGCACAAGCTTTGGCACGTTTTGAAACCATTCGCGCTTATGGTGCTAAACAAATGGGTTTGATTCAGGAAATTGCTGAAGCTGAAAAACGCCAACATACGCCAAAAATTGCCTTTGTTTCTGCGCCAAAAAGTTATGTATCTTCAAGTGGTAAACAAATTCAGGCTGAAGATACTGATTTATTGGTACGTGCATTGTCGATGGGTAAATTACACCATGCCATGATGGGTACAGCAGCAGTCGCGATTGGTACAGCTGCAGCCATTCCGGGAACATTGGTCAACTTGGCTGCGGGCGGGGGTGAGCGTGAAGCTGTACGTTTTGGACATCCATCAGGTACGCTTCGTGTGGGTGCGCAAGCCGTGCAGGAAAATGGACAATGGCAAGTCAAAAAAGCTGTGATGAGCCGTAGTGCACGTGTATTAATGGAAGGTTGGGTGCGTGTACCTGCGGAAACATTAGAATAAGTTTTGTTTGCAGTGCAAGGCGCAGTGAAGGATAGGGTAGACGAAGTGTCAATAGACTCTAGTTAACTAAATACAGCCTCTATCTCGATAGGGGCTTTCTTATGGCTGAAATGTTATATCAGTTCAGTTAAGGCTTAAAAAACTTTGAATTACAGGTACAATGCTGCAACACAGGCAGCTTACTGCTTATTAGACATGAACCAACCACTCGAGGCGAATGTGTCATCACTTCACGATTTACAGGCGCATGCATTAACCGCAGCCCAACAACGTATTCAGCAAGACTTGCTTACCGCTTTAGAGGCTTTTGCATTGCCAGAACCGTTAAAGTCTGCCGTGCATCATGCCGTCATGTTGGGTGGAAAACGTGTTCGACCTGCCTTGTGTTATGCCACCGCAGCGTTAAGACCGAATCAGAACTTTGCTGCGGTACGCCGCGCTGCGGTTGCGATTGAACTAATTCACTGCTACTCATTGGCACATGATGATTTGCCATGTATGGACAATGACTTGTTGCGTCGTGGGCAACCAACTTGCCATGCGGCGTATGGTGAAGATACTGCATTGTTGGCAGGCGACATTTTACAGTCGATGGCATTTGAAATTTTAGGCAGTCGTTTGTTTGATCAGGCTGTTGCAGTAGATCAAGGCATTGTGCTCAAACAGATGCAAATTTTAGCCACCGCTTCTTCAAAAATGGTCTGTGGTCAGGTTTTAGACTTGCAGTCTGAAGGTAAACAGGTGGATCAGGCGACTTTGGAAAATATCCACCGTAATAAAACAGGGGCGTTAATTTCTGCAGCGGTGATGATGGCAGCTGTGACCGTGTTTGATGGACGAGATAAAGCGATTCCGCAATTGCGTGAATATGCACAGGCGATTGGTTTAGCCTTTCAGGTACAAGACGATATTTTAGATATTATTTCGGATACTGAAGTACTAGGTAAAACTGCAGGGAAAGATGAACAAGTTGAAAAGTCGACCTATCCTGCACTCATGGGCTTGGAAAAAGCACAGGCTTATGCACAAGAATTGCACGATCAAGCCTTTGCTGCATTGGCATATTTTAAAACTGATACCGTCTTAGAGTTACAGCAGATTTCAGAGTTTTTATTGTCACGTAAAAGCTAAATTATTTTAGATGTGGTTCTTGTGATAATAAATACTCAAAAGCGAGCAGATGCTCGCTTTTTTGTGCTTTATGAAAGTGTTAGCTGTTTTAAGCGACACACTTTAATGCAGATTCTATACGGCTTTATTCTTGCAGCGTTGCATCAGGTGGCAAAATTACTTTGCCTTGTTTTAAGCTGTCTAAAGCCTCACGGTTAAAATCTACCAATAAAGAATTGTTTTGTGGATCAATCGCATAACGGCTAATTAATTTTTGATCGCCTTGTAAGGTTTCAAGGCGGTATTCATCTGCAATATTCATAATGCCGTCTAAATTAATGGTGGCAGATGCTTTGTCTTGGCGAAATAACTCGTAAATATCACGCAGGTCAAAAATTGCATTTTGTGCGTCAGGATGTTTTTCAAAATAATTTTGCAAATGACGAATAAATAATTGCGCAAACATAAAGTAATTTGGTTTGTGGGTATAGTCTAAGCTCATGTGTTTACTCCTTATTATTCAAATTTTTAATGCTTACTAGGAATAGCACACTCTGGGTGAAAAATTAAAGAAACTCAGGGTCTAAGTTGCAAAAACTACACAAAATTTTGTGCGGCTTAAACTAAGCTGAAACCTGAAGTTGCGATGATCTCTCTATAAATTTAAAAACTTTGCAACGAACCGCTCAATTGGTGTTTTGGAAAAAATAATCACAACTGACTTATCTATTTGTTAAAGCGATTAAGAGCCCTACGGAGTAGTGGAATTCTAAAATATCAAGTATTTGAATAAAAAATCATCCGAAAGACTAAGACTTATGAACTAGCAAGTGAAATCATAAATCAGGTACAATTGGCGTGATTAATTTTGTGTTTGGTGTATTTGAAGGCCAATACATACATTCTTTGTTAATAAATAGGCCTGCCAGGAGTTATCCCCGCATGAGTGCCATTACTCCATACGAATGGGCAATTATTGCCTTCGTGATCGGCGTTACATTTTTATGCGTCTTTATGCTTACCGTTCCTTTACTCCTTGGGGGTAAATCATGGGGGCGTGCGAAGCAAGAGCAGTTTGAGTCGGGTGTTGTAGGTGCTGGTGGAGCACGTATCCGCTTATCTGCAAAGTTCTATTTGGTTGCAATTTTCTTCGTTGTTTTCGACTTAGAAGCACTTTATCTATACGCATGGGCAGCTTCTGTTCGTGAAGTAGGTTGGGTGGGCTTTGCAACGGCTGCTGTATTTATTTTAGTTTTACTCGTTGGCTTAATTTATGAATTATCAACTGGTGCGCTGAACTGGGCTCCATCTGATAAGCGTAAAGCAGCAGGGATTAAACCTAAAATTGGTTCGCCAAATATGGATCTTGCAGAAATCACACGCTTTAACTCAATTGAAGAATTGGTAACGGACCCTACCGGTCAAATTCCAGCTCAATCCTCTGGTCGTGTAAAAAAATCTGCGACTACCTCATCTGACAAGGAGTAACTCGGGATGAAATATACCTTAACCCGTGCGAATCCCGATGCTGATCAATATCCACTTCAAGAGCGTCAGATCGTAACCGATCCGCTTGAAGAAGAAGTGAATAAAAATGTGTTCATGACTCGTTTAGAGGACTTGGCACATACAGCAGTAAACTGGGGACGTAAGAACTCAGTTTGGCCGTTTAACTTTGGTACATCGTGCTGCTACGTAGAGTATGCAACTACCTTAACAGGTGTGCATGACTTGTCACGTTTTGGTGCAGAAGTTATTCGTGCTTCACCGCGTCAGGCAGACTTGATGATTGTTGCAGGTACGTGTTTTGTGAAAATGGCACCTGTAATTCAACGTTTGTACGAGCAAATGCTTGAGCCTAAGTGGGTAATCTCAATGGGCGCATGTGCAAACTCAGGTGGTATGTACGACATTTATTCAGTTGTGCAAGGTGTGGATAAAATCATTCCTGTGGATGTGTACATTCCGGGTTGCCCACCACGTCCTGAAGCATTAATCCAAGCATTGATGTTATTACAAGACCAAATTCAATTAGAGCGTCGTCCGTTGTCTGCGGTGATTGGTGATGATCTTAAGCCAGTATATAAGCCGAAGATGATGCCAGAACGTGACCGTAAGAATGCGCAGCGTATTGCGGTGAAAAACTTACGCTCTATGGATGAAATTAAATAATTTAAACGTACAAATATTGATGCACCCGACGGGTGTAGTTGTCGTTTAGGTTGACTGAATTTGTATTAAATAGGAAGCCAAGCCAATGGCTGAAACTGACATTGCTATGCCAGAATCAACTGCAGTTGATTCACGCCCAGCATTTGCAATTGTAGAAGAGCTCAAAACCAAATTTGGTGAGAACTTCTACGTGCAAACGACTTTTGAAGATTTTCCAACAGTCTGGGTTGAGCGCGCACGTGTACAAGAAGTTTTAATGTTCTTGCGTACAGTGTCACGTCCATACGTGATGTTGTTCGACTTGTCTGCGGTAGATGAGCGTTTGCGTACTCACCGCGATGGTCTACCTGCGTCTGACTTTACTGTGTTCTATCACTTGTTATCGCTTGAGCGTAACACGGACATTCGTATTAAAGTTGCGTTGAATGAGAGTGATCTCAACATTCCAACAGCAACCAACATTTGGCCAAATGCCAACTGGTACGAGCGTGAAGCTTACGATATGTTTGGTATCAACTTCGAAGGGCATCCAATGCTTCGTCGTATCTTGTTGCCAACATATTGGGAAGGTCATCCGTTACGCAAAGAGTATTCTGCACGTGCAACGGAATATACACCGTATATGCAGAACCAAGCCAAACAAGACTTCGAGCAAGAACACCTTCGCTTTGTGCCTGAAGATTGGGGCTTAAAGCGCGGTAATAAAGACGAAGACTTCATGTTCCTGAACTTGGGTCCTAACCACCCATCTGCGCACGGTGCGTTCCGTGTAATTTTGCAGTTGGATGGTGAAGAAGTGAAAGACTGTGTGCCAGATATCGGCTATCACCACCGTGGTGTGGAAAAGATGGCTGAGCGTCAAACTTGGCATTCATTCATTCCTTATACAGACCGTGTGGACTACTTGGGTGGTTGTGCGCAAAACATGCCGTATGTCATGGGTGTGGAACAACTGGCAGGCATTACTGTGCCAGACCGCGCACAATGTATCCGTGTCATGATGTCGGAATTGTTCCGTATCAATAACCACTTATTGTTCATTGGTACTGCAATTCAGGATGCGGGCGGTATGACCCCTGTATTCTATATGTTCGCAGACCGTCAAAAAATCTACGATGCGATTGAAGCTATTACGGGTTACCGTATGCATCCAGCATGGTTCCGTATCGGTGGTACCGCACACGACTTACCAAACAACTGGCAACACCTGATTCGTGAAATCTTAGAGTGGATGCCAAAACGTATGAACGAATACTACACTGCGGCATTACGCAACTCGGTATTCATGGGTCGTACGCAAGGTGTAGCGCAGTATGATGCGAAATCTGCCTTGGCTTGGGGTGTGACAGGTACTGGTTTACGTGCAACAGGTATCGACTTTGACGTGCGTAAATACCGTCCATACAGTGGTTATGAAAACTATGACTTCGAAGTACCTGTAGAGTACGAAGGCGATGCTTACGCTCGTGTACTGGTTCACTTCCGTGAAATCGAAGAGTCATTGAAAATCATCAAACAATGTCTAGATAACATGCCATCTGGTCCATATAAAGCAGACCATCCATTGGCTGTTCCACCACCAAAAGACAAGACATTACAAGATATTGAAACCCTGATTACGCACTTCTTAAGCGTGTCTTGGGGTCCTGTAATGCCTGCTGGTGAAGCATCTGTAATGGCAGAAGTGGTGAAAGGTGCATCGAATTACTACTTGACTTCAGATAAGTCAACGATGAGTTACCGTACCCGTATTCGTACACCAACTTTCACGCATTTACAGCAAATGCCTTCTGTGATTAACGGCAGTCTGGTATCTGACTTAATCATTTATTTAGCGACCATTGACGTCGTAATGGCAGACGTGGATCGCTAAGGGGTAAACGCATTATGATGATTTTGACTGATAAAAAGCCACGTGTGAATGTTGAAGGGATTTTGACTGCGGAAGAAATCCATGAAATTGAACATCACATTGGTCATTATCCGTACCCACGTGCAGCATCTTTAGATGCCTTGAAGTGTGTACAGCGCCGTAATGGCTGGGTAGATGATGCGCAGCTCAATGCGATTGCACAGCTTCTAACCATCAGCGTTGCTGATTTAGAAGGTGTCGCAACATTCTATAACCGTATTTATCGCCAGCCTGTAGGTCGTCACGTGATTTTATTGTGTGACTCGATTGCATGCTTTTTGATGGGTGCAGAAACACTGGCAGAAGCATTCCAGCGTGAATTAGGCATTCAGTTTGGTCAAACGACTGCAGATGGTCGTTTCACGTTATTGCCAATTTGCTGTTTAGGAAATTGCGATAAGGGTCCAACCTTGATGATTGATGAAGATACTCACGGTTTAGTTGAGGTGACATCGGTGCAACAGTTATTGGAGAAGTATGTATGAATACCGAACCAAGACCAATTTATGGTGACGGTAACCCAGAAACGCATCCATTAACTTGGCGTTTAAGCAAGCAAGAGCACGTGCGTAATGCAGATGATTACGAAGCACTAGAAGGTTATGCAGGCTTTAAGAAAGCGATTTCTATGCCGCCTAAAGATGTGCTTGAAGTCATTAAAGCTGCGACAGTAAAAGGTCGTGGTGGTGCAGGCTTCCCAGCAGGGATCAAATGGTCACTGATGGCGCCAAACGACAATTCAGGTCCACGTTACCTGATTTGTAATGCCGATGAGATGGAACCGGGTACTTTCAAAGACCGTTTGTTGATGGAAAAACTTCCACACCAACTGATTGAAGGTATGCTGATTGCTGCGTACACGCTTGAAGCTACCCACGGCTATATCTTTATTCGTGGCGAATACATCGAAGCTGCACAGTACTTAAATGAAGCGATTGAGCAAATTCGTGCCAAAGGTTATTTGGGCGAAAACATTTTAGGTACCAACTGGGGCTTTGAGCTATACGTGCATACAGGCGCAGGTCGTTATATCTGTGGTGAAGAAACCGCATTGATTAACTCGCTTGAAGGTCGCCGTGCTAACCCACGTACTAAACCACCATTCCCGCAAGTTGCAGGGGCATGGGGTCGTCCAACGATTGTCAACAACGTAGAAACCTATAACAACTTACCTGCAATCATGTTGCGTGGTGCAGAGTGGTATATCGGTTTATCTGCAGGTAAATCGAAAGACCCTGGCACAAAAATTTACGGTGCTTCTGGTAAGGTGAAATTCCCAGGTCTATGGGAGCTTCCATTTGGTACGACTGCACGTGAAGTAATTGAAGACTATGCGGGTGGCATGCGTGATGGCTTGAAGCTAAAAGCATGGTTACCGGGTGGTGCATCTACCGACTTCTTGGCAGCAGAACACATTGACTTGCCTATGGATGCAGAAAGCATCATGAAGGCAGGTTCACGTTTAGGCACGTGTTTGCTTATGGTGGTCGATGAAACCCAATGTATGGTTTCTGCAACCCGTAACTTAGAAGAATTCTTTGCGCGCGAATCATGTGGTTTCTGTACCCCATGTCGTGATGGTTTACCGTGGGCTGTAAAAGCACTCAAAGCAATTGAAAATGGCGAAGGGAAAGAAGAAGACATTCAACATCTTCAAGAACTCACCAAAAAATTGTGGATTGGTAAGACCTTCTGTGCTCACGCACCAGGTGCGATGGAGCCATTAATGGGCGCACTCAAATATTTCCGTGGCGAGTTTGAAGCAAAAGTGGCAAATAGCCGTCCTGCTGCTCAAGCTAGCAACGTAGAACAAGCTTAAGGAATTCGACTATGGCTACAATTCATGTCGATGGAAAATCGTACGAAGTCAATGGCTCGGAAAACTTGCTGCAAGCATGTTTGAGCCTTGGGATCGACATTCCGTACTTTTGTTGGCATCCATCCTTAGGTTCTGTCGGTTCTTGCCGTCAATGTGCCGTGACCCAATATGCGAACCCTGAAGATACTCGTGGTCGCTTGGTGATGTCATGTATGACACCTGCTGCTGACAATACCTATATCTCGATTGAAGACAAGGAAGCAACTGAGTTCCGTGCTTCAATTGTAGAGTTCTTGATGACCAACCACCCACACGACTGTCCAGTCTGTGAAGAAGGTGGTCACTGTCATTTACAAGATATGACTGTAATGACACAGCACGATCGTCGTCGTTACCGCTTTACTAAACGTACTCACTATAACCAAGAGCTTGGTTCGTTCATCGCGCATGAAATGAACCGTTGTATCGCGTGTTATCGTTGCGTGCGTTACTACAAAGACTATGCAGGCGGTACAGACTTTGGTGTCTATGCCAACGCATCACGTGTTTACTTTGGTCGTCCTGAATCGGGTACTTTGGAATCTGAATTCTCAGGTAACTTGACTGAAGTCTGTCCAACAGGTGTATTCACCGACAAAACTCACTCTGCGCGTTATAACCGTAAGTGGGACATGCAGTATGCGCCTAGCGTATGCCAAGGCTGTTCTTCAGGTTGTAACATCTCTCCGGGTGAG
This sequence comes from Acinetobacter sp. ANC 5045, assembly GCF_004331005.1. NCBI lineage: Bacteria > Pseudomonadati > Pseudomonadota > Gammaproteobacteria > Moraxellales > Moraxellaceae > Acinetobacter > Acinetobacter sp. ANC 5045. The sequence continues at coordinate 74,423 of NZ_SJNS01000011.1, read as the reverse complement.
CGTTATGGCGAATTGCGTCGTGTAGAAAACCGCTTTAACGGTGAAGTCAACCAATACTTCCTATGCGATAAAGGTCGATTCGGTACAGGTTATGTGAACCGTGAAGATCGTCCACGTCAGCCTCAGTTCCGTAACGGTGCGAGCGTAGAAACCGTTTCTGTAGATGCTGCACTTGATACGATTATTGCCAAAGTTCAAGGCAAAAAAGTTTTGGGTATTGGTTCACCGCGTGCATCGCTTGAATCAAACTTTGCTTTGCGTGAGTTGGTTGGCCAAGACAACTACTCAACAGGTTTATCGCAAAAAGAGCAAAACTTGGTTGAACTTGCAGCTTCAATCATGCAAACCGAAGGGATTTACAACCCGGGTATGCGTGAAATTGAAGACTACGATGCTGTGTTAATTTTGGGTGAAGATTTAACCCAAACTGCACCACGTATGGCGTTGTCTGTTCGTCAAGCGGCGAAAAACAAAGCCAAAGAAATGGCGGCAGAGCGTCGTACGCCAGATTGGTTGGCTGAACCTGTGCAACGTATTGCGCAAGATGCAAAATCACCAATTTACATTTTGGCTGCAACGCAAACTCGTTTAGCTGATGTCGCAACAGGTGAAGTGGTTGCTTCTCCAAATGATATCGCACGTTTAGGTTTTGCCATTGCTGCTGCGGTTGCAGGTGACGTGATCACAGGTTTAGATGACGATGCGAAAGCATTTGCACAAACCATTGCTGACACGTTAAAAGCTGCGAAAAAACCATTGGTGATTTCAGGTACAAGCTTACTAGACGCTGCCATTATGGAAGCGGCTGCACAAGTGGCACAAAACTTGGGTGAAAACGCAGGTTTAAGCTTAACTGTGCCAGAAGTGAACTCAATGGGCTTGGCTATATTTGGTGGGCAAAGCTTAGAGCAAGCATTTGCACAAGATTATGATGCTGTGATTGTGGTTGAAAATGACTTATATCGTCGTTTACCTGCAGTACAAGTCGATGCAGCTTTAGCGAAAGCACAAGATGTCATCGTGCTAGATCATGCTGAAACCGCAACTGTGCAAAAAGCCAATATCGTACTTTCTGCAGCAAGCTTCGCGGAAGGTGATGGTACGGTGGTGAGTCAGGAAGGTCGTGCACAACGCTTCTTCCAAGTTTATGACCCAAGCTACTACAAACCTGAATTGGCGATTAAAGAATCTTGGCGCTGGTTACACGCACTTGAAACAGGCTTAAAAGGCAAAGCAATTGCTTGGACTGTTTTAGATGACGTGATTGAATCTGTAGTGAAGAATGTTCCAGCACTTGAAGCAATTCAAGATGTTGCACCAGATGCAGGTTTCCGTGTACATGGCTTAAAAGTTGCGCGTGAACCACGTCGTTACTCAGGTCGTACCGCTATGCGTGCACCGTTATCCATTCACGAACCAAAACAACCTGTCGATGTAGATTCAGCATTAACATTCTCTATGGAAGGTTATGTGGGTAATCAAACGCCAGCGGCACTTGTACCATTTGCTTGGTCTGCAGGTTGGAACTCGCCACAAGCTTGGAACAAATTCCAAGACAACGTGGGTGGTCACTTAAAAGGTGGTGACGCAGGTATTCGTTTATTCGACCGTTTGGCGAAACGTCCTGCACGTAGCTATGTTGCACCTGCACCAGTACTTGCAAATCCAGACAGCTTCCGTTTAATTCCAATGCATCACATTTTTGCATCGGGGGAATTTACGGTGAAAACTCCTGCAATGGAATCACGTATTCCTGAAGCAGTATTTGCTGTAGGTACGCAGGATGCGCAGCGTTTGAATCTACAAGATGGTCAAACAATTACTGTACAAGCAGGCGAAACATCTATCGTGTTGCCAGTACAAGTGATTGAATATTTACCTACAGGTTATATTGGCTACCCAATTGGTCTTGCACCAACGGTATCTCTTGCAGAGCCTGTTTCAGTCGCGGTAGGAGTGTAATTCATGCAACAAGAATTAATCCGTCAGACGCCGCTGTGGGCTGAGAACTGGCCAATTGCCTATTCAGTCATTCAAGCGATTGTCATCTTACTGGTTGTGGTATTGATTGCTGCACTCATGTCTTTTATTGAGCGTCGTTTACTGGGCTTATGGCAAGACCGTTATGGTCCGAACCGTGTAGGTCCAGGCGGTATGTTCCAGATTGTTGCCGACATGCTGAAAATCATGTTCAAAGAAGACTGGACACCAAAATTTGCCGACAAACTTACGTTCCGTATGGCACCAGCAGTTGCAATGGCAACTGCGGTACTGTCGTTCATGGTTATTCCTGTATCACCTTATTTAGGTGTGGCAGACATGAGCATTGGCCTGTTGTTCTTTATGGCAATGGCAGGTATCGCAGTGTATGCGGTGTTATTTGGTGGTTGGTCATCAAACAACAAATACGCATTGCTTGGTGGTTTACGTTCAGCCGCTCAAACCATTTCTTATGAAGTGTTCTTGGGTATTTCACTCATGGGTGTGGTTGCTATTGCAGGCTCATTCAACATGCGTGAAATTGTTGAAGCGCAACGTGATGTTTGGTTTGTGATTCCACAATTCTTAGGTTTCTTGATTTTCGTGGTTGCAGGCGTTGCGGTAACTCACCGTCACCCATTTGACCAACCAGAAGCAGAACAAGAATTGGCTGAAGGTTATCACGTCGAATATGGCGGTATGAAGTGGGGGATGTTCTTCGTTGCAGAATATGTCAACGTGGTACTGATCTCTGCGCTTATCGTGACTCTATTCTTCGGTGGATGGCTAGCGCCGTTTAACCTTGAAATTCCATTCATTCCAGCAGCTTTCTGGTTCATTATCAAAACAGCATTCTTTGTGATGATGTTTGTCTTGGCTCGTGGTTCTTTAATGCGTCCACGTTATGACCAAGTGATGAACTTTGGTTGGAAAATTTGCTTGCCATTGGCGCTTGTTAACCTTTTGGTAACTGGTGCTGTGATTCTTATGAATCATTCGGCCTAAGACAGCAGGGAGAACAATATGTTTAAGTTTCTAGCTGGGTTTGGGTCAATTGTACGTTCACTGTGGATGGTTTTCTCACACGTGACACGTAAACGTGACACCATTTTGTATCCGGAAGTACCAGCCGAAGAAATTGTACCTCCACGCTTCCGTGGTCGTATTGTGTTAACACGCGATCCAGATGGCGAAGAGCGTTGTGTAGCATGTAACCTCTGTGCAGTTGCCTGTCCAGTTGGTTGTATTTCACTGCAAAAAGCAGAACAGGAAGATGGTCGTTGGTACCCAGAGTTTTTCCGTATCAACTTCTCACGCTGTATTTTCTGCGGTATGTGTGAAGAAGCATGTCCAACGACTGCAATTCAGTTAACACCTGACTTTGAGTTAGGTGAATATGTGCGTCAAGACTTGGTGTATGAGAAAGAACACTTACTCATTTCAGGTCCTGGTAAATATCCTGACTACAACTTCTACCGTGTAACGGGTATGGCTGTTACAGGTAAAGACAAAGGTCAAGCGCAACGTGAAAGCGCACCTATTGATGTACGGAGTCTATTACCATGATGTGGCCGTTTTATTTGATGGCACTCGTGGCCATTGTTTCTACGGTTCGTGTAGTGACTAACGCGAACCCAGTACATGCTTTATTAAGCTTGATCGTGTCATTACTTGCGGTTGCAGGCATGTTCATGATCGTGGGTGCACCATTTGCTGGCGCCTTGGAAATCATTGTTTATGCGGGTGCGATCATGGTCTTGTTCGTATTCGTGGTGATGATGCTCAACCTTGGTCAGCAAACTGTTGAGCAAGAGCGTAAATGGTTGACTTCATCAACTTGGGCATACCCAGCTTTGATGAGCTTCCTAATTGGTTTGGTTTTAGTGTGGTCATTAAGCTCAGACTACACTGCACCAAGCGCGCTTATGGGCACCGAAATGGTGGGTCCAAAAGCAGTGGGTCAAGCACTCTTTACTCAGTACTTATTGTTGGTTGAAGTTGCCGCAATGTTATTACTTGCAGCTTTGGTTGCAGGCTTCCACATCGGTAAACGTGAACCAAGTGCAGAAGAGGAAAAAGAATAATGGGCAACATCCCTTTAGAACATGGTTTGATTGTCGCGACCATTCTTTTTGCACTCGGTTTTTACGGTGTGATGGTGCGACGCAACCTACTATTTATTTTAATGGGCCTTGAAATCATGATGAACGCTGCGGCATTGGCGTTTGTTTTGGCTGGTAGTGCATGGGTACAACCAGATGGTCAGATCATGTTTATCTTGATCTTGACACTTGCTGCGGCAGAGGCGTGTATCGGTCTTGCGATCGTCCTTCAGTTCTATCATCGCTTCCATCATTTGGATGTGGATGCTGCTAGTGAGATGCGCGGATGAGTTATTTATATCTAACAGTATTGTTTCCGCTCATTGGTTTTATCCTTTTAGCGGCAGGGCGTAACAACTTACCTGAAAAAGTTGCTGCGATTATTGGCGTAGGTTCAGTGGGTCTGTCTGCATTATTTGCGCTAATTGCAGGCATGGACTTTGTGAACAACGGTTCGGTTGCAACGACTCAACATTTATGGACTTGGTTCAATGTGGGTGGTTTTGCACCTGCGTTTAGCTTGCACTTAGACGGTTTATCTTTGCTCATGCTGGGCATGATTACAGGCGTGGGTTTCTTAATTCACATCTTTGCATCATGGTATATGCGTGGTGAAGAAGACTTTGCACGTTTCTTCTCTTACTTCAACTTGTTCGTTGCGAGCATGTTGTTGTTGGTACTTGGCGATAACTTGGCGTTATTGTTCCTAGGTTGGGAAGGTGTAGGTTTGTGCTCTTACTTGCTGATTGGTTATTACTACCAAAACCCTGCAAACGGTTTTGCAGCAATCAAAGCATTTACCGTAACACGTGTGGGTGACGTTTTCCTACTGATCGCGTTGTTCTTGTTGTATCAACAATTTGGTACGTTGAACACACAATACATCGTAGAAAATGCAGCCAATGTAATGACTCAAAGCTCGTCGATCACCATTTGGACAGCGTTAATGTTGTTCTTGGGTGCTGCGGGTAAATCTGCACAAATTCCGTTGCAAACTTGGTTAGCCGATGCGATGGCAGGTCCTACACCTGTATCTGCATTAATCCACGCTGCAACCATGGTAACTGCGGGTGTTTACTTATGCTGCCGTATGTTCAGCGTATTTGAACTTGCACCTGAAGTGATGTTATTCATTTCAATTACAGGTGCTGTGACCTTGCTAGTTGCTGGTTTTGCAGCATTGGTTCAAACCGACATCAAACGTATCTTGGCTTACTCAACTATGAGTCAGCTGGGTTATATGTTTATGGCAGTTGGTGCAGAAGCATACCAAGCGGGTCTATTCCACATGTTAACTCACGCATTCTTCAAGGCATTATTATTCTTGTCTTCTGGTGCGGTGATTTTGGCTTACCATCACGAACAAAACATTTTCAAAATGGGTGGCTTGTTCTACAAGAACAAATTCCTGTTTGCATGTTTCGCGATTGGTGGCGGTGCATTGGCAGCGATTCCATTCTTGACCATTGGTTTCTTCTCAAAAGACGCTATTTTGGCAGCAGTTTGGACGCAAAGTCATATCGCAGGTATTCCGCTATATAACACCTTATATTGGGTGGGTGTAGCAGGTGCATTCTTAACGTCAATTTATACATTCCGCTTAATTTGGGTTGTATTCTTTGGTAAAGAAAACACACCGTATCACGAGATCAAAGGCGCAACTTACTGGTTCCCATTGGCAGTGCTTGCAGTACTTTCAACTGGTTTAGCGATTGTATTAAAAGCACCAGTGATGAGCATTCTTGATGCTGCAAAAATCCCAGCATTTGTGATTCCTGAAGCATTAGAAGCAGGTGCACATGGTGCAGAGTATGTTGCAATTGGCGTGGCTTTGGCTGGTTTAGCTGTAGGCGTGGTGTTATTTGCCTTTGCTTACAACGCTGTAAAAGGTTTCGCGCAAACTTCATTGGGTGCGGGTCTTGCCAATATTTGCCGTAATGCACTTGGTTTCGATGCGTTGTATGACATCGTATTTGTAAAACCATACTTGCTGATTGCCAAACTATTAGGTCGTGATCCAGTGGATGGTATGTGGTTAGTACTGCCTGCACTGGTGAAAGGTGGTCATAGCTTCACAAGTTCACGTCAAACTGGTTCATTACGTGAGTACGCATCGAGTATGGCACTTGGTGTGGTGGTCTTACTAATGATCTTGATCGTGATTCAGGTCGTGGGGAAATAAGATGGATACTCCAAACAATTTAATTCTACCCGCGCTGATCCTTGTTCCGTTCATTGCAGGTTTTATTTGCTGGTTGGTCGATAAACTCGACGATAAATTACCGCGTTACATTGCTTTAGTGGGCATGCTCGTTACTTTGGGCTTAACTGTCGCATTGTGGCAAGGTGCTAGCTATAACTATGAATTAGGCGCTCAAGTTCCAACTTGGTCGGCTGAATTTATGTTGCCTTGGATTCAAACCCTAGGCATCAACATTCACTTAGCGGTGGATGGCTTATCTTTACTCATGGTGGGTTTAACCGCATTACTGGGTATTTTAGCGGTAGGCTGTTCATTTGGTGAGATTCAAAAGAACGTCGGTTTCTTCCACCTTAACCTTTTATGGTCTTTGGGTGGGGTAATTGGTGTATTCCTTGCGATTGACTTGTTCCTGTTCTTCTTCTTCTGGGAGATGATGCTTGTACCAATCTACTTCCTGATTGCGTTATGGGGTCATAAAGGTTCAAATGGTCGTTCACGTGTTTACGCTGCAACCAAATTCTTTATCTATACGCAAGTTGCTGGTTTAATCATGTTGATTGGTATCTTAGGTCTAGTGATCTACGGATACATGATGTCAGGTACAATTTCATTCAACTACAACTATTTATTGGCTGTAGCGAATACACTTGACGCACAATTACCAGCAGTCGCTTATGCCTTCATGATCTGTTTATTCATCGGTTTTGCGGTAAAACTTCCAGTTTTCCCATTACACGGTTGGTTACCAGATGCACACGCACAAGCGCCTACAGCGGGTTCTGTCGACCTTGCAGGTATTTTGATTAAAACTGCGGCATACGGTTTATTACGTTTCGTGATTCCATTCTTCCCAGCGGCTTCTGCTCAGTTTGCAGACATCGCCATTATTTTGGGTTTAATTGGTGTGTTCTACGGCGCGTGGTGTGCTTTCCAGCAAACCGATATGAAGCGTTTACTTGCCTATACCTCAATTTCGCACATGGGCTTCGTATTACTTGCAATTTATGCAGGTAATATCCTGACTTACCAAGGCTTAATGATCATGATGTTGGCACATGGCTTGTCATCTGCAGCTCTGTTCATTATGTGTGGTCAAATTTACGAGCGCGTACATACACGTGACATGCGTTTAATGGGCGGTATTCGTGGTCAATTCCAATACCTTTCATTCTTCCTCATGTTCTTTGTGGCTGCGTTAGTCGGTATTCCTGGTTTAGGTAACTTTATTGGTGAATTCCTGATTTTGATGGGTTCATTTGAACAGTTCCCAGCCTTCACAATTATTGCGGCAATCAGCTTAGTTTTTGCAGGTGTTTACGGTTTAATCCTGATTCACAAAGCTTTGTTTGGTGTACCAAATGAAGAGCAAAAACAGCACTATGCAAATCCGTTAAAAGATTTAAATGCACGTGAAGTTGTGATTCTTTCAATTTGTGCGCTGGGTCTAGTATGGCTTGGTCTGTATCCACAAACCTTCCTTGATATTTCAAATTCAAGTATGGCGTGGTTAGCAAATAGCTACATCCCAGTTCAAGAAGTAGTTGAAGTTACGCAAGAAGTAACAGCTCAACTCGAAAATGTGGAGATCCAATAAGCCATGAACTTCACAATGTCATTTTCTGAGCTTATGCCTTTAGCTCCTGTGATGATCGTGGCTTTAACTGCGATTGTCGTGATGATCCTTACTGCAATTAAGCGTAACCATAACTTAATTGCTACAGCATCAGTGGTGGGCTTGAACCTCGCTGCGGCTTACCTTTTACTCATGATGTTTGGTGGGAACTTTGCTCCTGCCAGCGTGATGGGTATGTTTATGATTGATCCGTTCACCTTGTTATATCAACTGGTGATTCTGATCGCAGCATTGGCATGTTCTACTTTGTCTCATGCTTATATTGAGACCTATAAAGACAACCGCGAAGAACTTTACATCTTGATGTTATGTTCTGTAGCGGGTGCTATGTTGATGGTGTCAAGTTCGCACTATGCATCGTTCTTCATTAGCCTTGAGTTAATGTCAATTCCTGTTTATGGCTTATTGGCATATACCCACCAGCGTTCTAAATCTTTAGAAGCGGGCGTGAAGTACTTAGTATTGTCTGCAACTGCATCAGCAATGTTGCTTATGGGTATGGCGTACATTTATGCGTACACAGGTTCATTGTCGTTCTATGACTCTGTTCAAGCATTAATGCAAAATATCCAACAGCCATTGGTGATTTTAGGTCTAGGCTTAATTGTCTTTGCTGTGGCATTTAAACTGTCTTTGGCACCATTCCACAAATGGACACCAGACGTTTATGACGGTGCGCCTGCACCAATCGCAACCTTCCTTGCGACTGCAGCGAAAGTAGCAACCATTGGTTTGTTCGTGCGTTACATTTTGGGTTCAGGGGCAATCCTGATCGACTCGATTGTAACTATCATGACCATTATTGCCGTGCTTTCAATTTTGGTGGGTAACTTCCTTGCTGTACGTCAAGTGAACTTGAAACGTATTTTGGCTTACTCATCAATTGCACACTTTGGTTATTTGTTGATTGGTTTGATCAGCATGACTTATGCAAGCTTGGGTAATGTCAGCGTTTATGTGATTACTTATGTCTTAACCACTATTGGTGCGTTTGGTGCAGTCGCATTAATGTCTAGCCCGTATAACAACGTAGCTGAAGCAGAAAGCTTGGCTGACTACCGTGGTTTGTTCTGGCGTCGTCCAGTATTGACTGCTGTCTTAACCGTGATGATGCTTTCTCTTGCAGGTATTCCATTAACTGCAGGCTTCATTGGTAAGTTCTTGGTGGTGATGGCTGCGGTAACGACTCAGCACTGGTTCTTAGCTGCGATGATCATCGTAGGTTCAGGTATTGGTTTGTACTACTACTTGCGCGTTATGGTGGTGATGTATATGACACCGCCAGATGAACCAAAAATGGACGCTGTTGATCATTGGGGCCAAAAAGTGGGCGGTATTATGGTATTGGTTGCAGCTTTAGCGGTATTGGTGATTGGTGTTTATCCAGACCCAATTATCAAAATGGCACTTGAAGCTGAAATTTTGTCACCCATCCATTTCATGCTGTCACAGCAATAATTTGAAAGAAGTTTAACTTTCAGTCAAAAAGCCTTCATAAATTGAAGGCTTTTTGGTTTATATACACAATAAAAACAGCATATAATAAAAGGATATTTGCTTTTCTTTCCTTTTAGGTGTTCTCCCGTGGCTATTCATGAAATCCGTCATCCACTTATTCGTCATAAATTAGGGCTATTACGTCGTGCAGACATCAGCACCAAAAACTTCCGTGAATTAGCACAAGAAGTGACCATGTTGCTGACTTATGAGGCGACTAAAGATTTGCCAGTGGTCGAGCACGAAATTGCGGGTTGGAATGGTGCAGTCACTGTAGACCGTATTGCGGGTAAAAAAATTACGGTTGTGCCAATTTTACGTGCAGGTATTGGCATGTTAGATGGTTTCTTGAACCTGATTCCAAGTGCCAAAGTGTCTGTACTTGGCTTGGAACGCGATGAAGAAACTTTAGAAGCGCGTACGTACTACAAAAAATTAGTACCAGATGTACAAAACCGTATTGCGATGATTATTGACCCTATGCTTGCCACAGGTTCATCTTTAGTGGCAGCGATTGATTTGCTCAAAGCCAGTGGTTGTAAAGACATTCGTGTGATGGTTTTGGTTGCAGCGCCAGAAGGCATTCAACGTGTAGAAGCCGCGCACCCAGATGTGGTGATCTTTACTGCATCGGTTGATGAAGGTTTAAACCAAGATGGTTATATTGTGCCTGGCCTGGGTGATGCAGGCGATAAAATTTTTGGTTCAGTCCAAAAAGATTAAGCTGAATGTTGGTAAAAAAGAGGCATTAACTGTCTCTTTTTTATATACTCACATATAGTGCAGCTCGTAAAAGGTTAAGCCATGAAATCTGAACAATATCAAGGGAAAATCAAACAATACAATGCCGAAAAAGGCTATGGATTTATTGTCGCACCTGAAGGTGAAGTGTTTTTCCATATCTCGGATTTTTCTGCGGCTGAAGGCGATCCAAAGCGCAATGATCGGGTTAAATTTAATGTGGTTCAAAATGGTGATCGTTATAAAGCCATTAATATTGAACCTGTAGAAGATAAATCCAAAAAAGCGAAAAAGGCCAAAGCGGTTGCTGCAAATACCTCGATTACGTCTGCATTGTTATCGAACTTAAAGGGTTAATTTTAAATATTTTCATGAATAGAAAGGGGCATTTCAGTCTCTTTTTTTATACAATAATCAAAAACTAACGTGTAAAGAGTAATTTATGTTTTTAGAAGGGAAAATAAAAACTTATAACGAAGAACGAGGCTTTGGTTTTATTCAAATAGAAGGAGAGCCAAAAGATTTGTTTTTTCATATTAAAGATTTTCCCAATAAAAATCTGCCACCAAAAGTGGGAGAAAATCTAAAATTTCGTAAAGTAGAAGAAAATGGCAAGTTCAAAGCAGATAATATCGTCCGTCTAGATATTAAGGTTGCAGTCGAAAGGCATACGCCTCAATCAAGGGCAATTCATACGACAAAGCAGAATCATAAAAGACAGCAGAAGTCTGAAAATAACTCATCCAATTTTGTTAATTATATTGGTATATTGATTATATTCGGCTTGGCTTATGCAGTATTTAATAAGTACCAAGCTTGGCAAAATAGTCAGCCTGAAGCTTTATCAGTACAAAAAGTAGTAGAAGTTCCTGTTGTTGAACAGAACTTTACTTGTGATGGGCGTGAGCACTGTAGTCAAATGACGTCTTACGAAGAAGCATTATTCTTTATACGAAATTGTCCAAATACTAAAATGGACGGTGATGGTGACGGCATACCGTGTGAGAGTCAGTTTAATCGCTAAAAAAAGAGTACCATCATCGGTACTCTTTTATAAACTATTTCGCGTCGCAAAACTTCATAAATGCCTTTAAGCCAGGCCCTTGGTATTTCTGACGATGCACCAACATGAATAACGGGCGCGTCAGTTGCCAGAAAGGTGTATCTAAAATCACCAATTGACCTTTTTCTAGTAAAGGTTCAATCGCCAATCGTGAAATACACGACATACCAATTCCACCTGCGACAATTTTTAAAATCGCTTCGTTATGACCCAAAGTTAAACGAATATTGGCATCAGGCAGGTCTTTTAAAATTGCATTGTCAAATACTTCACGGGTACCTGAACCTTCTTCACGTAAAATCCACTCGGCATCTTCAAAATCTGCAATGCTTAAGGCACGGTTTAACTGCGCTAGAGGATGACTTGGCGCACAGCACACTGCGAGCTCATCATCACGCCAATGAATACATTGGAGTTGTGGTAAGTGACAAGAGCCTTCTATCAAGGCTAAATCTAGCTGAAACTGATTCACAGCTTCAATCATTTGGCGGGTATTGCCCACTTGTAATTGTAAATGCGCCTGTGGTTGAATTTGCAAAAAGTCTGCCATTAAATCAGGCATCAAATAGTCACTAATGGTGAGAGTTGCGCCTAAACGCAAATCGATGCTTTGCAGCTCACCTTTAGCGGCTTGCTCAAATGCTTCACAACGACCCAAAATTTCTAAGGCTTGTGGCAATAAAAAACGACCCAAATCATTTAGTTGTAGACGCTTACCCAAACGGTCAAACAGTGGAGCACCCAAGCCATCTTCCAAATCTGCTAAGGCCATGCTTGCAGCACTTTGGGTGAGCTTAACGGCATCACTGGCTTTGGTTACTGTCCCTTCTTGGGCAACTGCTACAAAAACCGCCAACTGGCGTAAAGTCATGCGCATGAATCAAGCCTTAACATTTAAAAAATATTCATAAATTACCCCGACATGCTAACATGAGCACAGTCTTTCATGCCACGCTCAAATCATGTCAATTGAAAAATTTACTTTAGAAAAAGTGCTTTCGGTTCATCGTTGGACCAACACCTTGTTTAGCTTCACCATGACTCGTCCTGCGCACTTTAAATTTACCGCAGGGCAGTTTGCACGTATCGGGTTAAAAGTGGATGATGAATTGGTGGTACGTGCTTATTCGGTGGTGTCATCACCCTTTGATGAAACTTTAGAGTTTTTTTCAATTGTCGTGCCAGATGGTGCGTTTACTTCTAACTTGCAGTACCTTCAAGTGGGCGATGAGCTGTACTTGGAAAAAATCCCGTATGGTTTTTTGACCTTGGCGCGTTATCAATTGCCTGCGCCACACGATTTATGGTTACTGGCCACAGGTACAGGTCTTGCACCGTTTTTATCCATGCTGCAAGATTTTGAAACATGGACAAAATATCAACATATTTATTTGGTTTATAGCGTGCGCAGCGCAGCCGAATTGGCTTATGTCGATAAAATTCAAGAAATTGCCGAAACTTTTGGCGAAGGGCATTCGGGCTTTAAATTTATCCCAATTGTCACCCGCGACCCGCATGCTGCTTTGCATGATCGTTTACCTGTATTAATTGCTAATGGCGAATTGGAACAGGCTGCAGGCAGTGTACTCAACCCTGAAACCAGTCATGTGATGTTATGCGGTAACCCTGCCATGGTCGATGACACCAAAGAAGCCTTAAAAGCGCGTGGTTTAAGCATGAACCGCCGCGGGGAAGGTAATATTGCAGTTGAAAATTATTGGTGAGGATGTGATACAACTATTCAAATATCAACTGTTTAAATGTATAGCCAGTGCAGGGCTGATGTTTGCAGTCGCACAAACCGTACAGGCTGAAACGGTGGAAACTCAGGTCGCTGTGCAAGACCATGTGCTCATTTATGATGGGCCACTTAGCCCTGAAGCCAATGCACGTGCAGCGGAATTACTTAAACAGTCAGATAAAATTGATACCTTAAAAATCAACAGTCGGGGTGGCGAGATCGGCTTAGGTATTGATTTGGGCAATTTGGTCTTTGACCATCAACTGAATGTAGAAGTTGCGCAGTATTGCTTTTCTTCTTGTGCCAATTATGTGTTTCCTGCGGGCAAAGTAAAATATTTAAACTTGCGTAGTCAGTTGGGTTGGCATGGTGGCAGTTTGCAAAAAATGCAATTTGAAAGTGCCGAAATGGAACAAATGTATAATGAATATATTGGCCCAATCCGTGCAAAGGAAACCGCTTTTTTTCAGAAAATTAAAGTTCAGCAAAGCTCAACCATTGCAGGGCAGACTCCTGAATATGAAAAATATCAAGCGCTATACATCTAAGAAAATGCGAAGTTTTGGCATAGATCAGGTGCGTTTTAAGCAGGTTTTGTGGCTGCCTAAATCGAGTTTTGAAAATAAATGTATTTTCACAATTCGCTAAAAATTGGTTGTTGAGGTGATCTTCACCATTCATATAAAAACCTCATCTACAACGCTGCAGATGAGGTTTTTGCTTGGTGCGATTCAATTTTGAAAGCAACTTTTGAACGCAATGCTTGAAAGTGACTCTTCAAAGAAATTAGTGCACAAACATATCCATATATTCGCGGATTTCCTGAATCGCGCTATCGACATCGCTACTTAGCCAAGTCGGTTCAAAAAAACCTGCATAATGCTCTAAGCGCTCTTGAGGAACCACCAAACGCACAGGACATTCTTCTTCAAGTAAGCGCCACGGTAAAATTGGCACTTCATTATCCAGAAATGCAGCAATGTTGCGAATATCAATGATCATGGCATTCACACAATCTGGAAATGGCATGACCGAAAATTCTTCGGTACGACGACGGAAATATTCCAAATCGCCCCATTTGAGCAGATAGCTGGGCTTGCTAAATTCAATAATACCAATGAGATGCCCATCACGGGTATAGTGCAAGGCACATTGATGAGTGACGTCAGTGTCAAGATCAAGCGATACACTTTGTTGACGATACGCCATAAAGTTCAAAGTACACAAAAAAACGGTACGTGATTATAGCGCATTTCCCCGTGAGAGGCAGCTTTGTCGATATTGGGCAACATAGGTGGTACTTGAGGTATATTACATCTTTTCACCATCTTGCTATGTATTGTCACACAATAAGCGTGAGGAGCTTGTTAGTATGAAAATTCATCAGATAAATACATAAGTGAGGGGAACATGCCGCATGATTTCAATAAACCACCTCATGTAAACTCAGCTGAAGACATTAAGCGAAAAAAACGTATTCCAGTCTATATGCTTCTACTGGTGGGAATCTTTTTATTGGCATTGCTGATTTACATGATGGCGGATCGCAATCCGAGTCCGAGCGAAGCACCTCCTGGACATCCTAATCCAACCGTACAACAAGCAACGCCAAATAGCACGACAACGGGCACAGCTGGAGATGAAGCACGTGCAGAGGACAGCAATACTGCAACAGCAACAGATCGATAGTTTAGCCTAAGCGTCAAAAAATCGTATTTACAAATTCAGCCTTGCCTAGATGCAGGGCTTTTTTGTGGATTTTCGCAAGGTTTATTATCCCTCCTTTGTAGAATTGTTGCGATTCTGCATCCCAAGGTTGAATAAAAAATATGCAAATTCTATGGTGGGTAGAGCTTTACTCAATAATTTGAATCGATAAAAAGCAGTTTTGCGCCGTGGTGCAAACCTAAAAATGAATCTAATCACCATGAGGATTAAACAAGATGAATGATTATTTTAATGGGAACCTGCATGGCAGAGCTTTTGATGCCATGTATTATTGGGAGCAATTTCAACCCATTTTAGCTGCAGTCGCAATTTTACTTGTCGGGTGGGTGATTGCATTATTGGTCGCGGGTGGAATTAAAAAGGTTCTACAAAAATTAGGCACCGATCAAAAATTATCAAATGCAACGGGGCATCGTTCAAATATTGAAGTGATTGTGTCACGGGTCGTGTTTTGGGTAATTTTAATTATTGCAGTCATTGGTGCGTTGAACGTGTTGAATCTGACCAGTGTCAGTGGGCCATTCAGTAATATGATTCAGCAGTTCTTATTGTTTATTCCTTCTTTACTGGCTGCTGTTGCTGTTGGTTTTATTGGTTGGATTTTGGCAAATCTGGTTAAAGTGGGGATGCAAAAACTGTTGGCACGTACTCAGTTGGATGAAAAACTCAGTGCCGATGTCGGTGTGAGTGGTTTAAGTCAAAATATCAGTGAAATTGTTTATTGGCTGATTTTATTGCTGTTCTTGCCAATTGTGCTGTCAATTTTAGGCTTAAACGGTCTGTTGTTCCCTGTGCAAAACATGGTGAATGAAGTTGTGCTGTATTTACCGAACATCTTCATTGCAGGCGTGATTGTTTTTGTAGGATACATTCTGGCAAAAATTGTTCGTGGCATTGTCGAAGGTTTATTGGGTAGCTTGAATATTCAACAGCATGCTGAAAAAGTTGGCATCTTCAAAAATTCAAATTTACCTAAATTACTCGGTTCGTTTGTTTTCGCCTTGGTGATCATCACAGCCTTGATTATTGGTTTTGAGGCACTTGGCATTGAAGCTATTTCTCAGCCTGCGACTGCCATGTTGTATGAAATTATGAATGCGATCCCGCATATTATTGCGGCAGGTCTGATTCTTATTTTGGCTTATGTGGTGTCGCGTTTTGTAGCCAATATTGTGGTGGAAGTGGTTGCAGGCACAGGAGTCGATGATATTCCTGCCAAACTCGACTTACAGCGCTTTTTAGGTACGACTAAAATTTCATGTGTGGTTGGTTATCTGATCGTATTCTTTACCATGCTATTTGCGGTATCTGAAGCGGCGAACCGTTTGGGCTTTGATCAAGTCAGCGGCTTGATTGCCATGTTTATCCAATTTGGTGCAGATATCCTGTTGGGTGCTGTCATTTTGGTGGTGGGTTTCTGGCTTGCGAATTTGGTTGCCAAAGTGGTACAGCGCGGTGAATATAACAGCTCGCGTTGGTTGGCAAACTTAGTCCGTATTTTAATTATGGGCTTGGTGGTTGCCATGGGCTTACGCGCGATGGGTATTGCAGACTCGATTGTGAACTTGGCTTTTGGTTTAACCCTCGGTTCTGTTGCAGTGGCTTTCGCACTTGCCTTTGGTTTAGGTGGTCGTCAACCTGCAGAGCGTGTGTTAACTGATTTGATTGATAAAGCTAAACGTGAGGCAAATCAACCGAATCCTTTGCACAAGACAGAAACGGCAACGTCAGCATCAAGTGTGATGACACCTATTGTATCTGAGCAGCCGCAAGCGTCTGTAAGTGATGTGACTACAACACCTGAAGCGGCAACTGATCATGCAGTGCCAGATACCTTAAAGGTTGATCCTGAACATCCACCTGTAAATAAACCTTTTGGTTCTACAGGTGAAGCAGAACCTGATGTGGATCAAACACCAAATAATGACCCGAAATAACCTGTTCAGCAGTTTCGTTGAATGATTAAGATCGATCAGACCCGTGCTGGTCGATCTTTGTTTTATGGATAGATTTCCCTGAATAGAAAAAATAGGTTGATACAGGAGTGCAGCATGTCAAAACAAGCACCTAATAAATTCTTTGCACCGATTGTGATTGCAGGTATTACCATAGGCTTTTTTGTTGCAGCCTATAAATTTGTTTTTGCCAAGCCAGAAGCCACCGCAAAACCAACTGAAAATGTTGAGAAAAATCATCCAAAAGAGGATAGACCAAGTTCTTAAATTATGTTAAAAATTAATCAACTTTGGCAGGAATGAGCCAAAGACTGATTTGGATAAATCAGATTAATCGCTTGGAAAGCTTGATGAGGGTTTAAGGGAAAAATAAAAACTTGGGTTTTAACCAAGCTGAAATATTTGAGTCTTAAAATTCGCGCAAGGATGACAATAATGAGAGAAATCAATATGCTAAACAAATTACGTATCAGTTTAAAAGTTCAAGTGGCAAATTCGTTACCTATGCATCAACAAAATGCGGTGCTTAAAATGCAGCAAACTGAATCACGTTTGGCAAATACGCCAAAATTGGTATTATTTCGTACCGATTATTTAGAATAAAATAACAGGATTCACGTATTGCTAAGTCTTTATAGTACGTGACGGTGTTAAAGAAAAAGCCAGTTTAGAAAAAACTGGCTTTTGTCATTTTGCAATTTGATCGGCAAGATCAATATTATTCTGTTTAGACTAGAATCATTTTTATCACATTCATTTGTTTGCATGTTTCATCTAAAAGCAAACTTAAACATACTCCGATGCTGCATGTGCAGATGACCACGCCCATTGGAAATTATAGCCGCCCAAATGTCCCGTTACATCTAAAACTTCCCCAACAAAATACAAGCCTTTTTGTTTTTTACTTTCCATAGTTTTAGAGGAAACTTCTTGGGTATCGACTCCGCCTAAAGTGACTTCGGCAGTACGATAACCTTCTGTGCCTGATGGTTTGACTTCAAAGGCATTTAAACGTGCTGCAATCTGTTCTAGCTTTTCATCACTGATATTGCCAATTGCCGTTTCAGAGAGTGCAGGCCAAATCAGTTGCTGTAATTCAGCCACTACACTTTTTGGCAGATGCTCGCTGAGTAAGGTGCGCAGTAAAACTTTAGGACTGCTTTGCTTTTTATTTTTAAAAAAGTCATAGAGTTCTAAGTAAGGTAAAAAGTTAATTTTAAAACTTTGTCCGACATCCCAATAATTAGAAAGCTGTAAGGCACTCGGCCCACTCAAACCGCGATGGGTGAATAGCAATGCTTCGGTAAAACTAGTCAATGAATTTGATAAAGTCGCATCCACCGCATTACCGCTTAAACGTGTAGTGACTTCTTTAAAGCTGTCTGAGAAGGTAAAAGGCACTAAACCTGCACGGGTCGGGTAAACACGATGACCAAATTGTTTGGCAATTTCATAGCCAATTCCAGAGCCACCTAAAGTTGGAATAGATAAACCGCCAGTTGCTACGACCACAGCGCTTGCTTGGAAATAACCCAAAGTCGTTGCAATTTGAAAACCTTGATCATCTACCGCATTCACGGCTTTGACTTCACAATTGGTTTGAATATCGACCAATTTGGTTTTTTCACATTCGGCTAAGAGCATGGCTAAAATTTCTTTAGCGCCGTTTAAAGTGAATAATTGTCCGTGTTTGCGTTCTTCATATTCAATGCCGTATTCGCAGACTAAACCAATAAAATCCCAATTGGTATAACGGGTGAGTGCAGAAATGACAAAGTGTGGATTATGTGAAATATAATGGTTTGGCTCGACTTCTAAGTTGGTAAAGTTACATTTACCACCACCCGACATCAGAATTTTTTTGCCCACTTTATTGGCTTTTTCTAGCACCAATACTTTACGACCACGTTGTGCTGCCATGTAAGCAGTCATCAGCCCCGATGCACCCGCACCTAAAACAACAACATCAACCTGATGAACCATGAGTATTACTCGGTAGACGAAAAGCGAACAATTATAAAAGATTTGTGGGGGTTTTAATATGCTTTAAGCTTTCCTTGCAAGCCACCTGTATGAATGGCCAGGATTCGAGTGTGGGCAGGGAAATGATTGTGCTGGATTAAATCAAGAAGTCCCATCATCATTTTACCTGTATAAATGTGTTCGAGTGGAATTTGATATTTTTGCTCAAAATTTTGAATAAATTTCAATAATTCAGGTGTAGTTTTGGCATAGCCGCCACCACAATAGGCATCGGTTAAAGACCAATTGCTTTTATCGGTCCATTGTTGAATGTCCTGTTTGAGAAAATCACCTTTCAAGGCTGAAAATCCTAAAACTTGCTGTTGTTCCGAGCTACTTTCAATGATGCCCACAATTGTTCCACCAGTACCCACAGCACAACAAATTACGTCATAATTTTCTAAATCATCAGGGGAGAGGATTTCCTGTGTCCCTTGAATGGCAAGGGAATTGCTTCCACCCTCTGGAATAATAAAGGCTTGAGGATATTGCTGTTGAAGTTGTTGTAAATATTCCACTTCATGGCGCAGACGATATTCGGCTCGGCTAACAAAATGCAGTTGCATGCCAAAATCTTGCGCTGTTTGTAGGGTAGGATTTAAGTCTTGGGTCGCAAGTTCTTGACCACGAATGATGCCAATACTTTGAAAGCCAAAGCGTTGAGCTGCATAAGCCGTTGCTGCAATATGATTGGAAAATGCACCGCCAAAAGTGAGGACTTGAGAAAAACCTTGCTGTTGTGCTGCCAAGAGGTTGTATTTAAGTTTAAAAAACTTGTTGCCCGAAATCTGGGGATGAATCTGATCAAGGCGTTTGATGGTTAGTTGAACAGGCTGGGGAAGTTCTAATGTTTGATAAGGGGTAGGAAAAGCAATGTGATCAAACATTTTTTGCGAACGAGAAATGAATTTGACCACATTGTAAATGTATTTGATTGAGAATGTCAGTGTAGGTTTATGAGTCGGTATCCACCGACGTGATCACCGACATACCAGGGCGTAGATTTTCGATCCCTTTTTGATTCGGATCAATGGTGATACGTACCGCTATACGTTGAACGACTTTGGTAAAATTTCCTGTGGGATTGTCAGGTTTAAGTACACTGAACTCTGAACCCGCAGCGGGGGGAAATCTGTTCCACATGGCCTGGCTCATTGAGCAATGTCCAAACAATAGGTATCGCTATTCCACGATAGACGATAGCTAACATCAAGATATTGATAACTCGTTTTCCCCATTTCCAGTTGGTTCTATCCAAAGTTAATTGGACTTTATCGAATAAAATATATTGAAAATTAACTGAGAAATTTGACGATAATCGAAATACTGATCTGCAAAGAAGCGTTGTATACGTCGATAAAATGATTGTGGTAAGCACGTGATGGGTAAGGCTTTAGATGCAGAAGAAAGATTACATTTCTGTTTTACAATTAATGCAAGCATAATCAGTGTAAAACATTTTACATGTGACTTGTTTCACTTTAGATATTTGTTTAAGATGAGATGTAACTCATTGAAATGTGTCATCATATTCGTCGTTAGAAAACAAGTATTATGCCATTATTTCAATGAGTTATCTTTTTTTGTCGTGTACAAAGATCGTTTTATCAAAATAAGTTGAATAACCATAGGGCAGCAATTTACCCTATGGCTTTTTAAAATTTAATGAAAAACTGCTTCCAAAGCATTTAAGCCAACTTTAGGATCGAGTAAACCATTGTAAATCTCTGGAATTTCACGTTCGACACCTAAGAGCTGATAAATGGCAATCATGGCACAACGTACGGAATATTCCACAGTGAAAACCACATCATCTTCAAGCTCTACGAATTGACCTAAGAAAGCAAAGTTGACCGCATTTTCTGGAATGACCAATGGACGATCACCTGCTTTACGACATGCAAATAGGGCAGAAGCATAAGGCATCATTACTGTGGTAATGTCGGTATGTGCCAACACATGATCCAAGATGTCATCGAAACCAAGTTGATGAATCAACTCAATTAAAATCTCTTGACCCGTCGCTTCACTCATCGGTTTTTTAATGTAATCGCCAATATGGTCAATTTCAAAACCATAACCCCATAAGGTGAATTTACCTTCTGGTAAGTCAGCAAAATGCGGTTGAGCTGGAACGACCACAGATAGATGCCAACCAGATTCAAACCAAGTCATGAGTGCACCAGTACCCGGTTCATTTCCTGTGTAATCAATAATCCGTTTTAGCAGCACATCATCATGCATGGTGAGCGTAAAGGATTTCCATTTATGCTCATCAATGTTGCCATAGAAGGTCATTGGACGACCAAAATCAGGAGCTTTTTGAGCCAATGTTTCCCACAAACGCCAGCCATGATCTTGTCGATCACGAATCAGCTCAGGAACATCGAATTTATCGCCATAACGTGAATCAGCCGTAATCGAACCTAAAGTAAAGAGCGCTAGATCATGTTCGCCCAGTTGAATTTGTTCAGTGCCTTCTGGAATGTTGACATAAAGTTGGGTTGCCTTACGTTCCTTCGTTTGGTCATCTTCGACAAAGTCTGCATCTGTGACATAACTACCGAAACGAACATCAACGCCTTGTTCCACCAACCAGCGTTGTAGAGGATGAATCATTGAATCATATTGATTGTATTTAGTTCGTTTCACACCTGCTAAGGTATGGATGCGTGGTAATTCTTGAATGAAACGTAGAAAATAACGGCGTAATTCCGCTGCGCTATGCCATTTTTGAAAGGCAAACGTGGTTCGCCACATCCGCCAAAAATTACTTTGGAAAAATGCATCATCAAAAAATTCATCAATACGGCGACTACCGATACGATCTTCTTTTAATGCCAGTAGACGTAACATTTGAGCACGGTTGAGCGTTGATAATCCCAATTTTTGAGCTTCTGCAATAATATGATTTGAGTCGATCAAACGTGCTTGAGCATTGGTTTTAACTTGTTCGTTAAATTCACGACATTCTTCACGAACAGAAATGTCTGGATTTTCTAAAGATGGGATGCTTGAAAATAAATCCCAAGTACACAAATAAGTTTCATCAGTTAGCATACGTCCACCACGTGTGACCCATGCTTGGTTCGGATTAAGTGGATTATGTCCACCATCCATCGAACCACCAGAAACATTCAATTCTTCTAAAATATGGATATGTTCAGCTGGCACTTTAGCATCACGAATCGCAAAAGCAGCAGCAGCCATACCAGCTATGCCTCCACCTACAATCCAAAGATGTGATTTAGAGTGGTCTAATGTTTTCAGTCTTTTATTTTGCATCTGATGTGCCTCGATTGTAATTCTAAAGAAAATTAAAGCCGTAATTTTATTATGGGATTATGTGTTTTAAAAATATATGAAAGTTCTGCTAAAAATCGATGATAAATTATTATCAGAAAAAAACTTTAATAGAAAAAATGGATGCACAATAAAATTTTACTGTTCATATGCTATGTTTTAACTGTTTGATATTAAAATTAAATTGAGTTTTTACTCTATTTTTGGTTTTTTACTAAATATCAAATTGCTTGAAAAATCCTTAAATTTATAAACATAAATCAAAAAAATTATATCTTCTATTATGGTTTTTTAAGTAAAATAAATAGTTGAAAATTATTCTAATCTTGAGGTCTATCTTGGAATCATTATTGATTTTAGGCTCTATTGCTTTGGCATTAATGTTGGGGGCAATTAGTCCTGGGCCTACCTTTATTTATGTGGCAAAAAATTCGATAGCCATTTCACGTAAGCATGGTTTATTTACGGCTTTAGGCACGGGTATGGGTGCCGCAATTTTTGGTTTATTGGCGGTGATGGGGTTGCAGGCTATTTTATTGGCTGTGCCTTCGGCATATTTGCTGCTTAAAATTTGCGGTGGTTTATATCTGTTATTTTTGGCTTATAAAATTGTGAAGCATGCCAAAGAGCCTATTCAAACTAATCTTGCAGATGGACAGCAAATGTCACTGCGCCGTGCGTTTACCACAGGTTTAATTACACAGTTATCTAACCCTAAAATTGCAATTGTCTTGGCGAGTATTTTTACAGCTTTGTTGCCTAAAGAAATTCCGAACTATTTTTATGTGGTGCTGCCAATTCTGTGTTTTTTTATTGATGCAGGTTGGTGTTCATTGGTTGCTGTGGCTTTGTCTTCAGAAAAACCACGTCAGGCTTATATTAAGTTTAAGGTAGTTTTTGACCGTGCAGCAGGGGCGGTAATGACCTTGCTGGGATTAAAACTGATCTTTGGAATGAAATGATGCAGAAAAAAAAAGCGACCGAGAAGGTCGCTTTTTATTGCCTAGAATCAGCTTGTTCAGCTTAATCTTTAAAATGTACAGGAATCCATTGATAGCTTTTTTCATCCGCAGAGTAAATATGTCCAATGCCGGGGAACGGTAAATGTGGAGCGGCAATGGTTTGTCCATTTTTAGCGAAATTAGTAAATTGCTTTAAACGTGTTTGAACCGCTTTTTTCGGGTCTATGTCGTATTCAATTGCCGTTTCAGGTTTATCAAATTGCACAGTATGTGAATGTACGATATCTCCAATAAAGACCACATTTTCACCTTTGGTTTTTAGTGCATAACTAAAATGTCCCGGTGTATGTCCCGCCGTGTTAATGACTTTAAAGCCCTGAATGTCATCTCCGAGTTTATACGTTTTAAAGCGTTGCTTGGTTTGGTAAGGCGCAATCGCTTGTTTAATTTTTTCCACTGTTCCTTGATAGTTAGCTTGCTTGTCTTTTGGAAGTTTCGCTGCTTGTTTGGGATCTAGCCAATATTTTGCTTCATCATCAGATACATAGACTGTCGCATTAGGGAAATTGGCAACGCCATCTTTACTGATTCCACAGACATGATCGGGATGTAGATGTGTGAGTAGAATGGTATCGACTTGTTCAGGTTGATAGCCTGATGCTTTTAGGTTCGTTAAAACTGAACCTAAATGAGCACCAAAACAACTCGCTGCACCGCTATCCACTAATACTAGAGATTTTCCTGTATTAACGAGGAAGGCATTGACGGAGGTTTGTACGCCTTTCTCTTGATCTGCATAGTATTTCTTTAAAATCTCGTGAACTTCTTGTTGTGGAATGTCTTTAAACAAGCTTGGTGACATAAAGTTTGTACCATCGAGCAGGGCTGTGATTTGTACATCACCTGCTTGGTATTGGTAATAGCCAGAGACTTGTTTTTGTTGTTCAATGACTGGTAGGGTTTTGCTAGTTTCTGCGTGGGCGAGTAAAGGAACGCTGCTCAAGAATGAGATGGAAAGGAGTAGTGCTGTTTTTATCATGGCGGTACTTATAAATTTCAAGATGATTATTGTTTTAACATTTTAAGGTCAAATTATCATTCAAAATGATGAAAAAAGTATATACAAATATTATGATGTAGAAAAATTCTGTCTAAAGTTTTTTCTATGATTTTAATAAAGTATATTCCAAAACAGTATTGGAGAAATCATCCATCAAAGGTGGATGGTTATAAAAACCAAATCCTCTTAAGTAGTAATAATTGGGATGACTATGGCTCAAAAACCTCATTTAATATGCTTGTTGTATTGAATGAAAAAGAGTATAGAGAGTGGTCTGTTAGAATTAAGATAGAGAATCAAGGTTATAGCGCAGAGTATTTAGATGGTTTATGTGATAAAGGATGGAGTGGTGAATTCCCAATACCAAATGAAGAATATATTAGTCAATTTTCGGATTTAGATTTTTATAAGACCTTAATTGGTAGTGTGGGAATTACAGAAACTAGAGAAGTTCTAAAGATTTTCAATGATGCTGGCTATATGAAAAACATAGAAAAAATACCAAAATTTCAAGATTTGAGTAAGGATATTATTTTTACTAATTCACTTATTAGAGATACAGGAGCACATAAAGCTTATGAAGAAGCTTGGAAATTATTCGAAGATAGAGTGGAAAATGAAATTAAAGATTTTGTGTTAAACTATTTTGATAAAGATAATCGAGTTCAGAGCATAAAATTTAATTTTTTTGATAATATTTTGCCAACTGATATTAATGTTTTAATCGGCTCAAATGGAATTGGAAAAAGCTATACATTGAAAATAATAACAGACTATATACTTAAAATTGGATTAGGGGATATTAGAGACTTAGAGAGAAAAGAAATTTTACCATTTGATATGAGGCCAAATTTTTCTAACTTAATTCTAGTGTCATATAGTGTTTTTGAGGAATTTTATGTTGATGTATTGGATAAAAGTGTAAAAAATAAAGATAGTTATAAGTATTTTGGTTTGCGAGAAAGAAGATCAAAAGATGAGAACATAGATGATTTTCATAAAATAAGTATAGGTAAGCAAATTCCTAGAATTGACGCTACTAAAGCAATTTTTAAAATGCTGTATGAAAATTATCAGTTTGGAGATCAAGTTTGGTGGGTTAACAAATTTTTGCTGGCGCAAGAAACTTTAAAGAAGGCTTTTCAGTTTGAGTATATCGCTATTGAAAAACCTCAAATTGAAATTGAAGGAGACTATGATATATTAGAAATAAACAATAAAAATTATATTTTAATAAATAAAAAATTAGAACGATCTTATAATCTTAGTAACTTGGATTTTATTAATGATAAGTGCACTATTGAGTTCATTAAAGAAAATAAAATTATCGAGTTGAGTTCGGGGCAGAAACTATTTTCATATATTGTTCTAAATATTTTAGGGGAACTTAAAAAAGAAAGTCTCATTTTAATTGATGAGCCGGAGTTATTTTTACATCCAAATTTAGAAATTGAATTTATTGGGTTGCTTAAATCAATTTTGAAACCATTTAATTCAAAAGCTATTTTAGCCACTCACTCTTTATCGATAGTGAGAGAGATACCTTCTAGGTGTGTTCATATTTATAAAGATAGTAATGAATGGGGGCTGCAAATTTCAAATCCACCATTCCAAACTTTCGGTGCAGATATGCAAAGAATTTCTACTTATGTTTTTGGTGATAAGTCTTTAACAAAACCATTTGAAGAGTGGTTAGAAGCCTACTTTCAGAAGGAAGATGTAAGTGCAGAATATTTTCTTGAGCATCTTAAAGGGCAAATAAACGAAGAAATGATTATGGATATTTTGAGATTAGGTAAAAAGTATGGTTACTAAAATATCATTACCATATTATGATTCTATTGCTGTAGTTTCGGACGTTGTTGATGAAAGAGAGAGGTATAAGCCTTTCTATGCATTACTGAAACCCCAATTAATTAACCATTTGAGAAATTATATAAAATATAAAGGTAATCCAGAATTTATTAATCCATTGGAATTATCAATGTTTACAACAGATGTTGATAGTAGAAAAAAATCGTTAATTAATTTATATAAACCTAAAGAAGATCAAATTCTTTATCAAATTTTAAGAAATATGAGATCAAATCATGGTCTCAACTTTTGTCCTTCATGCGGTGAAGAAGGAGCCCCTGACACTTTAGATCATTATTTACCTAAAGATTCATTTCCTGAATTATCTTTCTCACCCATAAATTTAGTGCCAATGTGTAGTAAATGTCAAACTAAAAAGGGAGAAGATTATTTATCAGTAAATAAATCTAAAGTTTTTCTACATCCCTATTATGATGACTGTAAAAATACCGTATTTAAGATTGAATTTATAGGTGATCCTAGAAACCCTTATTTTGAGTTGGATGTAACTAAGGATATTGATAGAGAGTTAAGAGATATTATTATTGCTCATACTATAAGTCTAAATTTGGTCGAGAGAATGCAAAGTAAGTTTAAGGACTTACATATAAGTTTAATGAGGACAATAGCTAGAAATAGACAAGCAACAGATCCTTGTAGTGCTAGACAAATACTACGTTTGTTTATTGATAACCAAAATCATGATAATTCTTGGTTAAAAATTTATTATTTATCAGTGTTAGAAGATGCCGTGATGATAGATTTTCTTGAAAATGGACAGTTACCAAACAATATATGAGCCTTAATTTAAGGCTCATATATTTCTAAAAGATTTAAGACACTTTATCGCCTGCTTTAGCGCCTGATTCAGGTGAAATCACCCAAACACCTTCGCCATTACCCGCTGCAAGTACCATACCGTTAGAAATACCAAAACGCATTTTACGTGGTGCAAGGTTAGCCACCATTACTACCAATTTGCCTTTTAAGTCTTCTGGCTGATAAAACTCACGAATACCACTAAACACATTACGTGGTTCAGCTTCACCCACATTTAAGGTCAATTGAAGCAGCTTGTCAGAACCCTCAACGGTTGCAGCCTCTAAAACTTCTGCAACACGTAAATCAATTTTGACAAAGTCATCAATCGTGATAATTTCCGCTTCGCCCACTTTAGGTTCTGCTTTTTTCTCTTTGGCTTTTTCTTTTTTCTTTTCCACTTTTGGTGCTTCAGCAGGGGCGGCTAAAGAATCTTTA
The DNA here is from genome assembly GCF_004331005.1 of Acinetobacter sp. ANC 5045. Classification (NCBI taxonomy): domain Bacteria; kingdom Pseudomonadati; phylum Pseudomonadota; class Gammaproteobacteria; order Moraxellales; family Moraxellaceae; genus Acinetobacter; species Acinetobacter sp. ANC 5045. Next base: position 47,322 of record NZ_SJNS01000011.1, on the reverse strand, counting down.
GATGCATCCACCATTGCAGCTACCGCTTTGGGATCAACACGTTGCATGAGTGGTTGGAACAACGCAATTTCATGACCGACCAGAATTGTTTCACGAGAAGCGAAATCGAAAGCATCTAACTGTAAGAACGCTTGGACCTGTTCAGCCAAAGTCGGCAATACAGGAGCCAAGTAAACCGCCAATTGACGGAACAGGTTAATCCCCACAGAACATACATCGTGAACCTGTTGTTCTTCACCTTCAATTTTGGCTAAAGCCCAAGGCTTTTTCTCATCAATAAATTGGTTGGCTTTGTCGGCAAGCGCCATGATTTCACGAATCGCCGCAGAGAATTCACGCGCTTCATACTGAGATGCAATTGAGGCACCCGCATCAATAAAGCTTTGCACCAGTTCAGGCTCTGCACAGGTTGCAGATAATTTGTTGTCAAACTTGGTGTTGATAAATTTCGCACAGCGGCTGGCAATGTTGACCACTTTACCGACCAGGTCAGAGTTTACTTTCTGAACGAAATCATCAAGATTCAAGTCAGAATCTTCAACTTTATCCGAAAGTTTTGAGGCAAAGTAATAGCGTAAATATTCAGGGTTTAAATGCTGTAAATATGTTTCTGCTTTAATAAATGTGCCGCGAGATTTCGACATTTTTTGACCATTTACAGTCAAGAAGCCATTTACAAATAAACCTGTAGGTGTGCGATAACCCGCACCATCTAACATCGCAGGCCAGAATAAAGCGTGGAAATAGACGATGTCTTTACCAATGAAGTGATAGACTTCTTTGTCTGAATCTTTTTTCCAATAATCGTCAAAATTCAGGTCGGGGCGTTTGTTTTTTACGTAGTTTTCAAAACTCGACATATAACCAATTGGCGCATCAACCCAGACATAAAAATATTTATTTGGTGCATCTGGAATTTCAAAACCAAAATATGGTGCATCACGTGAAATATCCCAGTCATTTAAACCGTTTTCAAACCATTCATCCAATTTGTTGGCAATTGAAACTGGCAAACGACCTTCATCGCGCGTCCATTTTTGTAAATATTCACCAAAATTAGGCAATTTAAAGAAGTAATGATCTGATGATTTTTCTACAGGTGTTGCGCCGCTCAAAGTCGATTTTGGATTAATCAGCTCAGTCGCATTATAGGTTGTGCCGCAAACTTCGCAAGAATCGCCATATTGATCTTCCGCTTTACATTTTGGGCAAGTGCCTTTAATAAAACGATCTGATAAGAACATGCCTTTTTCAGGGTCAAATAATTGCGTAACAGGACGCACGGCAATATTGCCTGCATCTCGATTTTTGACATAAATTTCACTGGCACGTGCGCGGTTGGTGTCGCTATGCGTTGAATCATAATGATCAAAATGCACGCCAAAACCGTCAAAATCACGAATGTGTTCTTGTTGCACATTGGCAATTTGCTGTTCAGGGCTAATTCCATTGGCTTCGGCACGCAGCATGATTGCTGTACCATGCGCATCATCCGCACAGACATAAGTCACGTCATGTCCCATTGCACGCATGGCGCGAACCCAGATATCTGCCTGGATATAACCGAGTAAGTGACCCATATGGATCGGACCATTGGCGTATGGTAGGGCGTTAGTGACTAAAATTTGACGCACGGATATAACTCTCTCAAATAGGGACGATGCAATTCGGGCAATTTTACCTTAGATAGCACATAGATGCACAAGGGATTCCATGAATTCTTTTCAAATCCGCCTAGAAGGCTAAATACAATATCTAAACAAGGAGTTGGTCTGCATTTGACGATAAATCATATCAAAAACCAAGCAATACACTCAGAATTAAGTATTTCGGTGAAAGCACGACTTAACCTTATACTGAATTATCGTTACACTATCAAAATCGCGGTATTTCCAAACTTTGGAGTAAATCTATGTCTTGGCTTTCTTCACTTAAATCAGTTTTTTCACCTTCGCATACGGTGAATGAGGAAGCTATTCAGCACGTACTACAAAGTTATGTCTTGCCTGAATCTGAACATGCCTTAAAAGATCGTATTTCTCAAGTGAATGTGCAAGGTGATATTCTGCAAATCACCATCAATACTTATCCTGAAGAAAAATCACATTTACAACAAATTCATGATGAACTGGCAGATGCTTTAGAAAAATGCGGCATTAAAGAACTGAATATGCATGTGATTCAGCAGAAAACGGGACAGAAAAAAGAAAGTTGTGGGCATCAACATGCTGAAGGTGAAAGCTGCTCAACATCGACCACACAGACCGTAGCATCTCATTTACCGCCAGTAGTCGATGCTGCAGGTCAAAGTTCAATGCAAGAAGCCGATCCGAATAATCCACCGATTCAAAAAGCTGCGCCACAACAGCGCGATGTGCCGAAACATCCGCGTATTCAAAACGTAATTTTGGTATCTTCAGGCAAAGGCGGGGTTGGAAAATCTACCACTACTGTAAATTTGGCTTTGGCATTACAAAAGCTAGGCTTAAAAGTTGGCGTATTAGATGCTGATATTTATGGTCCAAGTATTCCGACCATGCTCGGCAATGCTGGCAAAACTCCTATGATTGAAGCCGAGCAGTTTGTACCGTTGGATGCTTTTGGGATGCCTGTGTTATCCATCGGACATTTAACAGGTGACCACAATACACCTGTAGCGTGGCGTGGACCAAAAGCCACAGGTGCATTAATGCAGCTCTTTAATCAAACCTTATGGCCAGATTTAGATGTGTTGATGATTGATATGCCACCAGGAACGGGGGATATTCAACTGACCCTTGCACAGCGTATTCCTGTAACGGGAGCGGTGATTGTGACTACACCACAAAATGTTGCCTTAATGGATGCTGTGAAAGGCATCGAGCTGTTTAATCGTGTGCAAATTCCTGTGATGGGCGTAATTGAGAATATGTCGACGCATATCTGCTCAAACTGCGGCTACGAAGAACAAATTTTTGGTCAAGGTGGTGGCGATAAACTGGCAGAACAATATGACATTCCGTTACTTGGGCGTTTACCATTGAATGTCAGTATTCGTGAAAATGTCGATGCAGGTACGCCGTCAGTGATTGCAGGCGATGATGCTGCCGATAGTTACATTGCGATTGCTCAGCAAATTGCAAAAAAACTGCCTAAAGCTGAAAAAGATCAGAATCGTATTTTCTAGTGAGGGATCTCAGCTTGGAATGATCGCGGTTTTCGTCATTCAGTTGTTGTTCTTCAAATTTTGAGTGATTCATCTTTAAAAGCTAAGTCACAATATTTTGAAAATTTGGCTCACTTCGGTGAGCTATTTTTTTTGATTAAAAAATACACAAGCATCTGATTTAATGGTGTTTAATCTCTAAATACCTTAAAAATGTTAAGATAAAATGACTTATAAGTTACCATTTAATTAAAAAATATTTTTTATATAAGTGATTGAATAAAATAATAAATTTAAAATGTTAAACTGATCAAGAATTTGTCTTACAAAATACTTTTTGCCAATTGCAATGAACTATTTTAATCTGCGCTCATTCAGTAGTGAGGTCAATGCATGATTTCATGGTTTTTTATCGGTTTGGTGATCACAATTTTATTGACACCAGGGCCAACCAATACCTTGCTTGCATCATCAGGTATTCAGGTTGGTATCCGCAAATCTTTCCGATTAATTCCAGCAGAAGCATTGGGTTATTTGATTTCTATTACACTTTGGGGCGCCTTAATTGGTACGGTGTCTACTCATCTCCCGTTGTTGCCCACCATTCTAAAATTATTCAGTGCAGGCTATATTATTTTCTTGGCGATTAAATTATGGCGCACGGCTAAAGTCGAGCAAAGCTTTAATCAACCTACGATCCGTGCGAGTGAGCTATTTTTAGCGACTTTACTGAATCCTAAAGCATTGTTGTTTGCCTCTGCAATTTTCCCAACGATTGCATGGGTAAAAGCAGACTATTATGTGGCACACATGTTGGCATTTTTATGTTTAATCGTGCCGATTGCTTTTTTCTGGACATTTATTGGTTCGGTGCTCGCTAAAAATAAAATTAGCTGGCTCAATCAGTGCAATCTACAAAAAACAGCTTCTATTGTGTTGCTGAGCTTTTCAATTCCTTTAAGTTATTCGGCTTTGTTGAGTCTATAAAGCCAAAGTTGTGTCCACCACAAATAATCATTGCACTTAAAAAAGCGATGTGAGGGAAACGGCTGGTTTTCATTAACTTAGATTTCAGTTAAAGTACAGCACAGTTAAACATTCATATTTTGGATAGAAAATAAATGGCAATTAAGTCTGATCGTTGGATTCGCGAAATGAGCGAAAAACACGGCATGATTGAACCGTATGCAGAAAACCAAGTTCGCTTTGATGAAAATGGCGAAAAACTCATTTCTTATGGTGTTTCTAGCTATGGTTATGACGTACGTTGTGCACGTGAATTTAAAGTCTTTACCAATGTTCACTCAGCAATTGTCGATCCAAAAAACTTTGATGAAAAAAGTTTTATCGATATTGAGTCAGATGTGTGCATCATTCCGCCAAACTCGTTTGCCTTGGCGCGTACCGTTGAATATTTCCGTATTCCGCGCAATGTATTGACAGTATGCTTAGGTAAATCGACCTATGCGCGTTGCGGTATTATTGTGAATGTCACGCCACTGGAACCCGAGTGGGAAGGTCATGTAACTTTAGAGTTTTCTAATACCACGAACTTACCTGCGCGTATTTATGCGGGTGAAGGTGTGGCACAAATGCTGTTCTTTGAATCAGATGAAGTCTGTGAAACTTCGTACAAAGACCGTGGTGGAAAATATCAAGGGCAGACAGGCGTGACTTTGCCTAAAGCATAAGCAATAACTATCTATCATATTTTTCTGTTGAAGAAGCGAGCCAATCTGCTCGCTTTTTTTCATTCATCGGAAAGCTGTGCAGTTTAGCCAGTTTGTTTTGCATTTGCATAAATATTCAGCATAATTAAATATGAGAATGCTTTGGCATAATCACGTTTTTAAGGATAAAAACACTCAAATAAATAGCCAAGCTATAGATAAATAAAAGAAAGATGCGGAGCATCAGATAAAAGGAAGGTCGAGATGACTGAACACGCAATTACTTACCCTTTTCGTAAGCATTGCTTAGCCACTGCTATAGGCTTACTTTTGGCGAATCCGAGTTATGCTTTACAAGCACTCTCCGATGACTCTTTGTCAAATACCACAGGCGAAGGGGTTGCTTTAGTCCTTGATGACTTCAAAATGGTGTTTCAGCAACCGAATGATCTATCTACAGGGTCGAGCTATACACGTGGGTTAGAAAACCCTAGTCAATATGATACCGGCTTTATTCGTATTATCCCGACGGGGGAGAATTATGTGCAGTTGGCAGAAAGTGCATACCATACGGTTTATAACAATACTTATAATCAAAGTGTTTTAAAAGGTAAGGCTGAGCATAAATATAACGAAACTTACCGTTCAACTTATGAACAAACCTATACAAATCAATATTCAACTTTGTATCAAGAATATACTAAAAATATTGAAGCTGATGTTGACGCGAAAAAAGAAACATTTACATTTGATGTTCGTGAAGGTTTTTTTAATAATGAGACGCTCAAGAATTATTACAATCAGCGTCTTGCGGATTATATGGATGGTACTTGGGGAAAGATTGGAGCTAGTTTAGCAAAAGATGGGACAACAGCATATGATATGAATGCTTTTTTTGTGAATGAGAAAAAAGCAAAAGAATATGCTATTACAAACACTTATGAGATGCTTGATCTTTTATATGGAAGACGGTCGGCAGAAGCTAATAATGATTTATTGAATTCTGATTTTTATAAAGGGCTTGGCAACTTTACTCGAGCAGACCAAGTTGGCTCACAAGTAGACACATTAATACAGGCTGAAATAATCAAAGAAACAGCATCGGCTGATATTCGGGCTAAATATAATGCGAGTCAACTTGCAGAAGATACAGCCAAGTCTGCTGTGGCAGAAATTTATGCTCAAATTATACAATCGGCTGAACAGGCAGCGGCAATTGCTGCATCGGGTTCTCCTGTGCAATCATTAAGAACCAAAGCAGATGTCTTTATTTATGGTTTAGCCTTATCTAAAAGTGATAACTCATTAAGCAGTCGTTATAGCAATCAAGGCTTTAACTGGGGTTCAGCAGATAACCCATGGTTATTCCGTGCAGGCACAGAAAAAGTTAAACAATTTAAAAATGTAGAAAAAGATGTCGGTTATTTGGCACTAGAGGCACCACTCGCAACTACTACGCCAACTGAAAGTGATAATAATATTAAACTGGGCTTTTGGACTGATATTTTTTCACGTCAGTTGAACTCAAGTGCAGAGGTGGATCCAAGCACTGGGGCGCCAAAATCTGGTTTAGATAAAGAGCACCGTTTACGTACTCAGTTTGTTGCCAATGGTTTAAGCCTAAATGGTTCACAGACCCGAATATTTCAGACTTTAGACTCGGATAACCCAAATCATCATCAAACCTTGGGTATGGCAAGTGTATTGCGTTTAAATACCAATGATAATCCTGCGAATTTAAGTTTCACAGATTCAAACTTAGACAGTAAAGGGATCCGCATTAGTACAGCAGCGAAATCAGATACTTTGGATGGAACGGCGGTCACACCAGCAATAGATGGTTCATTGGCACCAGTTTTTCATGATACAGAGGGTTTGTATTTATACAGTCCGAATATCAATTTAGTTTTAGGGAATATGTATCAGCCTTTTGTGGTTGGTTCTGAGGGCAATAATATTGTGCTAGAAGTAACACGTATTCCGAATGTTCCTGAAATTTACAATAAAATTTATCAAAATTATGAAGATGGAAAGGGTGGGTATTTAGGTTCTACAGCATTTACAGGTTCTACCTGTAATGTGGTGAGTTGTGGCACACCGCTAAAAGCCAATGTCAATGACAGTGCTGCGATGTATCAAGGACGTAATGCGACGCATAGTAGTATTGCAATTGGTACTGTAGAACGCTTGCCAAATAATATGTTGCGTGCCAAAGATCATACGGATGCCACAGGTGTTGTATTTAAGGGTGTAGATGGTACTGCTAAGAATCTAGGTTCAGTTGCAATAGATGGTGTGCTGATTCAGCACCTTAAATTTAAAACAACAGGTCTATAAAAGGAGAATCATCATGTTGAAAAAACTGTCTTGTATTGCATTGATGTGTAGTCCTTTGACCCATGCCAATTTAATTGCACTGGAAAATCATGAATTAACGCAGGCTACTGGTCAAGGTGGAGCAGACCTCAGTTGGACGTTATCGTTAAACCATGAATATGCCGAAAATTTAGAACTCAGCAATATTTCTAAATTTAATGGTGGGACTAAACCTACAGAAGTTTATTATCGCTATAGTAAAAATTGTGCTGACAATAATGTGCTTTGTCGTTTAGCCATTGCACCCAATAACCATGAAGATAATAACGGCAATAAAAAATGGCTGGTATTTAAACAAATTCAGGGCACCATACAAATAGATAAATTTTCTTTAGATGGCACGACTATTATTAATCATAAAAATGACCCACAAACGGCAATGCAGCTTAAGTTTTATGATGATAAGCCATTAAAAATAAGAAATTTGGGTTTTGCAACCATGGCGATCGAAACAGGTACAGGGCAGGGAGCAAATGAAGGTTATGCAAATTCAGAGGTATATACCAAATTTCAAGGAAGAAATTATCAACAAGATGGTAGTTATAACTTAGTTCAGCAAGATGTACCTTTGTTTGATCAGGGCGCTGAAAAAGGATTTATGGGCTTAAATATTCACGGCAATATGCACATGTCTGGCAATGTGAAAATATTTAGCTACAACTGTACAGGTTCAGCAGCAAGTCGTTGTTGAATATAGGATTAAGTACAGTATAGGGAAATAACAATGAAAAAAATAATGCAGTTGAATTTATTAACATTGAGCGTACTTTGTGCGCAACAAGTGTATGCTTTAGAGCTGATTGCAGACCAGCATTTGTCTGATGTAAGTGGGCAAGATGGTATTGTAATCACCCATGAAATGTCTAAAGCCACGATTAATCAAGTCAATTGGTATGATCCTGATTTAGTGGCTGGAACTCAACAGGGTTTAGGCTTACATAATGTAGAAATTAAAGGACAGAATAACCAGCCTATTATCAGTAAGCTTGCTTTAGATGTGGGGAAAACTGATGTTGGCGCAGGTGTGCGTATCGATGCGAGTATTGATGCTTTTCAATCGACTGCAGATTTAAACTTGGTCAAAAAAAACTGTGTCGGAAATAGTTGTACTAAAGAAACACAAAGCTTGGGTCAGTTCGGCTTAGAAACTAAATCACCTTTAAAAGTTTTATTAGAAACCAAAGCAGGTTTATTCAATCAAAATGAAACGGCACATTTAAACTTCCAGTTACAGAATGCCAAAATTAGTCATGGTTTAGGTAAGCATGAATTATCTATGCATGATTTTAACTTTAATTTTGCGACTGACGGCTATATGTACATTGATGCCGATGAGGGATTGGTCTTTACCACTAAAAATGGCACCACCGACCATTTTGTGAATCTTGGACGAGTGAAAGACCTGAGTGATGTTGCTAGTAGCCGACAAAATGCAACTAACCCTGGGGTCAATATTGACTTGCGTTATGATGATAAAAATTTAATTCGCTTTGGTGCATCAGGTGCGGTAAGCAATGCGAAATTGTTTTTTAATGGGCATCAAAAAAATGTTGCCAATTTTGACGTTTCGAATAAGGTCAATGGTGTAATTGAAACTAAAAATACCGCAGTTACAGGCTACGATACTGTGGTGGGGCAAGGTGGTTTGCATTTGGGCTTATCTGCTGATTTTACCAATCAAAATACGGCAGGCTTGGCTGCAGGGCAATTACCAACAACCTTAGAAATTGGGCACACAGGAAAAGGCAGTTATGCGGTTGAGTTTTCGAATTTAAGACCGCTAACCACACGTGATGCACAAGGTAATTTACACAATAAAAATGCCTCTATCGATTTTGGCGATATTTATATTAATACCGTACAAGCGAAAAACCTCAATTTTTTAGTCAATGAAAATATTAAAAATACCATTGGTGCAACCAGTCCTATTTTAAACCAGTTGCTATCGAGTAAGCTTGAAGGTGACCAGTTCTCACTGATCGCTGTTCGTGGTATGGACTTTCAGTCTATTGCAGCCAAAGCTAGAATTATTTCTGACAACTCTTTAAATGAATTGACAGGAGATGGTGGTTCTTGGGGTATTGGGATTCCAATTTATAATTTAAATGCCAATGTGGCCTTGTCGGGTAAACAATATCTGTCACCTTATGATGGAACGAACAAAACTGGAATTGGTTATAACGCTATTGTTTCTACCGAAGGTTATGGCATTGATTCAAAAACAGGCTTACCAAGTACCACTTCTATTATCTTAATTGACGGGCAAGACAGCCTGCATGCTGGTGAAGCTGTCAACTATTATGCTGGTTTAAGAAATATTGATGCATTAATTCAGTCCGACGGTGTGATTGGTTATGAAGATGAAGGGATTTATATTCGTGCAGATCATTTATTAGTTGCAGCAAAAGCAGAGTTAGCGATTGGACAATTACCAGGTTCGAAATACAACTGCGTCACAGGATCAACTAAATGCGGTGGCTTTGTACCTTACGATAATTTCTCTAAGAAAGATGATGTGTTGACCACAATTGCTTTTAAATTAGATGGCAATGGTGAATTGTTGGTAATTCCTGGAGTGGATCCTACCGATACTAATCCGAACTCAAACTTTTTGTCTTTTGATGCGAACTTTAAGTTTAGAAGTTTAGATAGCACAGAAAAGTCGAATCCGAAGAACTTAGGTAGTTATTTTAGTTTAATTAATGAAGATCAAGTGAATAATGAAACTGTTCAAACTTCTTCAACAAACTTGAATCGAATGGAAGGTCATTTAGGTGTTAAAGGAAAAGTTGTTGTCAGTGCAGATACGGTCACTTTAGACAATCAAGTTAAATTTAATTATAAAAATGATATTGCTCAACCCTTTAAAACAGACTTTGCAATGTCTACCAATGGCAATATGCAGAAAATCGCATCTGTCGTGCTTACAGGTGGAACCATGCGCAGCACATTGGGCATTACGCCACGCTAAAGGATAGAAATAAAATGAAAAAAACAATTTTAGTTGCATCTATTTTAAGTACAGCTTTTTCATTCAATTCTGCTCAAGCGATGCAGGCTTTAAATGATGATCAGTTATCTCATGTACAAGGTCAGGCACTTTTGAACCTGATGACTGCGACAGATCAATCACAAGGGTTGAACTTTTATAAGCTGAGTGTTGATGCACTCATGGAGCTTAATGCCAACATTAAAACGCTACAATTAGGTTGTGGCGGTGTAAATAATGCGATTGGTGGTAAAGCGGGATGTGATATTGATATTTCTAATATTTCGTTAAGTGGTTTGAATGAATCCTATGATTCAACAGGTAGTCCCAAGTTTAATGGTGAACGTGCGGGTACCAGTGCACAAATTACCAATCCATTTATTGAATTTGCGATTAGTGGAAATAGTGCGTCAACACGTGAAGTGGTTGGTTTTCGCTTAGGTGCAGAAGAAATTTTAGGTCTACTGACTTTGGGTACAGATAACGTGCAAAACCCAAATGACGGGATTAAAAGTTTCAGTGGTTATATGAAAATGGCACAAACGCAAGGGCATTCATTTACTAAAGAAGCTAAATTTGGTAATGCCTCTGACCAAAAAATTAGTGGGATACTGACTGCGTTGGGGCAGGATCGTGTCTATACAAGTAAACCTGGCGCAGAAGGACATACTGGGATTACCGTTCCATCGATGCGAGCTGATTTTACGATGCCTGAAACAGTAGTGACTGGTCAGCGTATGGAGTCCGCTATAGTTACGGGTATCCGTTCAACATTAGCTTCTATTCCGCTAGCGGCAACAGAGTCTGGGACATATACTGGTGATGTAAATGGAACACCTGACTTTTCAAAAGACCAGTTATATGTCACATTTCCTCCTTTATTGTTTGGTTCTGTTGGTGATCACTCATTCTTTAAAATGAGTAAGGGTTCTACATTAGAAAATTTGAATATGGATATTACTTTTGTCCAAGCCCTAAATATGATTCACAATATTCCTCTGACAGGAACAGGTGGATATTTATCTTTACAAAGCAAGCCAGTGCAGTGGATGGGTGCAGATGAAAAAGATATTGCACAACAAGGTTGGTGGATGTCGTTTAAGGAACCAGTGCAATTAGGTTATTTGGCAACTGCGGATTTGGTAGATGTTTCTGCAGTACTACCACAGGTCGCAAAAGCATTAACTTCTGAGTTAATGCAAGATAAGCATAATGTAGATGTAAGTTTGTTAGAAGCATTAGGTTCATTGGCTGGTACACCAATCGAGCGTAAAATGAATATCGATGTTGGTAGTTACACAGGATATTACACGGGTCAACCGGCCAGATTAACACTTAATAATCAGGTTTTACAAAACCAAAATGTTACCCCTAACTGTTATGGCGGTATGAAATTCTGTTAATCCCAAATGAAAAAAATCCCGCAACTTGTGCGGGATTTTTTTACTCAGTCTTCAATCTTATTTGGCAATTTTGATGAGTAATTCTTCTTTCGTTAGGTTGCTAGATTCAGCATCACGACGACCTTTATATTCAAAAGTACCTGCATCTAAACCTTTCTCACCAATCACAATACGGTGCGGAATACCTGTAAGCTCAAGGTCAGAGAATTTCACCCCAGGACGTTCATTACGGTCATCCAGTAATACATCATAACCCGCAGCTTGAAGTTCAGCATAAAGTGCTTCTGCTGCTTCTAATGTGCGAGGTGATTTATGTGCGTTCATTGGTACAATCGCAATTTCAAATGGTGCGATGGCTGCAGGCCAAATAATCCCTTTATCATCAAAATTTTGTTCAATGGCAGAGGCAACGACACGTGTGACTCCAATCCCATAGCATCCCATGGTAACAGTAAACGGTTTGCCATCTTCACCTAATACTTTGCAGCCCAGCGCTTCAGAGTATTTAGTACCGAGTTGGAAGATATGACCGACTTCAATACCGCGTTTAATTTGTAGAGTTCCTTTGCCATCTGGAGATGGATCGCCCTCAACGACGTTACGTAAATCGTAAACTTCAGTATATTGTGCATCGCGTTCCCAGTTCACACCTGTTGCGTGTTGATCAACTTGGTTTGCACCTGCAACGAAGTCAGACAATATCGATGCAGCACGGTCTACAATCACTGTTATGCCTTTTTCAACCAAACCTTGTGGACCAACAAAGCCAGCAGTTAAACCTAACGCTGCAATTTGTGCATCGGTTGCAAAAGTAAGTGGTGCTGCAATCTGTGGATGCTTTTCTGCTTTAATTTCATTAAGTTCATGGTCACCGCGCAGGAATAATGCAATCACAGGCACTTGACCTGTTTCATCTGCAACACCTTGAACCAAGAGCGCTTTGACTGATTGGTTACTATTTGTGCCTAAAAATGCAGAAACTTCCGCAATGGTTTTTTGGTTTGGTGTATCCACAATTTTGAGTTCTTGCGTTGCAGCAGCACGTTCACCCACCAAAATAGCTTCAGCCATTTCAATATTGGCTGCATAATCAGATTCGGTAGAGAAGGCGATATCATCTTCACCACTTGAAGCTAGAACGTGGAATTCATGTGAACCTGAACCACCAATAGAACCTGTATCTGCCTGTACTGGGCGGAAGTCTAAACCTAAGCGCGAGAAAATACGGCAGTAGGTGTCGTACATCACATCATAGGTTTCTTGTAAAGAAGCTTGATCGGTATGGAAAGAATAAGCATCTTTCATAATAAATTCGCGTGAACGCATTACCCCAAAACGTGGGCGAATTTCGTCACGGAATTTGGTTTGAATTTGATAGAAGTTGATTGGTAATTGCTTATAGCTTTTTAATTCATTACGCGCCAAATCGGTAATGACTTCTTCATGTGTTGGGCCAAGTACAAAAGGATTGTCGTGGCGGTCTTTAAAGCGCAGTAATTCAGGACCGTATTGCACATAACGACCTGATTCTTCCCAAAGTGAGGCAGGCTGAGTGACAGGCATAAATGTTTCTAAAGCACCTGCGCGATTCATTTCTTCACGAACAATGGCTTCAACTTTATTTAGCACACGTACACCCATTGGCAGCCAAGTATATAAACCTGAAGCCAATTTACGAATCATACCCGCACGTAACATCAGCTGGTGAGAAATCACCTCGGCATCGTTTGGGGTTTCTCTTAACGTAGCAAATAAAAAGCGACTCGCGCGCATGGAAACTGTCCTAAAAAATGAAGCGTTAAATGGATTTTTTTCAAAGCCAGATTATACAATAAAAATCGGGCTAAACTTGTGTTAAAATTTAGCCCGAGCGATTGTGTGATTTTACGTGAGATTTTAAGAAATGAGTTTACGTGTTTGGCGTAACATAAAATTCTTAAAATCGTCTAAATAAGTGAAAATGACAGGTACGACCACCAAGGTGAGTAGGGTAGATGTAATTACACCGCCAATGACTGCATGTGCCATAGGCGCACTTTGTTCGCCGCCTTCACCCAAGCCAAGTGCGAGTGGCACCATCCCCATCACCATTGCACTGGTGGTCATTAAAATAGGGCGTAAACGGGTTTTCCCTGCAGCTATAATTGCATCATAACGTGAATCGCCCTGATCCATGGCTTTTTTAATAAAATCAATTAGTAAAATCGCATTTTTGGTGACCAATCCCATCAGCATAATAATACCGATAATAGAAAACAGGTTCATGGTCGAGTTAAAAATAAACAGTGCCAAGAATACTCCAATCAACGATAAAGGTAGGGAAGCCATAATTGCTGCGGGGTGAATGAAACTGTTGAATTGCGAACCTAAAACAATATAAATAAACACAATAGACAGGGTAATTGCAGTCAGTGCATAACCTGCAGATTCAGCCATGTCAGCATTGGCGCCTTGAGTGTCGAAGCTATAACCTGCGGGTAATTTAAAGTTATCCTGAATTTTTTGAATGTCGGCACCAATGTCCCCTGCAGGACGTCCAGCAGTGTTAGCTTCGACCAAAACTTCACGGGCCAAATCACGGCGGTTGATTTGCGCTGCACCTAAACTTTCTTCAAACTTCGCCACACTTGCTAGAGGCACTAAAATATTTTGTCCATTGGCATCGGTTTTTTGTGAAGTTAAATACATATTTTGCACATCGCTCGGCAAGCTGCGATGGTTTTCTGTAAGGCGAACATTGACATCGTAGGTTTCGCCACGTTCATCTTGCCAAGTGGTGACATCATCCCCCGCAATCAGTGGGCGGATAATATTGGCAATTTGATTTACCGATAGCCCTAAATCGCTGGCAAGGACACGGTTAATATGAACACCTAATGTAGGTTTAGGAGCTTTTAGCGAGCTTTCTAAATCGACAATACCATTCACCTGAGCAATTTCGGTCATAAAGCGGTCAGAGATTTTTTGTAATTCTGCTAAATCAGGGCCTTTAATAGACACCATCACAGGTTTTTGCCCACCAGAAACCGTTTCATCGGCAGATGCGACAGAGGTAATGGTGATGCCTGCAATACTTTGTAGACGCTGGCGAAATTCGTTATTGAGTTCGGTCAGCGTTTGTTGACGTTCATTACGCGGGCTGACAGTTACACGCAAGTTAACATGATTTTTCCCGCGATCTGTCACGCTGTTAATGGCTCCGTAAGTCGCGCGAACTTCAGGGTGTTGACGGATGATTTGATCTACTTGTTTTAATTTTGCTTGTGAATATTCAAGTGAGGCATCCACAGGTGTTTCAAATTTAATCCGAATCTCACCTTTGTCGGGTACAGGTACAAACTCCGTACCAATCAGTTTGGATAATCCGAGTGCTGCAAATAATGAGCCCACTGCAATCAATAAGGTGATAACGCGAAATCGTAGTGCTAATTTTAAAAGTTTTTCATAATGATGGCTTAAATTGTCGAGTTTGTTAGAAATCCAGTTTAAGAAGCGTTTTACCCGTCCAGTTTTTTTATTCGGATTTGCTTTTTCTGCCCAGTGTGCAGAAAGCATTGGATCCAGCGTAAAACTGACAAACATGGAAATCAGTACGGCAGTACTGACTGTGACACCAAATTGATAGAAAAAGCGTCCGATAATTCCGCCCATAAATGCCACAGGTAAAAATACCGCCACAATGGTTAGGGTGGTTGCTAAAACTGCCAAGCCAATTTCTTTAGTACCATCCAAAGCAGCCCTGACATGGTCTTTGCCCATATCGGCATGACGCACAATATTTTCACGAACCACAATTGCATCATCAATCAATAAGCCAATACTGAGCGAGAGTGCCAGTAAGGTCATCATGTTGATGGTAAAGCCAAATGCCCAAATAAAGGTGAGTGTGCCGAGTAGGGCGATTGGCAGGGTCAATCCTGTAATAGCGGTAGAACGGAATGAACCAAGAAACAACAGTACAATCAGGACTGCCAGAATCGCACCCTCAATAATGGTGCGCGCTACATCACGGATACTGCCACGAATCCCTTTAGAAGAATCCACCACGACCTTTGCAGTCATGCCTACAGGTAGTTGGGTCTGAATACGTTCTAAGGTTTTGTAGGTGTTATCAACCACTTCAATAACATTAGAGTCTGAACTACGCAAGATATCGACAGCAACCGCAGTTTGCCCATTTAAAAATGCACTGGTTTCCAGCTCTGCCTGACTGTCTTGAATTGTGGCAACTTGTTTTAAAAAGATTGGCGCACCATTTTTATTGGCAATAATTAAATCGCCAAAAGCCAGAGGATGAATGACTTTGGATTGGATTTCGACCACCAATTCACTATTGGCTTGTTTGAGTGTGCCGCCAGGTACTTCAATATTTTCAGCTTTGAGCGTGTTGATGACCTGATCCACACCCAGTCCAAAACTCATTAACTTTTGTGGATCTACCTCAATCCGAATTTGTCGCTGTGCATCACCCAATAAATTAACAGTTCCGACACCAGACACAGTGCGCAGTTGCGGTACAACTTGTTGATCTAAATAGGAACTTAAATCACGCAAAGACATTTGTGAGGATTCAAACACAATCGACATGACTGCATTGGCAGTTGGGTCGTAGCGCTCCACCACAGGGTCTTGAATTTCATCTCGAAAGCCTGCACTGACAGACGAAATTTTATCGCGTACATCTTGTGCCGCCACTGCCGAAGGAACATCTAAATTAAACTCGGCAATAATAGTAGATAACCCTTCACTGGATTGTGAAACCAGTTGTTTGAGTCCAGAAATGGTGTTGATCTGATCTTCCATTTTCTTGGTGATTTCAGATTCAACTGTTTCAGGTGATGCACCCGGATAACTGGTATAAACCACTACAAACGGAAAATCGACGTCAGGAAATTCTTCCACGCCCATACGTTGCCATGAAGCCAAGCCAAGCACCATTAGACAAAACATCATCATGATGGTAAAAACGGGATACTTGACGCTAACTCGGGTAAACCACATAACAACGATCCTGATTTTTTATTTATTGGACATCTGCACTACTGCATTGAGATGAAATTCAATTTATTGAGGGTTATTTTGAATGATTACCTGCTGCTGAATTTGATCGGGGTTGAACACCACTCGACTGACTAGATCACTGCTCTGTAAGCCTTGAATCACAGCAGTATTGTCACTATAGCGCTGTTCTAAAACTGTGATATCCACGCGGGCAATTTTTTGATCTCGAATCACCCAAACATAAGGTTTGTTTTGGATATCGTGAATGGTATTGAGTGGGATGATTTGCCCTGAAATTGTCGTGTTCGCTAAAATATAACCATCCACAAATGCCCCAATACTTAAAGAGGGAAGACGATCAAGCGGGGTTGCAAAAAACTCAATTTGACGACTGGCTAAATCTGCCACTGGGGAAACGCGGCTAATTTGTGCATTAAATGTGTTTGCTTGCCCTTGGAGTTGATATTCAATTTTTTGACCAATTTTGAGTGCGGCTTGTAAGTCGCTTGGTAATTTCGCTTGAATTTCTAATTGGTTCGGATCGACGACTTCAAATAAGGTTTGTCCTGCAGCCACAGTTTGCCCAGGCTCAACTTGACGTTGGGTAATGACACCATGAATTGGACTGGTAATCGTGCCATCTTGATCGGCTTTTAGTGCAATATCGACATTGGCTTGTTGGGCGCGTACATTTTCCATTTGCGCACGATAATCTAACTGACTTTGCTCATATTCCACTTGTGAAATAAAACCCTGATCGAGCAAACGTTTTTTTCGTTGCATCATGTTGCGGGCTTGGTTGGCTTGCGCTTGCGTTGCAGCTAAATTGGCGCGAGCTTGTGCTAAACGCGCAGCATTATCCTGATTATTTAAGCGTAGCAAGGTTTGACCACGTTGTACGCTATCTCCCACTTTGACATAGACTGAGGTTGCTGTGGCAGTCACCTGTGCTTGAATACTGCTTTGATTCACAGCACGCACTGTGCCTGTAAAGGCAGTTTTACTGATTGCGCTGCCTTGTTGTGGTGTCACTAAATCTTGCTGAATGAGTTCAATTTTTTCTGATACTGTTGTTTTATTTTCAGTTTCTGTTTTTTGGCAGGCACTCAGCAAAATACATAAACCGATTGCACCGATACGAAAAATGGGTAAATGCTGCCGATTAAACCTAACTGCGATACGCTGTGCAATGTGCATGCATATTTGTCCTTATTGATTGCCAAAATGACAAGGTAATTCAAATCAACTATTCAAGTGCTTTTAAGCGAGTAATAATTCTGTCGTATTCTGCTTGTGTATTTCGATAGCTTGTTTGTAAAGATTGAATCATATCTTTTTTAAGCTCGATGTTTTTTAAGTTATTGTCCAAATTGGTTTTTAGTTGTGCAGGCACAGGTTTGACCTTGCGTAAATATTCCATTTCTTGACGTTTAAAAGTAATACGGTCGTTTTGCAACTGTTTGAGTTGTTCTTGTTGGAAAATAATTTGCTTTTTAATATGCGCTAAAGCGTTATTACGTTTGGTGATTGCAGTTTGACTATTGGTATAGGCGTTTTTCAAACGCTGATCAGATTCCATTTGATACGCTTGAGCAGCACGTTGTGGGGCTTTTTTAATATCCGTTTCGGTGTTGTATGGACGTGCGCGCTGAATTACTTGCATGTTACGGTCTAATGCTTCATAACCATGACGAATATGATTAGGTGTCACATTACTACTAATATTTGCAACGCCATGTTGATCATAATAGCGATACCACACCGCTTTGTTCTGGCTGTCAGCCATGAGTGGGGCAGAGGGCAATAGCAGTAACGCAAGCATGCCCAATTTGAGTGACTGCTTATTTTGTTTTAATTTTACAGCGAGTGATTTTGCAAAAAAAGTGCTCACGTTGTCCCCCACAATAAAGTTGACTAAATTACTTAAATTACACGTAATAATAGTGTTATATTAGATCAAAATTAGGAATTAAAAAAATACAACCGATAAAAAAATATCAATGGTCACACGAAAGTGTGAGCGGTTTGGTGATAATGGTGTAAAAGTGTAGCTTTACACTAAATATGTTCATTGAAACTACAAGTAAAGATATGTTAAAAATACGACCAATGTGTAAAATTTTTCTACTCAGTTGCTTGTACAAACAAAAATGGGAAGGGTCATTGAATGGACGATAAATTCCAAAATCTAAAAGTCATGGTGATTGATGATTCAAAAACCATTCGCCGTACAGCTGAAACACTTCTACAGCGTGAAGGTTGTGAAGTGGTTACCGCAGTTGATGGATTTGAAGCTTTATCCAAAATTGCAGAATCAAATCCAGATATCGTATTCGTAGATATTATGATGCCACGCCTAGATGGTTACCAAACGTGTGCCTTAATTAAAAACTCGCAAAACTACCAAAACATTCCTGTCATTATGCTATCAAGTAAAGATGGTTTATTTGACCAAGCTAAAGGACGTGTCGTGGGTTCTGATGAGTATCTGACTAAACCATTTAGTAAAGATGAATTATTAAACGCCATTCGTAACCACGTGACAGCATAATTATTAGTTAGTTAGATTTATTGGGGAAAATAATGGCTCGTATTCTTATTGTAGATGATTCACCTACAGAAACATTCCGCTTCAGAGAAATCTTGACCAAGCATGGTTTTGAAGTCATTGAAGCAGCGAATGGTGCAGATGGCGTGACCATGGCGCAAGCTGAATTACCAGATTTAGTATTAATGGATGTGGTTATGCCAGGCGTGAATGGCTTTCAGGCAACACGTCAAATTTCGCGTGGTGACACCACCAAACACATTCCAATTGTAATTGTGAGTACCAAAGATCAGGCAACTGATCGTGTTTGGGGAAAACGCCAAGGTGCAAGCGATTACTTAACTAAGCCTGTTGACGAAAAACAATTAATTGATGTGATTAATCAACACCTTAATGCAGGATAAGCTATGGCTGCAAATGGTTTTATTGAATTGCTTCGGTTATCTAAACGTGGAAACAAAAACTACGTTAGTACCGAAAATGAGGTAAACCGCTGGTCAGGCATTGCTTTTGAGATGATGGGGCAATATTTCGTTGCTCCATTAGGAGAAGTTTCTGAGGTTATTTATCCACCGAAATATACGCCAGTGCCAAATACCCAACCTTGGGTAGTAGGTTTAGCGAATATTCGCGGAAGATTACTTTCAGTTTCAGATTTGGCACATTATGTTTCTGGGCAAAGCAGCCAATATTCACCTACTCAAAAAGTAATGTGTATTAGTCATAATGACCATTATGTCGGTTTAGTTGTAGATCAAGTTTTGGGTATACAGCACTTTAATAAGAAAAGTTTCTTTTCTAAACACAATGATTTAGATAGTAATTTACAAGAATATTGTCAGGGGTATTTTCACCAACATAACCAACAATGGCATGTTTTCTTATTTAGTCGTTTATTGCAAAACCCAAAATACATGAACGCATCTATAAAATTTATAAATTAACTGTCGCGCACCTAAAAAATGAAGGCGTCAATCGGGGAGAAGCTGCATGGGCTTTAAACTTAAAAAGAAAAATTCAGGCGAAGAAACCGTCCGTAAAGCAAGTGGTCCAGGTTTTTTTGCAAAATTACAGGCGCGAACAGAAGAGTTTGCGAGTGTATTTGGCGAAACAGAAAAATCTAAGCCACTTATTTTAGGCGCAGCTTTTTGTATCATCTTATCGCTTTTCCTGTTGTTATACCTTTTTTATAGCGTGCCGCGTAATAACGATTTTACCCGTAGTTTGGGTGATTTACGTCTGTTGTCACAAACCATTTCACGTCAAGCAACCGAAGCGACTGCATCAGGTACGCCTGAATCTATTAAAAACTTAACAGATTCACAAAAAGCCTTTGCTGCAAACTTAGAAACAGTGAAGGATATTCATGCCAGCACAGATACACTGCGTGAAGTGGAAACACAGTGGAAATCGGTTTCTGAAAATATTGATTTGATTGCTTCGCAACAAAAAATCATTAACCAACTCTATGACACCAACATTGCAATTGGTGAAACCATTCCGGGTATTCAGGCTGAATATAACTTGATGGTTGACCAAATGGCACGTCAAGACATGCCAAGTAGCCAGGTGGTTATTGCAAAGAACCAAGTATTCATTGCAGAACGTATTTTACGTTCAATCAGTTCTGTATTAACAGGTACAGACAGTTCACGTGAATCTGCAGATGACTTTAGTGCCGATACCGAAACGTTTGGTGCTTACTTGGCAGCACAGTTAAATGGTAGTGTGGAACTTGGTGTACAACGTATTACTCAAGAAGATTTACGTAGTTCATTAGAAGGTATTCAAGCAGAATATGAAGATGTATTGAAATCTGCTGCTGCAACAGTTTTAAATAACTCAACACAAATTGTAAAAGTACGTCAGGCATCATCTTCTATTTTTGATCAGTCAGATAAGCTTTTAACCAATTTAAATAAATTGTCTAGCGGTTCAGGTTGGTCTATTGCAATTCCTGCAATTGGCTTAATTGCAGCATTACTTGCGTTCTTATTCTGTGTATTCAAACTCTTGAACTTACGTGGTGAAGCCGATAAAACTCGCGTGGTTCGTCTACAAGATGAATATGACCGTAACCAGAACGCGATTTTACGTTTACTTGATGAGATTGCCGACCTTGCGGATGGTGACTTACGTTCATACGCAACAGTATCGGAAGACTTCACGGGTGCCATTGCCGACTCGATTAACTTCGCAATTGACCAATTACGTGACCTTGTATCGCGTATTCACGAAACATCGCACGAAGTTGCACAATATACGGCAACCACACAGAACATTACCAACCAGCTTGCTGAAGCATCTGAGCATCAGGCGCAAGAAATTGCAGGTGCATCTGCCGCAATTAACGAAATGGCAATGTCAATTGACCAAGTATCTGCCAACGCTGAAGAATCAGCAGCGGTAGCAGAACGTTCAGTACATATTGCATCGAATGGTGCAGACGTTGTAAACCGTTCAATTGAAGGTATGGATATCATTCGTGAGCAGATTCAAGAAACCTCTAAGCGTATTAAGCGTTTGGGTGAATCTTCACAAGAGATTGGTAACATCGTTGCCTTGATTAACGATATTGCCGACCAAACTAACATTTTGGCATTAAACGCAGCAATTCAGGCGTCTATGGCGGGTGAAGCAGGTCGTGGTTTCGCAGTCGTAGCCGACGAGGTACAGCGTCTAGCGGAACGTTCAGCATCTGCAACTAAACAGATTGAAACACTGGTTAAAACCATTCAGACTGATACCAACGAAGCCGTAATTTCGATGGAACAAACCACATCGGAAGTTGTACGTGGTGCGAACTTATCTAAGGATGCGGGTGTTGCACTGGATGAAATTCAAACGGTATCAACCAACCTTGCGAAATTGATTTCTAACATTTCGGACGCTGCAAAACTTCAGTCTGCTTCTGCAGGTCACATTGCAACCACGATGAACGTTGTACAGGAAATTACCTCGCAAACGACCAGTGCAACTTTCGATACTGCACGTTCGGTATCTGAGTTGGCCAACATGGCAGAATCATTACGTGAATCTGTAACTGACTTTAAACTACCTGAATAAGCGGGATTCCAGCTTGAGGAAAGGTGTACCTATACACTGTTATGGGTACACCATCATTCAGAGATAAAGCATCGCAAAGATGAACTTAACTTTTGGGTTAGGGGCATTCAGGATGGTTACAATTAAGTTGAAGTGCCTTTTGGTGCTGAAAACGTAAGAAGCCTTAGCTATGAAAGAAATATTAAAAAATTTAGTCGAAACAATGACGCTTCCTGAAGATAGTTATCTTGAGCAAGATGCGGAAATTCTTGAAATTTTTGTCGAAGAAATTGAAGAAATCTTCGAAGAATTAAATCCATTATTTACAACTTGGTTTGCGAACCCAACAGATCAAGAAACTTTAGTAACTATTCGTCGTCACTTTCACACTTTAAAAGGCTCGGGTCGCATGGTGGGTGCGAAGTCTGCGGGCGAGTTGGCATGGACGGTTGAAGATACTTTAAACCGTGTGCTTTCGGGTGCGGTAACACTCAATACTGATATTCAAAAATACGCAAAAACTGTTTTAAATATTTATCAATACAAGCTTTATCCAATTTTTAAGCAAGTCGGTTTAATTGATCTTGATTTACGCCCATTGGTGCTTTTAGGACAACAATTACAGCAAAACCAAAGTCCTGAACCTGCACTGGAAGAGTTGCTAGTTCTAGCGGATCAACTGACTGCAACTGATATACTGACAGGGCTAGAATTGGCGGATGCTGCAGTTGAAACAGCAGCTGTCGCAGCAGTTGAATCATCTGAAGATGTAATAACTGCTGAAGAAATGCCGCAGACAGAAGTTGCACAAGAAGAGGCTGCTGATGCAAGCCTATTGGCTGAAACTCTGGCTATTTTTGTGGAAGAAGCTGAAGAGCATTTAGCAACAATTGATCAGTTCTTGGCGCAAGATCAGATTCACTCACATGACTATAATGGCTTAATTCGTGCTTTACATACACTGCGCGGCAGTTCGTCTATGGCGCAAATTGATCAAGTTTTTCAAGCCAGTTCTAAAGTTGAAAACTTGTTTAAAACATTTGTGCAAGATGAAATTGAATCCACCTCTAAAGAAACTGCGCTGTTGGTGCAATATGCAGAATTTGTCCGTGATTATCTGCATGTGCTTCGTCAAGGTCACTGTGATGGTTTAGATGTTATCTACGCAACTTTTAATAAAGCATGGGATAGCTATGGGTTTAGCACCAGCGATACGGAAGACTCTAATCCTCAAGGTTTAGTATCGAAGCTAATCGAACTGAATATTGATCGTTTACTTGATGCCGAATTTGAATTTGATAAATTGGCGCAAGCGCAATTCCCAAGCTATTTAGAAGAACTCAGCGCACAAGCACAATTATTGGTAGAGCATACCGATAACCGTGCGTCTGTGGGTATCCATCAATTTACTGAAGAACTTAAAGCCGCTTACGACAGTGTTTTAGCCAAGCCAATCTTGCTTAACTCTGAATATGGTTATGAGTTATTTGCACAGGCGCACCAAGAGTTTATTCATTTATTCGATACCTTGGCTGCGGGACAGCGTGTTACGGTTACAGAAGACATTCAGAAAACCTTAAATGACTTAACTGCATTTGTGCAGCAAGACATTGATGCAATTGCACTTGAAGATGCTGAAACATCAGAGAGCAACAATGCTGTGGAAACAACAGTTGTTGCAGAACCTGAAGCGGCACCAGTTGCAGTTACTGGCGAAAGTTCGGGCACTGTGAATTTGGCACAATTGTCACAACGTATTGCATCAGATCAACAAAACATGCATGCCGATGATGCCAACAAAGACTTCGATCCTGACTTGCTGGATATCTTCTTGGAAGAAGCAGAAGAGCTTTTGGTGGGTATGGATGAAGATGTTAATACTTGGTCAAAAGACGCCAGCGATACTTCGGCGTTAAATAACTTAATGCGTTATTTGCACACTTTAAAAGGTGGTGCAAATATGATTTCTGCGACGCATATTGGTTTAATTGCACACAACCTTGAGTCGATTTACGAGCGTATCATTAACAACCAAATTGTTGTTTCACCTGCGTTAATTCAAATTATTCGTTTGGTGCAAGATGATATTGCAGACCGTATTCAGACCATTCGTGATGAGCGTGTGGACTATGCTGCGCCAGAGTCGATTGCAATTTTAGGCAACATTGTTAGCTTGGCACAAGGCGATGCAGATGTGTCAGTTGCAAGTGCGACAACCGCAGCGCAGCCTGAACAGACTATTGAGGCAGTAGAAGAGGTTGATGCACAGCCTGAGTTGGCGGTAGAAGCGTTGCAAGATACAACTGCAGATTTAGCTGAAGATGACGCAGTTATTGCTGATGATGCACATTTTGAAGACGCTGCTGCTGCGGCATTTGAGCCGATCACAGAAACTGTAAGTCTTGAAGCAAGTGCTGAATCTGAAGATGAGCAATTACATTCAATTGTGGTTGAGACTTTCAGAGAAGAAGCGGAAGAAATTTTGGATGCTGCAGATCAGCGCTTGAAACAATGGTTTGAACAGCGTAGTGACCGAAGTATCTTGCTTCAATTACAACGTGCGGCGCACAGCTTAAAAGGCGGTGCACGTATGGCTGAAATTGAGTCTGTTGCGCAAATCGCCTATCAACTTGAAAGTGCCTTTGAACAGTTTGCAGTGCATCAATTTAACTCAAATGTTTATGATGCCTTGTTGCAAACCACGTTGGCATGGTTGCGTGATGCAATTTTCAAAGCAGATTACAGCAATTATGACAGCTTAAAATCTAGCTTGTCGGCGATGCAGTTTGTAGATGTATCTGCGCAATTGCCCGAGCGTTTAACGCATACCGACTTGTTATCGCCAAGCCGTAGTTATGAGTTTGTTCAGGGTGATGGTACAGAGCCACCTGCAATGTCGGGTGAGTGGGGCGAAACCACACAGCTTGATAATAGCAATGAGATGATTCGTATCTCTGCCGATTTAGTCGAGAAGATGATTGACTTGTCAGGCGAGAACTCGATTAACCGTTCACGTATTGAAATGGAGCTTGGGCAACTGGGCGGTACGTTGAATGAGATGGAATTGGCGATTAAACGTCTTGCCGATCAGTTACGTCGAATGGAAGGCGAGCTGGAATCGCAAATTATTGCCAAGCACGGTTCTGAAAACTCACGTTATGCAGACTTTGACCCATTAGAGATGGACCAATATTCATCGTTGAATCAGTTGTCTAAATCTCTGGCGGAATCTGCATCGGACTTGGTGGACTTTAAGAGCACCTTGGCTGAAAAAATTCGTGATGCTGAAGGTTTGTTATTACAACAATCACGTATTCAGGCCGAAATTCAAGAAAGCTTGATGCGCACACGCCTTGTACCATTCTCACGTTTATTGCCACGTTTACAACGTATTGTGCGTCAGACTTCATCGACCTTAAACCGTCCAACAGAATTGGTGGTTTATAACACTGAAGGTGAATTAGACCGTACCATTCTAGAGCGTTTGGTGACACCGTTTGAACACATGCTGCGTAATGCGGTCGACCATGGTATTGAAGACCCTGCACAACGTGCTGCAGCCAATAAACCTGAAGTTGGTAAAATTGAACTGAACATTACTCGCCAAGGCACAGATGTTATGGTGACTTTTGTGGATGATGGTAAGGGTATTGATGATGCCAAGATTAAAGAAAAAGCATTGAGCTTAGGTTTAATCAAAGCCGATCAGAATTTAGATAAAAACGAAATTCTGCAATACATTTTCCACCCAGGCTTTACAACAGCACAATCGGTTACACAAATTTCAGGTCGTGGCGTTGGTTTAGACGTGGTGCAAAGTGAGATTAAGGCGCTCGGCGGTCACGTTTCTGTAGATTCAACATTAGGTCAAGGCACAACCTTTAGTATTCGTGTACCAACGACGGTTGCGGTATCCGATGCCTTAATGGTTAAAGTTGGTGATCAACAATTTGCTGTACCGTTGGCGCAAATTGACCGTATTGTACGTATTGCACCAACCACTTTGGAATCTTACTTCAACAGCAATGAAGATTTCTTCCAAATTGACAACCAGAACTACAAGTTACGTTACTTATCTGAGTTCGTTGGCAATCAGCCATTACCGCGTTTAAGCCATGTGGGTCATTCACTACCTGTTCTGTTAATTAAAGGCAGCACAGGTCAAACCATTGCTTTACTAGTCGATCAGTTGATTGGTTCGCGTGGTCAAATTGTTGTGAAACCAATTGGACAACAGTTCTCAAGCATTGGTGCAATTGCAGGCGCAACTATTTTGGGTGATGGTCAAGTTTGTTTGATTTTGGATGGTCAGAACATTGCCCGTCAAATTCTTGCAACGCAACGTACTAAACAAGCCAGCGATCAACGTGATAGCCAACGTCGTGATACACGCCGCTTAATTATGATTGTGGATGACTCAGTCACCGTACGTAAAGTAACTTCACGTCTGCTTGAGCGTCAAGGTTATGATATCGTGACTGCTAAAGATGGTGTCGATGCCATGGAGCAGCTTGAAAACGTCAAACCTGACTTGATGTTACTGGATATTGAAATGCCACGTATGGATGGTTTTGAGGTGACTAACCTTGTGCGCCACCACGACATGCATAGCAATCTGCCGATCATCATGATTACGTCACGTACAGGTGAAAAACACCGCGAACGAGCGTTTAGCTTGGGTGTGACGCACTACATGGGGAAACCGTTCCAAGAGGCAGAATTGCTTGCCAATATTGAACAATTATTAGCAGTCAGTCAGGGGTAAACGATGAGTCAGACGAATAGTCCAAATTTACTCGGGCAAATCAGTCAGCAAGAGCTGCAACATTTAATTACCGTATCTACCGGTTTTATTGATGCTTATATTGTTGAATGTCATGGTAAACAACCGATGCTGATACCTCAAAATATTGTGTTGTCAGCGCTGGATAACGGCACTCAAGTTAAAACTGTGGAATGGCACGAATCGCAATTGCCTGTTTATGCAGTCAATGACCCAGAGAAAAAAATGGGCGTGGCACTGGTCATTGAAGGTGATGAAATGGAGCAGCGTTTTGCTTTGATGTGCAATGAAATGCCTAAAACACTGCGCTTGCGTATTTCTGAAGTAGTGGATGATGACCAACAAACCACGACTGATCCTGCGGTATTCCAATATGTCCGTATGGGTGAGCAGGTCTTTCATGTGCCTAATTTGCAATACATTCAAGAAAATTTGACGATCTAAACGCAATTTTCTCCGTTGTAAAATAGAAAAGGAACTCAAATAGAGTTCCTTTTCTGCTTCATGCAACTAATCTTATTGGATTTAAGTTAGTAATCCTTCCAAAATCTGTTCATAAATTTCTGCCAATGGCTCTAAATCAGCCACATCAACATGCTCGTTAATTTGGTGAATGGTGGCATTGAGTACGCCTAACTCCAACACTTGTGCACCTGTCGGCGCAATAAAGCGACCATCAGATGTACCGCCACTGGTCGATAATTCTGTTTCAACACCTGTGACATTGCGAATGGCTTGACGTGCAGCATTAACCAATTCGCCCACAGGGGTTAAAAATGGCAAACCTGAAAGCGTCCACTCGATTTCATAATCCACTTGATGGCGATCTAAAATTTCCAAGACACGTGCTTTTAGCTCATCTGCAGTCACTTCAGTCGAATAACGGAAGTTAAAGGTCACCGTCATGTTACCTGGGACAACATTGGTCGCACCTGTTCCTGCTTGAATATTTGAAATTTGAAATGAGGTGGCAGGGAAGTATTCATTGCCATGATCCCACACCGTTTCACACAGTTCCGAAATCGCTTTAGACGCGGTATGAATCGGGTTAATTGCCAAGTGTGGATAAGCCACATGACCTTGTTTGCCTTTTACAGTCAAGACACCAT
The DNA here is from genome assembly GCF_004331005.1 of Acinetobacter sp. ANC 5045. Lineage (NCBI taxonomy): Bacteria > Pseudomonadati > Pseudomonadota > Gammaproteobacteria > Moraxellales > Moraxellaceae > Acinetobacter > Acinetobacter sp. ANC 5045. The sequence goes on along the minus strand of NZ_SJNS01000011.1, from coordinate 19,253 downwards.
TGAGCGAACCGCGACGCCCATTTTTAATAATATCGCCTAATTTATGGGTACTTGAAGGTTCACCTACCAAACACCAAGTCATTTTTTCCTGACGTGCTTCTAAAGTTTCAACGACTTTGACGGTGCCGTTAATAGAGGGGCCTTCTTCATCAGAAGTGATCAAAAAGGCAATTGAGCCTTTGTGATCAGGATGTTTGGCGACAAAGCGTTCAGAGGCAACCACCATGGCTGCCAATGCGGTTTTCATGTCGGCACTGCCACGACCATAAAGTTTGCCATCACGAATTTCAGGTACGAATGGATCGGTATTCCATGCGTCTAAATTGCCAGTTGGTACAACATCGGTATGACCTGCAAAGCAAAAGACTGGTGTTTCCGTACCTTTACGCGCCCAGAGGTTATCTACATCGTCAAAACGCATAGATTCAATCTTAAATCCAATTTTTTCTAAGCGTTCTGCCATGAGGTTTTGACAGTTGTGATCGACAGGAGTGACAGACGGTTGGCGTAAAAGCTGAAGGCTTAAATCCAGAGTAGCAGAAGAGGTCATGAGAGTTTCAGACGTTTATCAAGAGTAAGTGCTAATAATAGGGGAATAATGCAACAAAAGTGAAATTTTAGCGTGAAAAAAACCTTGTCCGAGAACAAGGTTTTTTGTGGTTTTTGTGAAGATATTCGTGAAATACTCAGAATTATTTGCGAATTTCTTGTTGGGTTTTTTCAGCAGTATTACTCACCGCATGACCTGCAGAAGACACGTCTTCGCCCACGCCTTTAATTGTATTACAACCCGTTAAAACAAAGGCTAATAGTAGTGAAGTCGCTAGAAGTTTTTTCATGATCATCTCCAATATGCTCTAGATAGATTATTTTGATGTGTTTTTTAGCTTAGGAAATAAACAGAATAATAAATAGGCAACTTTTATGGTGCTTACGTAATAAAATGTTGAAACAGTTATTCAGCGTGTTAAAGGGGGATAGCTAATCAGCGGTGCAGCGCGATACATATAAAATTGTGAATGTGCCTCTTGATAATACAAACCATCGCCCCACCATTGATTCGGTAGGCTACTGGCTTGAGCATTTTGACAAATCCATTCATGACGTTGTAGGCGATAAAACCGTTCTGCTTGGGCAGGAATATCACTCCCCCAAAGACCTAAACGACGAGCGCGATTAACCCAGTATGGCACAAGTGTTGTAGATGATTGTGCCAAGTGATGTATGGCGAAATACAATTGTCCTTTGAGTACAGCAAAACGGCGTTGAATCGGCACATCCAAGGCTTGTTTAAATTGAAATTGCTTTTGACTAAAATGATTCAGTTTACGCGCTAAAGTATCGGAGCGGTTTAAACCATACCAGTGTGCCAAAGAGCAATCCGCTTCGGCTAAGTAGTATTTTAATGCGACTTCCCAGTGTTCAACCTGCTGCGTGTCATGGTTGTGCAGTAAAAAATCCAGTTCACCCACAGTTTTAGCACCATCAATAATTTGAATACTGTGCCCCAATAATTCGAAGGGATGATAGTCACGATCACGCAGCCAAAACCACATCAACATTTCAAAGCGTAAGCCTAAACGGGTACTTTTCAGTTGATTTAAAAAATCGTACACTGCTTCTGGATGTGAATCTAAATAGGCTAAACGTGATTGATAAGCGTGATAATGCTGCTGCCAAAAAGTATCTGAATGGAATTCAAAAGCATGTTGAATGGGCAATTGCTCAGGCACAGCACATAAAATATTCGGACTTGCCACACTAAAAGCCAACTGACGGATGAGTGGGGTTTTGTAGGTCAGCCATACTTCGGGCAGAAGCTCGGGTTGATACAACTCAATCATTATGAATCCATGCTGAAAAATGCAGAATTACAACGGAAAATTAAAAAACGCTTTATACTACCGCAATTCGTAGTTTAGGACAGTGGTATGCAAAGCTTGTTATGGCGAAGTTTAGTGGTGATCTTTGTCATCCTCGGCTTTATTGGTGCATTGTTGCCGGGTATGCCTACTACTGTTTTCTTGATTTTAGCAGCTTGGGCATCGTCACGCGGTTGGCCGCAAATGGACAACTGGTTACTGAATCATCCTAAATATGGCAGTACACTCAGAGATTGGCGCGCCAATGGTACTGTACCGCGTAAAGCCAAATGGTTTGCAACGATCATGATGAGTATTAGTGCCGTGATCATGCTGTTCACAACTGCGCCCGTTGCGGTCAAAATTTTTACCAATACCACCATGTTGGTGGTGTGTATTTGGTTGTGGTTACGTCCTGAACCACAGCCGCCCACGAAAGAAGAAGAATAGGGTAGCGCAATGTCTTTTTTATACACACAAGCAGATATTTTGATTGATTTAGCCGAGCAAACTTTATATTTGCCGAAGCATCAGAAACTCTACGTCATCTCGAGTGGTGTGAATGGCATTGGTGAAACTGAAAATAGTGGTAAAACACCACGTGGCTGGCATGAAGTCGCTTTAAAATTTGGTGAAAATGAACCTGAAAATGCAGTATTTATTGCGCGTCAACCGACAGGTGAAATTTACAATTTAGATTTAGCTGAACAATTTCCTGAACGGGACTGGATTTTAAGCCGCATTTTATGGCTCAGTGGTTTGCAAGAAGGTTTTAATCAAGGCATTGGCTGCGATACTTTTCAGCGCTATATCTATATACATGGCACACCAGACACAGAACCGATGGGAATTCCTGCATCGCATGGCTGTATTCGGATGCGTAACCACGATATTTTAGAATTGTTTGAACTGATTCCAGAAAAAGCCTTGGTTTATATTTCTGAACACAAGCTAGATTTAAATAGCTTAGGGTTGCTTGGTTGATGGTGCGTTGATGGTGCGAGTCAATTGAATAAAGTTGTATTCATCGCAACATAAAAAACCAATACATTGAGCAGGTAGAGTGCAACGCTAACAAGTTGAAAAGCACATTAATTTTGCTTGAAAACTAAAATAACTTGCAGAATTTGTTTGTTTTTATAGCGGATCACCTATTTTTTAATCACTCAGTCACAAAAAACTGAAAACAAGCCGAAAAGCGTTTGACAGGCGGTAAAGATTCTCTATAATGCACCTCACAAACGATAAAGACGTTAAGGGCGCTTAGCTCAGTTGGTAGAGCGTCTGCCTTACAAGCAGAATGTCGGCGGTTCGATCCCGTCAGCGCCCACCAAGCCTTTACGTTATAGATTCTTACGTGCAGCGGTAGTTCAGTTGGTTAGAATACCGGCCTGTCACGCCGGGGGTCGCGGGTTCGAGCCCCGTCCGCTGCGCCACTTAAGATTCTTTAACCATTGTTTGTACCACAATAGTGACTTTGTGTAAGTGCAGCGGTAGTTCAGTTGGTTAGAATACCGGCCTGTCACGCCGGGGGTCGCGGGTTCGAGCCCCGTCCGCTGCGCCATTTACATAAATTGCTTTTGAGGGCGCTTAGCTCAGTTGGTAGAGCGTCTGCCTTACAAGCAGAATGTCGGCGGTTCGATCCCGTCAGCGCCCACCAGATTCTTTTGCGATGCAGCGGTAGTTCAGTTGGTTAGAATACCGGCCTGTCACGCCGGGGGTCGCGGGTTCGAGCCCCGTCCGCTGCGCCATTCAAAAGAAAAGTTTAGGTTGCCTGATAGACTTAAACTGAAATAATGCAAAGTTTGACAGTTTTGCAAAATCAGAACAAAATATTGTTTTGATCTTATCAGGGCGCTTAGCTCAGTTGGTAGAGCGTCTGCCTTACAAGCAGAATGTCGGCGGTTCGATCCCGTCAGCGCCCACCATATTTTAGTATCTATGCTTGTCATATATACAAAAAAGACCTTAATTGCTTAACGCAATTACCGTTGCAGCGGTAGTTCAGTTGGTTAGAATACCGGCCTGTCACGCCGGGGGTCGCGGGTTCGAGCCCCGTCCGCTGCGCCATTTTTCATTCCCTGATGTGAAAAATGTATTTCAAAGTTCAAGACGACGTGCTTCGCTTGTCTTGCATCATAAAAAATAACGATGTTATTTTTTAATATTCAGGGCGCTTAGCTCAGTTGGTAGAGCGTCTGCCTTACAAGCAGAATGTCGGCGGTTCGATCCCGTCAGCGCCCACCATATCCTTTCATCCTCCTTTATCTTATATTACTTGCGTATTGCAATAAATTCGCCTAAAATTTTTATTTAATAATAATACTAATATCCGTGACTTATGCGAAATCCTTATCAACGTAAAGCTGCATCTAAGCAAGCAACGCAAACTTATAATGCACAAGATATTTACAAGCAATTTATTGAGACCATTGTGTCTCAGGGGCATGTTTTTGCATTGTATGAAGATGGCTGGGCGCTCTGTGCCACGCCTACAGGGCAACGTGCTTTTGCAATGTGGCAAAATAAAAGTCTGGCAAAACTGTTAATTAAAGACAATTGGGCCAATTATCAAGTCGAAGAAATTTCACTGAAAGATTTTATTGAAAAAGTGATTCCATTTTTACGTCAGGAAGCCACCAATATTTCGATGAATCTAAGCCCAGAAGGGCAGAATGTATTGGTTGCCCCTGAAAAGTTATTGCTTGATCTAAAAAATTATTTGTATCAGGTGTATATGCAAAAACCTGAATTTTTTAAAGATATGCAAATTCCTTTACCACGCTCGATACGTTTGAATTAAGCGATCTGCTTGCTAGATTTTATTTTTAATACTCATTCAGCAGCCAACCACTGATATAAGCAAAATACTCGCGTAACCATGCGTTATAGCGGGTATAGAGTGGTGTCGTTGCACTGAGCATGCTGAACTGTGTGTATCCTTGTCGTTTGGCAATGGCTGCTGCACGTGGTGTGTGAAAGTCGCTGGTGACAATTATAATCGGTTGGGTTTTATCTGTGCCTAATGTATGCAGCAAGGGCTGACTGTTTTTCAAATTAAGTGCCGTACTGGTGCTTTGGGTTTCCAAGATAATGTGTGATGCTGCAATTGCATAACGTTGTTGCAAATAATTAGACATCACCTGTGCTTCAGTGAGTTGTTCCGCAAATGCAGGGCCACCACTAACAATGAAATAACTTTGAGGATGCTCCAAGGCATACGCGGCTGCAGTATCCAGTCGTTTGGCGAGCGTGGGCGATGGTTGTCCATTTTCAATGCCACTGCCGAGTACAATCACCACTTTAGCATTGTTGGTTACAGTATTTTGCTGCTGTGTACTGAAATGAATATAAGTAAAAAAGATCAGCAGGCTGATGCACCACAGCCAAAATACGCCCCAACCGAATTTCCACAGCCAATCTAAGCGTGTATGTTGTTTTAAGTAGCTTTGAATCCAAGTATAGAAAATGGCATAACACAGCAGCATCATGCCTATTAAAACAGGTAAAACGGTGCCGAAATGAATTTTCTTTAAGCTGATGAGATAGGCACCATCCAATACTAAAATTAATCCAATTAGGCTACTCAATATTCTTTTAAATAGACTAAATTGTGTTTGTACGTGACTTGCTTGCATGCCTTGCATAATTTTATTGTACTGTGATGCTGTACAAACAGTATAGCCGAAGCTGCTGAAAAATTTTGCCTCAACTGAATTATGTTTCGGCTGAGGCTATGGATAAAACTTGGGTGAATTGCCAAGTTTTAGCTATAGAGCTACAGCGCAAGCCATTTAAAAAGTGTCAACAAATCCTAATACACATCTCGGCGATAACGTCCTTGCTGACGTAATTGTTCCAGTTGAGTCTCACCCAAAATATCTTTTAAGGCTTGGTCGACATCACTGGCCATGCCTTGAATGCTACCGCAGACATAAATCACGGCATTTTGTTCAATCCAGCGTTTTAATTCTTCAGCCTGTTCGCGTAACTTATGGTGTACATAGACTTTTTCGGCTTGATCACGGGAAAAGGCCAAATCAAGGCGTTGTAGCATACCTGTGCTTTGCCAAGCCTCGATGGTGTGCTGATAAAAGTAATCGTGCGCTTGCTGACGTTCACCAAAAAACAACCAGTTTTGGGTGTAATTCAGGCGGGTACGTGCATGCAATAAGCTCATTAATCCTGCAAGCCCTGTACCGTTGCCAATACAAATAATTGGGCGGTCATCATCAATTAAATGGAAAGATGGATTATTGCGAATGCGTAATGCGATATTTTGCCCAAGTGCAGCATGTACAGTTAACCAACCTGAACCTAAGCCAAGCTCGCCTTGAGCATCGAATTTTTGACGCACCACAAGTCTTAAAACCTGTTGTGAAGGAATACTGGCAATTGAATATTCACGACTAGGCAAGGGTGAAAGTTGTGCCAATAATTCATCCGCAGTTTTAAATGTCTGAATTGGCGCGGTGAGGTCTTTATCTGCCAAAGCCTGTACTAAGGTTTGCTGACCATCAGCAAGAATTGTATTGGCATCGAGTTGATGCTGTTTTAAAAAGGCGTGAATCCGTGCAGTGCTGTTTTCAGGCTGAATTTCTGCAATATCACCTGCAGACCAATGCACATCATGTTGTGCTAACAGTTCAATATTGAAGGCGGGTGCGCCTAAACTGTTGGGATTTAGCAAGTCACGTTGCTGTAAGGTCCATGTATCAAAAGTTTTTTCGATATGCATACTTGGTAAGTCAAGTTGTGTGACCTGTACCAAAGCCTGATTCCAACGCTGTATGTCTGCAGGATTGGCATTATTTACTTCAATGGTATTGAACAAGGCATGTGCTTGATTACGTTGCAGCCATGCAGCAATCGTATGTCCAAAACGGCAGTAATGATCTGCATATTCACGTGAACCTAAAGCCAGTACTGCATAACGCAAATGACTCAGGTCACAGGTTTGCGGTAGGATTTTTTTCACAAAACTTGAGGTCAAATCGGGTGCATCACCTGTGCCATAAGTGCTAGCAATACATAACAGTTGGGTGGTGTTTTTAAGGTCTTCAAGGCTGAGATGTTGCAGAGCTTTGACTATGACAGGTTGATGTGCCTCTTGCAGACTAGTTGCAGTACGCCATGCCAATTGTTCGGCAGTACCTGTTTGGCTGGCATAGACGATGAGCCAGTGTTCAGCATTTGGGTCGATCTGAAATTGAGTGTGGATTTGACGTGCAGCAAGAGTCAAACGCTTTTGTTTACGACGTTTTAAATACAACATCCAGCCTGTGATGAAAAATAGTGGCATCATCAAGGCAGAAAGCATTGCCAAAAATTGATAAACAGGCCCAAAGAAACTACCGCGATGCACAGGCAGCATACTACTCATGATTTTTTCATTGAGCTGTTTGTCTGCATATAATTCAAGTTGAGTAATACGTGCCTGTTGATAATCAAAAGTTGCCCTATTGCGGGCACGTTCATGTTGTGGAATGGCATCGACAAAGTTGATTTCAATTTCACTATTGGCATGTTTAGGCACATTAAAAGTGATGCTGGAATAATCCTGTCCCAATTGCTGCGGGAAATGCTGCCATGCCTGAGTCAATGCAAGATTGATTTGTGCCTGATCCAGTGTATTTTGTTTGGCTGGTTTTGTGGTATTTGGGCGATGTTCCGCAGTTTGCATTTGCGCAGCTTGATGGAGTGCTTGAGCATTTGGATTTACAGTTTTATTGCGTCCATCTGCTTGCAATTGCGCTTGTGGTCTTTCCACACCCATGACTTTAAACATGCCATTGCGCCACCACTCATACGACCAATACAGTCCTGTGCATGCCAAAACTAGATAGAAAATCACCACCCACGTGCCCACTACCGCATGTAAATCCCAAATAAAATTACGTCCTTTTAATTGAGGTTTGAGCGCAAACCATTGTTTAAATGAATGGCGTTTCGGCCAGCGTAGGTAAATGCCACTTAACACAAAGAACAACAACATGAGGGTACATGCGGCTGTAATTTGTTTACCAATAGGCCCTACGGTTAAGTTGCGGTGTAATTGCTGAATAAACTGGAAAAATTCACGTCCCCGAATTTCAGGCAACACTGCTGCCGAGTAAGGATTAATCAGGATATTTTGTCCACGTTTTGCACCTTCTTTCGCAATATTGATGGTTGAAGATGCAGCCGGGTCTTTTGCAACGGTGATGCTATTAATTTTATAGTCAGGTTGGGTACGCTGAAAATGTTGATAAATTTCTGCAGGGCTTAGTTTGGCTTTCTGCTCAACTTGTACCTGATAACTGTTCGGATTCATCCATTTTAGAATTTCTTGTTCGTAGGAATAAATCGCACCTGTCACGCCCATGAGTGACAAGATCAGTCCTGCAGTAATACCAAGGAACCAGTGAATTTGGAAAAAGGCTTTCTTCAGCATAAGCGTTGGTTGTTGAGTATGAATTGTGATGCAGAATAATGCAGAGATGAAGTTAATGCAAATGCTATTTATTCTCATTATCGTTCATTGTTTTAATTTTAAGCAAAAAAAACCTCCATCACAGGGGATAGAGGTTTATTTTTAAATAGGGATATTTAGATTTGCTTGGCTTCGCCTGCAGCTTCAGTCAAATGCTTGCGAATGGTGTTGAACGAAAAGTTCTTGCTGTCCATACGCTTAGGCAGAATATAAGCACCTTGCTGACCTTTTACTTTGAAGTTCATCAAAATAAATTCAGGGGTATTGTACCATTCATACACATCTTTCCAGCCAATTGCACCCACGCCTTCTTGAGCGCCCATTTGCTGACGCATCACGATACCGTGCGGCTGTACGCCTAAACGAATCCCTTTAATTTCTTGAACAGGAAATTCATTCATTTTTCGCTTAACGTACCATTCCAAGCCGTATTTACGCACGAGCAGGTAGAGCACCACACAGACAATGGCAACCCAGCAGAAAATTGTCGAATAATTTTTTAATAGCAGAATGCCTAAAATGGAAAGGGCAACAATCACACCCATAATAATCCATGCTTTCATGCTAATTTTATTGGTACTGCGCCAAATTACCAGTTGTGCGTGACGTTGTTCTTCTTCAGAAACTTCGTAGATCACAGGCTGTAGGGTATAGGCGTATAAACTTTTCGCGGTCATAGTGAAACTAACAAATTTAAAACTATAAAAAGTTTAGCATTAATTGCTGTCATGCAGTGAGTATATTGTCGCAAAATCATGCTAAGGTCGGTGAATACTTGTGCAGCTTAGGGCGAATAAGTAGGCACTGACCGTTTGCAGGATTGTTTATAAAGACGCCAGTTCAGTTGCGTCCTGATCATGTTCGTGGCTTAAACTTTGTTTTAAGCGACTTAATTGCTGCAAGATACTCATCATCAAAGATAATTGCTGCAAAATAATTAATGATTTTTGATCTTCTTCTTTGTTTTGGCTTAAACGCTGACGAATGGTTTGCAACATGTTGTGTGCACTTAAATCTGGCGTTTCATCTTTCAGTAAAGCACCTTGAATATCGTCCATTGCTTGATCGAGCAGTTGCAAGACTTCCTGATCGTCAATTTTGTCACGATGCGCACCAAGTGCAGCAATATAGCTAATAAAGGTGTGATTTAGACACAAGAACTCAAAGGCTTGAGCTTTTTGATTGGGGTCAAAATCAGGTTCGGTGGCGAGTGTTGAAATCAGTGAAGCAACTTCTGCATCGGTATTATGAGCAGCACGGCGCACCACACGATAATTCAAACCGTTGTTGCGTCCATTTTTATATTGTTCAATCACTTCTGCCAAATAGCCACATTGCGCGGTGAGTGAGCGGCGAATCGTGCGTGATAGACGGCGGAATTTCCAATCGGGGAAGATAAAACTCACGCCAAACCATGCTAGCGCACAACCAATTAAGGTATCGACCATACGTGGCACAGCTGCGGCATAGCCCAAACCTTCTAGGTTAAAATTCATCAGCGCCAAAATGGTCATAAAGGCAGTGGCTTGTGCATATTGTTTACTGCGCAATTCAAAGAACAACATGCCACTAATCACTAAAACCAGTAATTGCCCTTCTACAGATGGTACAAAATATAAAATGGTGTAGCCGACTACAATCCCTGCCAACGTCCCAATAATACGCAAACGTAAACGTCGTTTGGTGGTGTTAAAGTTGGGCTGCATCACAAACAGGGCGGTCAGTAAAATCCAGTAGCCATATTGAATATTGGTGACTTGCACAAAAATATAGCCAATCAATAGTACAATCGACAAACGAATGGCGTGGCGGAACAAGACCGATTCTGGGGTTAAATGCTGCTTGATCCGAATGACAATATCATCCCAACTTTTTAAGTCGTCATCTTTCAGTTGTTGTTCAATATGTTTTGATTTATCCAGTTTAATATTGCGTTCGGTTTCAAGGTTACGCAATTGAGCATCAATAGATTTCAGGTTTTGGTATAGGGCAAACAATGCATTAATCCAGACTTGGTCATATTGCTGTTCACTGCGCAGTTTTTCTAAAGACTGTTTAAGATTTTCAAAAGCATGTTTAAAACGCTTGTTATGCACATAAGGTTTACGGTGCAAAATGCTTTCGCTTAAATCTTTACAGGCTTTGCCCTGAATCGACAAAATGCGTTGGAAGCGAAATAAAATATCGCTGTGCTGAAATATTTTCGCCAGTTTTTGATAATCAATATGTGCAGAGTCGGCACGTTCGTGAATGTCTTGTGCGACAAAGTAATACTGTAAGCTACGTCGGGTATCTTTTTGCCCGCGGTCACCTTTTAAACGGGTCAGTAAAGCGGTTTTTAAGTCGTTAAAAATCGCAATTAATTTGCCATTTTCAAGTGATAAATCAATGATACTTTGTTGATAACTCGGTGCAGTCATATCCACATCAAATAGATTTGATTTGGCAAATAAAAAATCACCCAAAGAAGAATAACTGAGTGAAAGTTTGTCTTGTAAGGCACGAACAGGGAACAGTAAAAAGCTGATGGTCGAAATTAAGCCGTACCAAATTGCGCCCGAAACCAAAAGCAGCGGCTGCATGTACCAGTCATCAAATAGGTTGACGCCAAGCATGGAATAGACTGACACCACCAAACAGCCATAAGAAATGGTGGCATAACGTCGTCCGAGCGAACCGAGCAAAATTAAGACAATACACGACAGGATTAAGCCTGTAGCAAATAAAATAGGATGCGGAAATAAAAACTGAATTGATGTGGCGGTAACAAAGAAACCAATATAGGTATAGAGCTGATTGACAATACGCACCGAAAAACGGTCATCAATATCACTCAAACCTGCGGCAAGCACACCTAAAGTTAAAGGAATAGTGGCAAGCTGCATCCCCATAAAATAGGGAACAAAAGCAGTTCCCGCAAATGCAATGAGCATGCGGATGTTATACATAAATGTGGTGTTATAGGTCGCTTGTTTGAGCTTTATCAGCCAAGGTTTCAACATCATTCCTTTAAGTAAACTTTTCTGTCTAAACAGAGATTTATGCTGCAAGATGAAGGTTTGCGTACATTGTAACTGTAGATGAGATGTTTAGAGTACCTAATATGTGAAAATTCATCTTTGATCACAACAAATCATACTATGGAGCGTGTAAGCTTGTCTGTACATCTGTCATTTCATCATAAAATATGAGCATATCGAAAACGCTGCCAAGTTCAAGCAGTACGCCACCATCTAGGCAACAACCCAACATGCGGCAATATTCGACTGCGTGGATTTTATTGTTGGCGTTATTGACTTCGCTTGGGCCTTTATCGATTGATATGTATTTGCCTGCCTTGCCCGTTATGGCAAGCGAGTTTGGCGTATCGACCCAAATGGTCGCAAACAGTTTGCCTGCCTACTTTTTAGGTTTGGCATTGGGTCAACTGATTTACGGGCCGCTGAGTGATCGGATTGGACGTAAGCCGCCTTTATATTTTGGCTTGGCACTATTTTCACTCGCCAGTATGTTGTGTGTGTTTGCACAAAATGAATGGGGACTGATTGCTGCACGTATTTTGCAGGCTTTGGGTGGTTGTGTAGGTGTGGTAATTGCACGTGCAGCCATTCGTGATCGCTTGGATTTGCAAACATCCGCTCAAGCTTTTTCGAGCATGATGATTGTGATGACCATTGCGCCCATTATTGCACCTACGCTGGGTGCATGGGTACTTAGATGGATGAATTGGCAAGCTATTTTTGTAGTGCTGACCTGCGTTGGAATTATTTGCTGTTTATGTGTGCACTTCTTTTTTAAAGAAACTTTGGCGAAAGAACGTCGTTTAAATTTGAACTTTCAGCAAGTACTGACCTTATATTTTGCCATTTTAAAAGATCGTGATTTTCGTTTTCCAATGTTGGCAGGCTGTCTGACTGGTGGGGCATTGTTTTGCTATATCAGCGGTTCAAGTGCAGTCATGATGGATCAATATGGCTTGAGTGAAACAGCTTTTGCTTATGTGTTTGGTGCCAATGCGATTGGTATTATGCTGTTTTCGACCCTGAATAAAAAAATCAGTGGCAAATTGGGTGTGTTACAACGCTTAAAATTGGGCAGCATGATTCAACTGAGTGGTGCGGTCATTCTACTGCTTGCAGGTAGTTTGGGGTATGCACCTTTGGCATTGGTGATGGTCGGTTTATTTCTTGCCGTGTCTGGGATTGGTTTTACAGGCCCGAATGCCATGGCACTAGCTATGGCAAAACAAGGCGCACGTGCAGGAACAGCCAGTGCGGTCATGGGCAGTGTGCAATTCTTTTGTGGCTTGATTGGTGGAGTGTTACTCAACTTTTTAACAGGCAGTGCTTTGCTGAATATGGCTGTATTAATGCTGCTATTTATTGGGTTTGGGATGTTTGCCGTTTTTCATATTTTGCAACCTCAATCAGATTGAGTTGGGGTCAATACTTTTTCAAATGGTGATTTTTTTCGAAAAAATCGGGCTTTTTAACAGAACTGAAATATATACAATAGTCTAATGGTGGTGTAAATACTTGAATAATCAACCTATTTAAGGTGTTGAATTTTATATGGTTTAATTGTTTAAATCTGTAATTATGATTAATTGTGATTTCTTATTCGGGAAAACTGATTTTAATAAACGTCATAACTTGATAGATTGAAGTCTGTAATAAATGACACAATTTGAAATATTTGAGTGTCTTGGACTATTTGGCAAAAGTGTTTTGATTTTTAAGCCATTTTTATAATTCGATGTGAAATCGATAGATGACGAACAAAATCATCATGCACGGATGCAGCGTTGTTTTATTTTGGAGAGATAAATGAGTCAATTACTCAACGGTCAATTTATGATCAAAGGTTTAGCTATTGCTGTTACAACTTTAATGGTAGGTACTGCACACGCAGCAAAAACTGAGCAACAACAAATTCAAGAACTTCGTCAAGAAGTTGAAGCATTAAAATCATTAATTCAGCAACAACAGCAAGTACAACAACAGCAGCAAACTCAAATTGCCCAAGTACAACAGGCGAAGCCTGCTGCACCTGCAAGTGCATTAAGCAGCTTAAAGTCTAAATCAGGCGCAGATGTTTCTATTTATGGTTTTGTACGTGGTGATGCAAACTATATTATTAAAGGTGCTGATAATGACTTTAACTCGGCAAGTACGAGTAAAGAAGAAGCAAGTGACAAATTACGTGCTACTGCCAAAGTAACTCGTTTAGGTTTAGACTTTAATACACCTGTTGGTGACAACAAAGTAGGTGGTAAAGTTGAGGTTGACTTTGCGAGTGCCGCAGAGAATTTACGTATTCGCCATGCTTATTTAACTTTAAATAATTGGTTATTCGGTCAAACTACATCGAACTTCTTGTCTAATCATGCACCAGAAATGATCGACTTTAATACAAATATTGGTGGTGGTACAGCACGTGTACCGCAAGTTCGTTACAACTATAAATTAGCCCCTGCAACACAATTATTTGTTTCTGCCGAAGAAGGTAATAGTTCAGCTACAGATAGTGATGTAACTTATCGTGCCCCGGTGTTAACAGCTAAAGTGACTCAAGGTTTTGCTGATGGTAAAGGTTTAGCTTCTGCACGTGCATTGGTTGAACATTACAAATCAGAAGCAGCAAATGATGATAAAACTGGTTGGGGTGCTGCTGTAGGTACGAATTATCAAGTTGCAGAACCTTTAAAAGTATCTGCTGATGTCTCTTATGTTAAGGGCAACAGTAACTACTTATATGGTAATAACTCAGCATTTGTAGTTGATGGTAATAGCATTGAGCAAAATGAAACGATTGGTGTACAAGTGGGTGCAACCTATAAGTTCTCACCACAACTACGTTCAACTTTAGCCTACGGTGCTTTATTTGCGGATGATGGTACAGACTATGCGCGTATAAATGATGATGCTAACGAGAAAGTACAACAAGCGTGGATTAACTTTATCTATTCACCTGTAAAACCAGTCGATTTAGGTATTGAGTATATTAATGGTGAACGTGAAACATTTGCTGGTGAAAAATTCAGTGATGACCGTGTAGGCTTTATGGCGCGTTATAGCTTCTAAGTCGCTACTTTTGAGCAAAATCCAAAACAGAGCTTAATTTTAAGCTCTGTTTTTTTATGTATGAAGTTTATACCACTAATTCAGTAACTTAAATTTTATCCATTTTCAAAGAATGCTGTAACTTTCACTTATAGCTTAAAACAATCATTAAAAATTATAGAAAAAACGCAGAAAATAGCAGCTTTTTATCAAAAAAAATGCATAATGATCGACCTTTAATCTTGCTGTTTTTTGTCAAGTGGTTGAATATCTTTATCGGAAGGTATTTATCCACCTCAGATATTTTGGAGCTTATATGAGATTACCTCTCAGTGTTAAGCCGATTCAGTTGTTTGCACTCGAAGTCACCCCGAAAGTGAAAATGCTGTCTTTTGTCTGTCTTTTCTTCTGTTCTAGGCAAACGCAGATGATAACGCTTGAGTGAAACCAAAGGATGGGTTGGCTGAGCGAAATGCATACCTCTTAAACTTCGGTCAAATACGATACTGTTTACATACTTTGTATTGCGGCATTTTTTAGTTGATTTAGAGTCATAGTGATGCAAATGCTTTGGTTTGCATAGACAGCTCTTCATCATATTAAAAAATAATCTGCAATCACTATATGGATATTGCCATGGAATTTACTTTTAACGCGTTTTATACGCTGATTGCTGCGGTCATCGTCCTGCTCTTAGGGCGACTTTTAGTCAATAAAATTGATTTTTTAAAACGCTATAATATTCCTGAACCTGTTGCAGGTGGTTTGGTTGCCGCTATTGTTTCATTGTTGGTGAATCAATTTTGGGGTTATAGCATTACCACCAGTAGCGCATTGCAAACCAGCTTTATGCTTATTTTCTTCGCCTCGATTGGTTTAAGCGCGAACTTCACAAAATTGCGTCAGGGCGGAATCGGTTTAATTATTTTCTTGATTGCAATTTCCACATTTATTGTGTTGCAAAACATTGTCGGCATTAGTCTTGCAACATTGTTAGGTATTGATCCACTAATTGGTTTAATTGCAGGATCGATTACTTTAACTGGCGGTCATGGTACAGCAGGTGCGTGGGGTGAAATTTTAGAAACCCAATATGGTATTCAAGGTGCTTTGGCACTGGGCATGGCAAGTGCGACCTTTGGTTTAATTATTGGTGGTTTAATTGGTGGTCCACTGGCTAAAACTTTAATCAACCGTCATCAATTGGCTGTACCACGTACCGACGAACAAATTGAAAAACGCGATAATACGCCTGCGGATCAAGATTCCAATGAGTTTATTCCATTTGAATATCCGCATCAGGTTCGTTTAATTACAGCAGATAATGCAATTACTACTTTGGGTTTATTTGCTGGATGTTTGGCATTTGCCGAATTTATGACAGGCGCTGCCAAAGGCACGATGTTTGAATTACCAACTTTCGTTTGGGCATTGGCGGGCGGTGTGGTTCTGCGTAATGTCTTAGAAAGTATTTTTAAAGTTAATATTTTTGACCGTGCGATTGATGTGTTTGGGAATGCATCTTTATCGTTATATTTGGCGATGGCGTTGTTGTCACTCAAACTATGGCAATTGGCCGATTTGGCAGGTCCGTTGATGGTGATTTTAGGTGCGCAAGCACTCACAATGGCGTTATATGCAGCTTTTGTGACCTTCCGTCTTATGGGGAAAAACTACGATGCAGCCGTGTTGGCAGCAGGACACTGTGGTTTTGGGATGGGGGCAACGCCAACAGCAGTCGCCAATATGCAGGCCATTACCAATATGTATGGTCCATCTTATAAAGCGTTCTTGATTGTGCCGCTGTGTGGTGCATTCTTTGTCGATTTAATTAACGTTGCGGTGATTCAATCTATTCTAAAATTCTTTGGTGGCTAAGCTCCAAAGCATTCAGGCTTGATTCAGTCATCCACAAAAAATGCCAGTTCAATTGAACTGGCATTTTTATTTGATCTGTAGCATTTTTAATTTAAGCCATGAAATGCAAAAATGCTGTATAGACCAGAAAACTACCAATTAAACTGAGCCAAACAGGTAGTTTGGATTTTAATAATCCAATCACCAAAACAATAAACAGCAGATCAGCAATACTCAAAATATGACGCTGTGCCATTGCGAGCACCATATACAGCAGCAAACCGACTACCGCTGCATTAATCCCTGTAACCGCATGACGAATATAGGCTTGCTGCATCAACCAAGACCAATAAGGCAAAGTCGAAAATACTAAAAAGAAAGATGGCAGAAAAATCGCCAACGTGGCTAAAGTCGCATTCAGCAGCATTGATTCTGTCATTGGAATCAAACTGCCCAAATATGTTGCAAAGCTGAACAGTGGACCAGGCACCAATTGCGCTATGGCATAACCCAAATCGAACTGTTCTGCACTGACTAAGCCTGTGCTAACAAAATCTTGATGCAATAAAGGCAAAATGACATGCCCTCCGCCAAAGACCAAAGATGCGGCTTGATAGAAACTTAAATTGGCTGCATAGAGTAATTGAGGTTGCAGCCAGTTTAGACCTGACAGCACAATAAAGGGTGCAACAAAAAGTACTGCCCAAAATACAGCATAACGACGATGTTTGAGTAAATGTGCCGCAGTAAAATGAGTATCTGTCGCCGTTGTATTGGTGGATGCTGGTGCAGCAGTCGGTGCTGCGCGTTTCGCCATCCAAATGCCAAAACAAGCGGCAATCAGAATCACCAAAACTTGATTGAAGCTCAATGGCACCAGATAAATAAATAGGGCAGAAGCAAACATTAAGGCATATTGCCAAACCGTTTTACAAAAACTACGCAGCATTTGCCAAAATGCCCAAGCCACCACGGCCAATACGATCAGTTGAATACTGTGAAAGCTATTTGACGACAGTACATCAAAATATTGATGTCCCAAAACTGCAACCAAAACCATAAACAACGCTGAAGGTAGGGTAAAACCCAACCAAGCTAGGACTGCACCCCAATAGCCTTTTTGCAAATAACCAATCGCTAACCCCACCTGACTACTAGTTGGGCCAGGTAAGAGTTGTGCAAGTGCGACAATTTGTGAATACTGGGATTCATCTAGCCATTTGAGTTGATGCACAAAACGCTGATGGAAAAATACCAAATGCGCTGCAGGCCCGCCAAAAGACAGACAGCCTAATTGCAGAAAAATCCAGAATAATAAGGAATAAGAAGGTGTTGGCATATAATTTTAGACAGATTCGACTTGTGCGCCACTGTAGTGGCTAGACGTGACAGTTTAACGAATTACTACAAGGATCGGTTAAAATAATAGATAGACTATGGGCGGTCATGTAAGGCGAAACAAATAGCATCAGTGGCATGGTTAAGATGGTTGCTGTATCAAGTTAGCTGATCAACCTTGTCACGATTGGCGGTGAAATATCGACTGAAACCTATGGATTCAAGAAGGTCATTATGAAAATTGGGTATGTATCTCTTACAGCATTATTGATGGTGGGATGTCAGGCAGTGCCATCACAGCAGCAATTTTCGACTCAAACTTTACTTGAGTCGCAGCCCGTGGTTGAAGCAGAGTCACGCCTGAATCAAATTGATTTTCGTCAGTTAAAACAACAAAAAAAACGTCCAGTTGTCGCCTTGGTTTTGGGCAGTGGTGGCGCACGTGGTTATGCACATATTGGGGTGATTGAAGTACTTGAGCAGTACGGTATTCATCCTGATTTTATTGTGGGCAGCAGCGCAGGCAGCATTGTCGGTTCAATTTATGCCAGTGGTAAAAATGCACAGCAATTACGTGAAATTGCCATGAATATGAAAGCCAATGATGTGCGGGATGTGACTTTAGATTTAAAAGGCTTTTTTGATGGTAAAAAAGTTGAAAATTATGTCAATGCACAAGTCGATCAACTCCGTTTGGAGCAATTTAAAATCCCGATGTACGTGGTGGCGACTGAATTAAAAGAAGGCAAAAAAGTCGTATTTAATTATGGCAATACGGGGCAGGCAGTGCGTGCGTCAGTGTCTATCCCAAGTATGTTTGTACCTACTAAAATTGCAGAACATGAATATGTCGATGGTGGTTTAGTGAGCCCTGTACCTGTCAAGGTTGCACGCGATTTAGGGGCAGATATTGTGATTGCCGTGAATATTTTGGCGCAGCCTATTCATACTGAAACCAGTAATGTGTGGGGATTGTTTAACCAAAATATTAATATTATGCAAAAGCATTTGGCCAATGAAGAATTGAAACTGGCAGATGTGGTCATTCAACCCGATTTACGTGAAAAAGCCCATATTTTTGATGTGAAAGGGCGCGAAGCGACTATGCTGGCAGGTGCAGAAGCAACCGCAGCGCAATTAAATAAAATTGATCAGGTCTATCAACAGCATCATTATGCGCATGGGCATAGAATTGTAGACTATAAAGTGAGTAATACTTTTGGGCTTTATGGACAGTTTAAATAGCTGTCCAGATCCTTCATTTAGGTCAATTCAATGAAATCAACAGATTTAACTTAAGTCTAATTAGGTGCTTGATAAAAATAACTTTAATGTTAGATTACTTAGATTTATTCTTTGTAAGTATTTGATATTATAGTTTAAAAATAAAGATACCCTAAAGATATCTAAATACTGAGATGAGGTATTTAGACTTAAAATCAATTTTTTAGCGTGTTCTTTCGCACCGTTTCCATTTATTCTATTTAACCCGAATTACGGATAAGAAAAGCCCTTGAAAAAAAGGTAGTTAGAGCCATTTAGAAAGTTACGACACAACCCAAAGGCTCTAACTACCATGTACGATTTTACAGAAATTTTTTGTATTGTTGATGATTTTTTCAAAAAATTTGAACCCATCTATTGGCAATTTCTCAAGCAAGA
>NZ_SJNS01000010.1:0-119344 GCF_004331005.1 Acinetobacter sp. ANC 5045 | reverse complement strand
TCGGTGGTCAAGGTGGCGGCTTTGGCGGTCAAGGTGGCTTCGGTGGTCAGTCTGCAAGCGGTTTTGACAACGATTCTAAATTTGAAGAATCTCAAGAAGACGACAACAATCGTTAATTGATATTCTGAAAAAAAGCCTCTCATTTTGAGAGGCTTTTTTTATGTCTTACTCTTTTTCTGGTCAATTTACATACTCTGATTTATAAGCTTAAGTGTAAGCGTGTGCTGAACCTCATACCTATTTTTTGATTTTGGTCGGGTTGCCACTGATTTGGCAGGGTAATCCTCCCATAAATAAGTGCCCACTAAAATTTAAGTGGACACTATTGGGGCATTGCATTTTAGCGAAAGTGGGGGTTCACTGGATGCTTACTGCTTATAGTCTCTTTATGCAATCGTGCCCATCTAAAATTATTCAATTATTTGAAAATCATTGAGATCTGCCTGAATAGATTTTGGATTATTTGCGTATACAAATTCTGCATTTGTATACAACCAGCCTATTTGACCTTGCTGATTAAAGCGTTTATTCAAATATTTAAGGATAGGAGTATTTGAGAAAATCTCTTCTGAAAATACTTTAAATTCTCCTACATCTAGCTCTTCACTATCTTTCATAAATAATAAGCCATTTTTTTTAGTGGCAGATATATCTAAAGAGCGACTAACTAAACGATACCCATCCTTAGCCTGAGCATTTATCATACTTTGCAATGCTAAAGCACGTTCAAGTCTTGTACTCTCTGTTGGATAATCTTTGTATCGATATGTGTAGGTACCATTATGTTTACTACTATTTATACAAGTTACTATCTTAGGTTGATTTTCTTTATTATCTAAAATTTCTACATGATTTCCTGTAAAGTATTGTTTAAATTGAATAATGCGACAACCTTCTTGACCTAATTTATTAAGTACATTTATTAATTGATTAGTGTCAACAAGTGGGGAAAGATAACCACTATCATAAGTGTATGATGCATTATCATTTTCATTTTTTAAAAAATAGTCTTTAAAATTTAAGTCAGTAGAAGGCCTTACAGAATGAAGAAATTGGTATCCAGATTTTCCATTCTCATTAAGATTACTTAACCATGAAAAATAGATATTGCTAATAGAGCTTGCAGTTCGATCAGACACAATAGCAGAGTAGCGAGTATTCTGATTAGCTAACTTCATATAGCTATTTACAGTTTGATTTCCATACACCTTATTATTGTATGCGACAATTTTATATCCATTTTTCCCCATTTCATTAAGCTGAGATAGGAATGCAGTACTACTGGTTGAATTAACCGCATCTACATTTAAAAAATTTGCTGTTGTAATAAGGGTCTTAGGTTTTTCTGCAGTAAATAATCCGACATTACTTTTTACATAACAGCGATTATCCTTGTAGGGGTTAGATATAGAATTCCTTTCTAACTTAATGTAAGCAGGATTATTACTAGTTGAATTAATAATACAAAATGAGTCATCATTTAAAAAAGTTAAGACTCTATTTTCTTCTGAAGTTGTGCTATATTTTTGATATTTAACAGGATAGTAAAAGAAATTATCATATTTAATACCAGTTTTAATATCTTTTAGTATTAGATCTCCAAGTAATTGATAACGCTTGCTAACCAATTCACCTCCACACATTTTTAATGAAGGATTATATAGAGAATATTGAACACCTTCATTACTGGCTTCTACTGAATTATTCCCAGTTTTAGTAATTTCAATCTGAGCTAAATTACAATCAGAAATACCTAAGTTAGATGAGCCTTGAATCCACTCTCCAGCCAATTTATCCGCTACTGTTGTTGGTGTTGGTGTTGGTGTTGGTGTTGGTGTTGGTGTTGGTGTTGGTGTTGGTGTTGGTGTTGGTGTTGGTGTATTGGAATTATCTGAGCTGTCACTGTTACAACCAACCAAAGCAGTAATTATTACAGTCACAAAGCCACTTTTAATTATCTTGTTCATAATAAGCTACTCACTAGAAATATTTTTCACAGAGATAGCCATCAAAATTCTGATAGCTATGTTATCACTATCGCCCCCATTTTAAGAATTAATGAATTAAATGAGACTCTACCCATCCATTTCCATATTCTGTTGTTACTTCGATTAATCCATTTGAGCTGACATTACCTGCATAAATAATGTCAGAATTTTTAGAAAGCTTAGTTTTTACTTTGCTTGATTTATTAGACGTTTCATAAAGCGGTAAGTTGTTTAGTTTTGGGGTTAATTTTTGTCCTATAGTACGTTCAATATCTTTAGATGTTTCATCATTACCACGAAACTTAGTCATTTCTTTGGCTGTACCTGCTACTTCTTTGGTCGTTTCGTTAATTTGACTTAAGGTTCCTCTTAGATCTCTTAAACTGTCTGCAAAGCCAGCATAAGAAGACGTTGAACTAGCATAAATGGTAAACAGAAGAATCAGGGGTGAAATTTTCATCATACTTACTCCTTAACGATGATTATTTAAATTGAATACTTTGTTTGGGAATGCGAAAAATTCGCATTTTTATGATAGAATATTTAATTAACAGTTGTAAATAGATGAACGTTAAATAGTAAAAAATTAAAAAGTGATATAGTGAGAGCCAGGTTGTGAGTATTTTTATTTCACAAGATATGAAAATTCATCTGATATAATTTGTAAGAGACTAAAAATAGTGAGAAAATTTCAATTGTAATTCTATTGCTGTTGGTGTAATGACTAAACTTCCTACTAATGATGCTGAGTTTAATTTAAAGCAAGTGCTTGCACTCATGGATTATCTTAGCCAATGGTTAATTCGTTCTGGTGTTGGATATACAGAATTTTCAGCTGCTTTAAAACCAATTTTTTATCAACAGGCTCTTCAAGAATTAGAAAGGATTGATCAAAAGCCTACTATTTCTGCTATTAGTTTATTATCTGGTCTACACCGTAAGGATGTCAGTGCATATAAAGAGACAAAGCTGGCGGGTAAGCCTTTGACTGAAGCAAATATCTCTGAACCAATTAGTGTTCCTTCTCGGGTTATAGGTTTGTGGTTAGCAGAAGGCTGGGGAGAATGTTTACCATTCAGTAGTGATGAAGAAAATAATTTCGAAATTCTGGTAAAAAAAGTATCTACTGAACGCCATCCTAGGTCTGTGTTAAATGAGTTGATCCGATTAGGCATAGTACTTGAAAAAGAGGGTAATATTTTCTTGCAAAAAGGACAGTTTATTCCTGATCCTTCTTTACAAGAAGCTCGTAAAATTTTGATTAAAAATTTACAATCCCATCTGGCTGCAGGTTTACATAATTTATTTGAAAATAATCAGACAAACTTTTTAGAACAAGCTGTGTGTGCGGATGGCTTAACAGAAGCATCTGTTCAGTTTTTACGTGATCAAAGTCTAAAATTGTGGCACGAATATTCACTACAACTACTCAAGCTAGCTTCTGAAAAATGTACAGAGGATGAAGGCAAGCTAGATGCTTCTAAAACTTTTATATTGGGGGTTTATCAACATGACCGTGAAGAAAATGGTTAAGCTATTTTGCTTTAATGTTTTATTTTTAACAATGATTGGTTGCGGACAGGATTTTAGTGTAGGGGGAGCTAGTTTAGAAGGTACAGGTAATGGGCTTCCACCTCCACCTGGTCTTGGGAATGCTAACGACAGCAATAGTGATGATGTCTTTAAACAGGATCAATATACGTTAAGACTATCTGGGGCTGCAACTGATTTGTGTGGTCTAGTCGTTCGTGAAATTCAATTTTTGGATTTATATCAAAAAACAGATTTACGTAAAGATGCTTCGTATGATCTAAAAGTTGATAAAGATAAAGGTACTCCTATAGAGATTAAATTATCTTTTCTTAATAATTATTCGGATAAAGTGATATTAGAATATCCTGATTGCAATGTGCCTTTAGATTTTTATAATACTGAAACAAAAGATCAATTATTTCCTGAGATGCAGTGTTCCATTATTAAAAAAGTTGAATTAATGCCAGATGAAGAGCGTATTTTTCAGCTTAAATACAAGTTATTTGAACCTGTAAAAGGAGTATGGCAGTTAAATAATCAAGTCAAAATTACTATCCCATCTGAGCCAGAAGAAGAGTGTGGAGAATTGCAGCTACCATTGGAACTAATAGAAAATAAAAACTTTTCTTGATGAAAGTCGAACGGATGAGGACATAAGTTTGAGCAGATACCCTTGCAAATAAAAAAACCAGTGCGGTGGCACTGGTTTTGATTGTGATCTAAAGCTCTAAAAGCTATATGCGCTTAGGAGTTCTTTTTACGATCTAGGCTTGGGTCTTTGATTTCTACAAAAGCATTGTTGCGTGTTTCACGTAACCAACTGTCCAATTCAGTATCAAACTGGCGTTCACCTAGTATTTGACGTGCCATACGTTCTTGGTATTCACGAGTCATATCTTGCTGGCGTGTATCGGTCACTTGCAGTACATGCCAACCAAACTGGGTTTGGAATGGTGCGCTAATTTCACCTTTTGCAGTATTTTTCATTTGGTTTTCAAATTCAGGTACCATCACCCCAGGATTAACCCAACCCAAGCTACCACCATCACGTGCAGAGCCAGCGTCATTAGAGAACGTCGCTGCTAAGGTTGCAAAGTCTTCACCCGCTTTTAAACGGTTGTGAATACTGTCAATCATGTGTTTCGCATTTTCAGGGCTTACGACTTCACTTGGCTGAATCAAGATATGTCGAGTTTGATATTGTGGAACTAGTGCACGTTGCTCAGTACTTTTGCGCTCCAGTAATTTTACGACATGAATACCATCACGGACTTCAATCAGTTCACTGGTTTGCCCCACATCTAATGGCGTAATACGTGCAGCAAGTTCCGCGGGAATATCGGTCAAGTTACGTAAACCCATGTCTGCAGACTGAACGGTTACACCATTGCCTGTATATTTTTTACTAATGGCTTGAATGTCATTGTTCTGCGCCAATTCAGCTTTGACTTGTTGCGCAACTTGTGCGGCATTTTCTGCTCCAGAAACACGCACATGCAAAATATGGACTTGGTTGCCTAAGGCAGCCTGACCTTGTGGGGTTTTCAGAAAGTTATCAACGTCTTGATCGCTAATTTGAATACGTGACATCACCACTTGCTGACGCAAACGATTCATAGCTAAATCTTCGGCAATACGATTACGTAAAAACGCATAACTGCCAGGAGATGATTTATCTAACTTTTGCTGAAAAGCCTCTAAGCTATTGCTTCCATTTTGCTGTGCAACTTTTAACACAGCTTCATTCAGGGATTTTTCATCAGCTTTAATGTTATAGCGTTTGACTTGTTCTAATTGCGCTTGGCGTACAATCAGTTGTTCTAAAGCTTGTTGTTCTAAAATGTGTTGTGGCGGAACAGGGCGCTTTTGCATTTCAAGTTGTTGTTTGAGTTCAACTACGCTTTGCGCTAAATCACTTTTTAAAATGACACTATTGTCAACTACAGCCACAATTTGATCATTCGCAGCAAATGCAGGCAGCGCTGCTGTCATGCAAAGTGCCAAGGTAGATGCTTTTAAAAATCGTTTTAACTGTTCTGTTTTCATTAACGTTGTGTCCAAGATTGATTAATTTTATTAAAACCTAAAATACGGTTTTCAAGTAAAGATGCAAGTTTATTATTGAAACTGCCTAAACCTTTTAAATTTAACTCTGCCATAATGGCACGTTTGGGTTTAACGCCCGCATCCGTCACATCATCCAAGTCGTTATAGTAAGAGCGACCATAGACTGAGATGCCCCAACAGCACGACTCATAGTTCACACCTAGCAAATATTCACGCGCAACGCTGTTGTCTAGGTCATATTGAGCATGACCTAAAATGCGCCAGTTGTTGTGAATAGGTTGAATAAACGATGCCACGACTTGATCATAATGATCTTGACGGTTTGGAATAACACGGCGGTTAATATAACCAAAGCTATATAAGTTGCCTTGATCACCCGTGTAAAGCATATTGACACTGCGCTGTGCATTGTCGCCATTTGACATCCATGCAGCATTGGCACCTACACTAAGGTTTTGGCTTAGCTGACTGGTTAGGCTAACAATTGGCCCAGTACGGTTTTCCGTATTAAATTCGTCTTCGGTATTATCCAGCGTGACACGACGATCTTCAAAGTAAAAACTTTGACCAATTCCTGCTCTAAGGCGTTCCAAACCAATTTCATCAAATAGGCTATAGTTTAAACCCAAAGACAAAAAGTTGTTGTCTTCTAAACGGTCATGACCATAGAAACGGTTTGGACTGAACAACTGGTCATAATTAATCGAAGCTGTTGCAGAGTCAAAGTTTGGGTGGTCGTTTTGATTGCGGTACGGTGCATAGGCATAGAACGCGCGCGGGGTAATGGCTTGCAAGAAGCGACCATCTTTTTCAAAGGTAATCCCTGTGTCTAAAGTGAATTGCGGAACAGTAACCGACTCACTTTTACTTGAAGATTTATACGTGTCTGTACTTAGAGTTTCTTTATCATAGAAGGTGTTGATGTTGCGTAACGATACTTCTGGAATCACAAATGACCACGGGTTACGGTAGTTGTAACGCACTGCAAAGTCATTATAAATACGCGTACCACTTGGTTCCCCATCTTGCGCAGCTAGATCTTTTTTGAAGTAAGCTGTGTCGTTATTAAATTCGACTTGGAAGCCTTGAGGATTGCCCGTTTTATAGTTCAATAAAAATTGTGGTAGGCGTGCATAAGGGCGATCCACAGATGGAATCGTCTTATCCAGGGTTTGGAAATCTTCAACTTTGAGCTGTGCTTTTAAACCCGGTATGCCGTTACGATAATTCAACTCCCAAGCACGACGTAAATTTAGGTCGGTTTTAGAGTTCGGGTTGTTATTTAAATCGGCAAAGTAGTCTTTGTCCGATGCATAGTTATATTCTAAGTTGGTTGAAAATTGTTCGTTGATTTGCCAGCCGTGTAAAAAATGTAAGTCTTTACGGTCTTGGTCATCATATTTGGCATCCGATGCTAAATAACCGCCCCAAATTTTACCTGAACCAAAATTTTCAGTTAAATAACGGAATTCACCTTCTAGCATCGCGCCACGATCGGCAATATAACGCGGGCTAACGGTTGCATCAAAATTCGGTGCAAGGTTTAAATACACAGGCACAGACAGCTCGACACCACCATCATTGGTAAAGCCAAAACTAGGCGTCAAAATACCTGTGGTACGGCGGTCATCAATTGGGAAATTGAAGTAGGGTACAGCTAAAACTGGTACATTTTTCACATACAATTTGGTGCCGCGTGTTTCACCGCGTCCCGTTTCCTGATTCAGCTTAATTTCATTGGCTTGAATTTTCCAAGTCGGGGCTTGTTCAGGCGGGCAAGTACTGTAAGTGGCATTATTCAGCACCATCGTATTGGTTGAGGTGCGTGCAATTTTTTCTGCCATGCCGTGTGCATGTTGTTCTTCGGCAATATAAAAACTGTTGTTTAAGTCACCTTGCTGGGTTTTTAGGTTGTAATTAATTTCATCACTTTGCGCCAGTAAACCCGCTTGCGCCATTTGTACCCGACCTTCGGCTTTGGCAAAGGTCTGAGTTTGATCAATGGTAATTTTATCGGCACGAATTTGACGACCTTCTTGGTCAATCACCACGTTGCCTTCTAAGACTGAATCACCATTTGGGTCATAGTGCCCATAATCGGCAGTAACGGTAGAGGTCGCTTCTGCAGCATCTACGGCAACGGTGCTTGAGCTGATTGGCGTTAGCCATGCACCTTCACAATAGGCAGAACTTTGAGTGTGCCCAAATTGTTGTTGTGCTTCAGGTGCAGCTTTATCAACATAATATTGCTCAAAGAACTGCTGCCCAGGATAAGCTTCCTGAATGGTGTGTTTAAGCTGCTGGTTATTGAGATTTGTGACAGATGAAGTCTGATCTGTGGTCTGCGCATAGCTGGAAACAGAGTGACCACATAACAGAGTTAAGACCGCAGTCGCTAAAGGATTAAATTTAAACTGATGCTTCATTTATCTCATCAACCAAGAATGCTTAATCGCAATTAATTATTGTCGCATCATAGAGAAAAAGCGCAGAAGTAGCTACACTTAGCACTTTAAAAACTCAGCCTGTATTAGAATTTATTGCAAATGAATACACAACGCGAACAATTGATACAAACATGGATAACATCTGTACTTGGTTCAGATCAATTTGAAACTCATTTTTTAGCAGGCGATGCAAGTTTTCGTCGTTACGCACGAATCAAGTTGAATAATAAAACATTTATGCTCATGGATGCACCACCAGAAAAAGAAGATTGTGGTCCTTTTGTGACGATTGATGAATTTTTTGCTGCCCATGGCGTGCGCGTGCCAAAAATTGTAGCCAAAGACCTGACACAAGGCTTTTTGTTGCTTGAAGATTTTGGTGATGTCTTATTATCTACCTTGCTGAATGATCAGACTGTAGATGACTACTATGCGCAGTGTTTTAAGCAGTTAATTCAATTACAAGATATTGATGGTACGGCACATTTCCCTGAATATTCCTATGACAAACTCATCAGTGAAATGGAGTTACTCACCGATTGGTTATTGCCTGCCTTACAGATTCAGCCAACGGCTGAAGAAAGTGCATTAATTAAACGTACATTTGCAATTTTGGCCAATGCCGCTTTGGCTCAGCCACAAGTGATTGTGCATCGCGATTTTCATAGTCGTAACTTAATGAAAATTAATGATGATACCGAGCTAGGTGTAATCGATTTTCAGGATGCAGTGATTGGTGCAGACACCTATGACCTGATTTCAATTACGCGTGATGCTTATGTACAGTGGAATGCTGAGCGTGTGTATCGCTGGTTTAAAATGTTTTATGACTTGTTGCCGGCAGCATCTAAGCAAGACCGTGATTTTGAACAATTTAAAAAAGATGCCGATATGATGGCGATTCAGCGTCATATCAAAATTTTAGGTATTTTTGTGCGTTTATTTGAGCGTGATGGTAAATCGGGTTATCTCAAGGATTTACCGCGCGTAATGTGGTATTTACTTGAAGAAAGTAAACCTTATCCAGAATTACAACCATTTATGCACTTTATTCACACGACAGTAATGCCAAAATTTACAGCCAAATATGGTCAGTATGAGGTGGTTGCCTAAATGAAAGCCATGATTCTTGCTGCAGGCATGGGTAATCGTATGCGTCCTTTAACGTTGCATACACCTAAGCCATTATTGGAAGTCGGTGGTAAGCCTTTAATTGTGTGGCACATCGAAAAATTACAAAAGATGGGTGTGCAGGAAATTGTCATCAATACGGCATGGTTGGGTGAAAAACTTGCAGATGCTTTGGGTGATGGTTCGCAATTTGGTGTGAAAATTTTGTGGTCGCATGAAGGCGAAGGCTTAGAAACTGCAGGTGGCATCATCAATGCGTTGCCATTATTGGGCAATGAACCTTTTATATTGGTGAATGGCGATGTTTGGACCACCATGGATTTTGCGCCACTATTAAATGTGCAGCTTCAAGACGACTTGGCACATTTGGTTTTGGTGGAAAACCCTGTGCAGCATCCGCAAGGTGATTTCACTTTGGCTGCAAACAAAGCCTATACTTTTGAGCAAGCACGCTCAGGTGAAAATCTGACTTATAGTGGCGTGGCGGTGATGCATCCGCAAATGTTTAACGGTTTGGAATCGGGCAAACGTCCGCTTGCGCCATTGCTCAAACAAGCCATGCAGCAAGAAAAAATTTCTGCACAGAAATTGCAGGGTGTTTGGGTGGATGTTGGCACTCCTGAACGATTAAATACGCTAGATCAACAAATTCAGCAGGGTGTGTACGCTTAAGTGCATATTCACTAAGCATTCGCCCCTATGACTGCAACTATAAATCGGTATACTTCCATTAACTTTTTCGAGATGTGAATTGTGATGCATTCGTTTTTTCAGGAACTCAAGCAAGGTAGTCAGGCTTTAGGTTTAGAGCTCAGTGATGAGGCTTTAAATTTATTACTCAAATACCAAGATGCTTTGGTGCTATGGAACAAAGCGTACAACCTCACTGCAATTCGTGACCCGAAAGAAATGCTAGTGAAGCATTTGCTAGATAGTCTGAGCATCCTCAAAGATTTGCCTGCAGGTCGTTTACTGGATATTGGTACTGGCGGTGGTATGCCGGGCATGATTATTGCCTTGTGTCAGCCTGAGCGCGATTGCGTGTTATTGGACTCGAATGGTAAAAAGATTCGTTTCTTAAAACAGTTTATTGCCGATTTAAAACTGAAAAACGTCGTGGCAGTTCAGACCCGTGTTGAAAATGAAGACAGCATCCGCGAGTTAGGTCAGTTTGATGTAATTACCAGTCGTGCTTTTGCATCTTTAACTGACTTTGTAGCCGCGTCAAAACCATTTATGCATGAGCAAAGTATTATTGCATCTATGAAAGGTTTGATTCCTGCCGATGAAGTAGAGGCATTGAAAGATGAATTCAGCTGTGAAATTATCGAGCTTAAAGTTCCGCGCTTAGACGAACAACGTCATTTACTTTTATTAAAACGTATCTAATTTTCAAAGGACTGGGGTGATCATGGCACAAATTATTGCGATTGCGAACCAAAAAGGTGGTGTCGGAAAAACCACAACCGCAGTAAATTTGGCAGCATCTTTGGCTGTTTTGAAAAAGCGCATTTTATTGGTCGATATGGACTCACAAGGCAATGCCACCATGGGTTCAGGCATTCAAAAAAATGATTTGCTGTATTCAGTGACCGATGTATTGTTGGGCGAAGTGCCGATTGAAACTGCAATTAGCAAGGCAGAAGTTGGTTATAAAGTTTTGGGTGCCAATCGTGATTTGGCTGGGGTTGAATTGGTGATTGCTGAGCAAGAGGGGCGTGAGTTTATTTTGCGCAATGCCTTGCAAGAAGTTGCCAAAGACTTTGATTATATTATTGTCGACTGTGCACCAAGTTTAAGCTTAATTACAGTAAACGCTTTAGCAGCAGTGCAAAGTGTAATCATTCCAATGCAGTGCGAATATTATGCACTTGAAGGTTTGGCTGACCTGACGCAAACCATTGACCGTATTCAACAAGCACTCAATCCTGATTTAGAAATTATTGGTGTATTACGCACCATGTATGATGCGCGCAATGCCTTAACCCGTGACGTGTCTGAAGAATTATCGCACTATTTTGGTAAAAAATTATACGATACCGTGATTCCGCGTAATGTACGCTTGGCAGAAGCACCTGCACACGGTTTACCCGTCATTTATTTTGAAAAAAGCTCGAAGGGTGCAGTTGCCTACCTGAATTTAGCAGCTGAAATGTTGAAAAAAAGCAAAGTGAAAAAAGGAAGTAAAGCATGACCACAAAAAAACGCGGATTAGCCAAAGGTCGTGGTTTGGATGCCTTATTGGGGTCAATCCAGAAAGAAAAATTACAACTTGAAGTGCAATCTTTAGATCATGGTCAGCTCAAACAAATTGATGTCAATTTATTAAAACGTGGTGAATATCAACCGCGTCGTTTTATTCAAGAACAAGATTTGCAGGAACTGGCGGCATCTATTGAAAAACATGGTGTAATGCAGCCAATTGTGATTCGTCCTATTGATGACGAACTACATCCTTATGAAATTATTGCAGGTGAACGTCGCTGGCGTGCTGCACAGTTGGCTGGTTTAACTGAAATTCCAGCAATTGTGCGTGATTTGACCGATCAGGTCGCGATTGCTTTGGCATTAATTGAAAACATTCAGCGCCAAGATCTTAATCCGATTGATCAGGCAATGGCGCTGCAACGCTTTCACGATGAGTTTGGCTTGAGTCATCAAGAAATTGCCGAAACAGTAGGTAAAGCACGTACCACGGTCAGTAATTTATTGCGTTTACTCACTTTGGCTGAGCCTGTTAAAGAGTTGATGCAGCAAGGCTTGCTAGATATGGGTCATGCACGTGCTATTTTAACTTTGAAAGCTAAAGATCAGCTCAAAGTCGCGCAGCATGTAATTGAAAAGAATTTATCGGTACGTCAAACCGAACAGTTGGTACGTGACTTTAATGCGCCAAAACAAGAAAAGCCGAAAACGGCTATTGCGCCTGATATTCAACAACTCACGCAACGTCTTTCTGAGCGTTTTAGTGCAGATGTTAAAATTGATTATAACAAGCAAGGTAAGGGCAAATTGACCATCAGTTATCACTCTCTGGAAGAGCTGGATGGTATTTTAAATATTTGCCTGTCCGATTAATTTTAATTCGTATTTTATTGGGGAAAAGCGAATGTGGGAATTGGTAAAAGCAGGTGGCTGGCTGATGCTGCCGTTGGTATTGTGCTCGGTATTTACCGTTGCAATTACCATTGAGCGTTTTATGCGTTTAAAGAGAGCAGGTATTTTGCCCAATGCGTTGTTGCTCAACCGCGGGCAAAGTTTAGCGACTGTGTTGCAACAACTGAATCAAAGTGCCAACTTAAAAAACAGTACATTAGGCCGTATTTTTGAGGCGGGTGCGCGTAACAAACAACAATCAGAACACTATGCGCGTGCACAAATGGAAGCGACAGCTTCACAAGAAATTGGTTATTTAGAAAAAAATATCAACTTCTTGGGTACGCTCAGTGCAGTTGCGCCATTATTGGGTTTATTGGGTACAGTGCTTGGGATTATTGAATCATTTTTAGTGATTGATGTGGGTGCAAGTAATCCAACCTTAATGATTCCAGGGATTTCTAAAGCCTTAATTACCACTGCTGCAGGTATGTTAATTGCAATTCCAGCCTTATTTGCCTATCGTTATTTTCAGCGTTTGGTGCAAGAATATACTGCTGAGTTAGAGCAGCAAGCGACTTTGTTTCACGCAGGATTATTTCATCAGAGTCAACCTCATCAGCTTGATGCGGATGTGCAAGATGTGAAAAAAGTAAGCTAAGGTGAGTTTATGAAATTCAAACGCTCGCAAGTTGAAGATATTCATATTAACCTGACTCCAATGATTGACTGTTTACTGTTCATCTTGGTGTTTTTGTTGCTTTCGACCACATTTAACCAATTTAGCCGTATGAATTTAACTTTGCCAGATGCGCAAGGCGTACCACCAAAATCTTATGAACATAAAATTGAAGTCGTGGTAGATTCTTCAGGGCATTATTCTGTCAATGGTCAGGCACTTTCGACTAAGGAAGTGGCAGATTTAAGCACAGCAATTAAACAAATTTCTCAAGATCGACGTGATTTAATGTTTATCATTGCTGCAGATGCCAAAGCCACTCATCAAGATGTGATTCGAGTGATGGATGTCGCAGGACAACTTGGTTTCGTCAACATCAATATCAGTACGAAAGTCCCAACTCGAGGTTATTAGTGAAGAAGGATTTACAGGTCTATCGCCGTCTTCTGAGATATTTGCTCCCATTTTGGGGCTTGGCAATCTTGGTGATTATCGGTTTCGCCATTAATGCAGCCACAGAAGTATCTGTGGCAAAACTCTTGGAAAAAATTATTAATGCCATTCAGGAGCGTGACCAATCTTTCACCACACTATTTCCGCTATTAGTCATTGCACTGATGTTTTTCCGTGGTTTGGGAACTTTTATTGGCGGTTACTATACCGCAGTGATTTCACGTAATTTGGTATTCAATATCCGTCAGGAAGTCTTTGCTAAATTGCTGCGTTTACCTGCACAGTATTACTTAGATAATACCAGTGGGCACATTACTGCCAAAATTATGTATAACGTAGAGCAGTTGACCGCTGCATCTACAGAATCGCTGCGTACATTGGTACAACAGGGTTTGATTACACTCGGCTTGCTCGGCTATTTGCTGTATACCAACTGGCGTTTGACCCTCTGTATTTTGGTATTTGGCCCATTAATTGGCTTGCTGATTCGTAAAGCTGCAAAACGCATGCGTCGTTTATCTATTCAAGTACAAGACACCATGGGGGATGTAAACCACGTGGTGCAAGAAACGGTGAATGGTAATTTGGTCGTCAAAGGTTTTGGTGGTCAGACCTATGAACAAAGCCGATTTAAAGAAAACTCTTTAGAAAACCTGCGTCGTGGTTTAAAGATGGTGGCAGTGCAGCAATTGAACAGCCCTGTGGTGCAGTTCATTATGTCCATTGCTTTGGCAATTATTATCTGGATTGCCTTACGCCCAGAAATTCTACGTGATATTTCAGCAGGCGAGTTTGTAGCCTACATTACTGCCGCAGGTATGTTGAGCAAACCAATTAAAGCCCTTACCGATATTAATGAAAAATTACAACGCGGTTTGGCAGCAGCGCATTCGGTTTTTGAATTGCTCGATATGCCTGAAGAAGATAATCACGGGACGCTTACACCAGACTTAAAAGGTAATTTGCAATTTAAGAATGTGAATTTGGTGTATTCCGATGGGCATCATGCCATTCATGATTTTAATCTGGATGTCAAAGCAGGTGAAACTGTGGCTTTAGTTGGGCGTTCAGGTGCGGGTAAAACCTCATTGGTCAATCTGTTGGTACGTTTTCAGGAAGTATCTTCAGGGCAAATTTTGTTTGATCAGCAGGATATTCGTGACATTGAGCTGAATAGCCTGCGTTCACAAATTGCTATGGTCAATCAGCAAGTGGTATTGTTTAACCGTACGGTGCGTGAAAATATTGCCTATGGTCAGCTTGAAGGTGCGAGTGATGAAGCAGTGATTGCTGCAGCCAAAGCGGCTTATGCACATGACTTTATTATGGCTTTACCGCAAGGCTACGACACAGCATTAGGTGCGCAAGGCTTGAATTTGTCTGGTGGTCAGCGACAGCGTATTGCCATTGCACGTGCAATCTTGAAAAATGCACCGATTTTAATTTTAGATGAAGCCACCAGTGCTTTAGACAATGAATCTGAATACTTTATTCAACGTGCATTTGATGCGGCTATGCAAGACCGTACCACCATTGTCATTGCACACCGTTTATCTACCATCGAAAATGCTGACCGTATTGTAGTGATGGATCAGGGACGTATTTTAGAACAAGGTACTCATCAGGAACTCATAGCGCGAAAAGGTGCGTACTTCCAGTTGCATCAACGTAACTTCGAGGAACATTAATTCATGTCTTTGGCACAATTTATTCAGGACGCTTGGCAGCAACAAGCCAAATGGCTGGTTGTGCTTAGGCCCTTGTCTTTATTGTACCGTGGTGTGAGTTTGCTCAATCAAAATTTATATCGCTCAGGTATTAAAACCGCTTATACTGCGCCCGTACCTGTGATGGTGATTGGCAATATTACTGTGGGTGGCAGCGGCAAAACCCCTTTGCTGATTCACTTGGTCAAATATCTACAAAGTTTAGATGTTCGTGTTGGCGTGATTAGCCGTGGTTATGGCGGAAAAGGCCCATTTCCAGCCTATGTCAGCATTGACGCTAATGTTGACGTAGTGGGCGATGAACCGACTTTGATTGTGCAATCTACAGGCGTACCGATGGCTGTGGGGCCAAATCGTCAAAAAAGTATTGAATTGTTACTTGCACAGCATGAATTGGATTTAATTATTAGTGATGATGGTTTGCAGCATTTGGCTTTAAACCGTCAATTGGAATGGATTGTTTTAGATAATAATCGTGGTTTGGGTAACGAGAAAATATTGCCCGAAGGTTATTTGCGTGAACCAAAATCTCGATTAGAGCATGCCACGGTGATTGAACATGCAGCGCAACCGAGTTCTGAATTAAATATGCATTTGGCCGTTGCAGCGCCATACTTATTGCATCCCGCACAAGAATTAATTTTTGATCCGACCCAAAATTTTTATGCTGTCGTGGGCATTGGCTTTCCTGAGCGGTTTTATAAAACTTTAGAGTCGATGGGTGTGACCCAATTTCAATGCCATGAGTTTCCAGACCACCATGACTATGAAATTACCGATTTGCAGTTTGAAGATTCGCAACCGATTATTACCACAGAAAAAGATGCAGTAAAGTTATTGCCTCTGTTAAAACAATATCCAGATTTTCAGCGTGAAATTTGGGTTGTACCTGTAGATGCAGTATTGTCATCGGCCTGCTATGTCACCTTACATCAACAATTGAAACAATTGGGTTTAAACCTGCCTGAAAGACCATGATAAGGAAAATTATGAAGCACATTGTTATCCCTGCACGTTATGCTAGTTCACGCCTGCCAGGCAAACCTTTACTGGAAATTCATGGTCGTGCCATGATTTTACGTGTGGTTGATCAGGCAAAAAAAGTGGCAGGTTTTGATGACTTGTGTGTGGCGACCGATGATGCTCGTATTGCAGAATTATGCCGTGCCGAAGGTGTAGATGTAGTGCTGACTTCGGCAGACCATCCATCAGGTACAGATCGTTTAAGTGAAGTGGCGCGCATTAAAGGTTGGGATAAAAACGATATTATCGTCAATGTGCAGGGCGATGAGCCACTTTTGCCTGCGCAATTGGTGCAACAAGTGGCGCAGTTGTTAGAAGCTCAACCTGAATGCTCGATGTCTACGCTATGTGAGCCGATTCAGCAACTAGATGAATTTACTCGCGACAGCATTGTTAAAGTGGTCATGTCTAAACACAATCAGGCTTTGTATTTTAGCCGTGCCACGATTCCTTATGACCGCGATGGTGCAAAAGCAGCGACACCACAATTGCATGCACATGCTTATCGTCATTTAGGCTTGTATGCGTACCGTGTGGAATTGCTACAAGAATATGTGACTTGGGAAATGGGAACATTGGAAAAGCTGGAAAGCCTAGAGCAATTGCGTGTATTGGAAAATGGACATCGTATTGCCATTGCAGTTGCAGAAGCCAATTTACCACCGGGTGTAGATACCCAAGCAGACTTAGACCGTTTGAATGCAATGGATATTGCGCATTTTGAGTAAGTGAAATACCTACCATGCAACGTGATGTAATTGGACAAGTATATCCATGGCAGCAACAAGTTTGGGAAAACCTGACAGGGCGATTTCCCAAAATGGGGCATGGTTTGTTATTTTTTGGCAAACAGGGTTGTGGTAAAGAAGCCTTCGCACAGCAATTTGTGGCTTGGATTTTGTGCCAGCAGCGTGATGTGCAATCACAGCCTTGTGGTGAATGTAGTAGTTGTCAGTGGTTAAAATCAGATACACATCCAAATTATGTCTATATCAGCACCGATGAAGAGAATAAAAAGCAAAACGCGAAAATTAAGATCGAGAAGATCCGTGATTTATTACCTTTTGTCCAGCAAACGGTAGATGGCTGGCGGGTGATTGTGATTGAACCTGCTGAAGCCTTAAATATTGCATCTTCCAATGCGTTGTTGAAAACCCTCGAAGAACCAGGTGATCGCATCGTGATTATTTTGCTGGCAGATCATTATCTTAAATTGCCTGCAACCATTCGCAGTCGTTTACAGCACTTTGCTTTAGACCGGATTGATGCTGCACAGGCTACGGCATATTTGCAGCAACATTTACCTGATGTAGATGCGGAAAAGCAGCAATTATTGATGAATTTATCTAATCAAATGCCGTTGCAGGCTTTACAGTTGGCTCAGGTGGAATGGCTAGAACAGCGTACAGATTTTCTCAAAGACTGGTATAAACTGGTGACGCAAAAAAATATGCCGCTGGCAATCGCAACCAAGTGGAACAAGGCGCTGAGCTTTACTGATTTTAGTCAGATGTTTGAATACTTGTTGTGTGATTTAATTTGTGTCAAGCTAAATCAAAGCATTAAAAATTTGGATTTAAGCACCGCTTTGCAGCATTTGGCTGAACAATATGACTTGGAAAGTCTGTTTGGTTTATATGCAGAATTACAGCAAGCCAAGCCAATGCTTGAGCAAAACGTGCAAAGTAATCTGGTGCTTGATCAGCTATGTATTAAGTTAATGAATATTTAAGGGGAACATGATGCAACCACGTATGGGCGGTATTATTCAGGCCAATATTCCTGATGTCGAAACGCTATATTTAAGTTATATGCCATACGTTGTGGGTGGTGGCTTATTTGTACCCTCAAAACAACCTGTAAAAATGGGTGAAGAAATCTTCGTACTTGCAACTTTGCCTGAACAATCACAAAAAATTCCACTTACAGGAAAAGTCATCTGGATTTCGCAAAAGCAAAATGGCATTAAATTGCAGGGCTTTGGCATTCAACTGAGCGGTGAAAAAGGCGTTTATTACAAATCTGAAGCCGAAAGAATCCTTGCGGGGCTTAAGTCTGACAACCGTAACAGTTACACTATGTAGGTTGTTTGCTTTTAGGAAAAAATCGTGTTTGTAGATACACATTGTCATTTAACGATGCTGGATTTAAGCCCTTATGATGGTGACTTAGACGCAGCAATTGCTCAGGCACGCCTAGCGGGGGTGTCTAAAATTATGGGTATCTCTGTCGATTTAGACGATCATATTGCATTGTCAAAAATTGCAGCACGTCATGCCGATGTCGGTTATAGCGTGGGTGTGCATCCTTGTGAAAATGCTGAAAATATGGCACGCGCCACTACCGAGCAACTGATTGCTTTGGCACAAGCAGACAAAGTCTGGGCTTTGGGCGAAACAGGTCTAGATTATTTTCACAGTACCGATTTTGTCGCAGAGCAAAAAGCCTGTTTTGCACGGCATATTCATGCGTCACAAGCTGTAAAAAAACCTGTGGTGGTACATACCCGTGCTGCTAAGCAAGATACGGTAGATATTATCCGTGCAGAAAAATCGACACATGGTGTATTACATTGCTTTACTGAAGACTGGGCAACCGCCAAAGCGGTGTTAGATTGCGGTTATTATGTGTCGTTTTCAGGCATTGTTTCCTTTAAAAATGCACAAGATTTACGTGATGTGGCTAAGCAAGTACCTTTAGACCGTGTCTTAATTGAAACTGATAGTCCATATTTGGCACCTGTGCCATATCGCGGTAAGACAAATGAGCCAAAATACGTTCCGTATGTAGCCAAAGCCCTAAGTGATGTATATGATAAGTCCTTAGAGGAAATGGCTTTCATAACAACACAAAACTTTGAAAACCTGCTCAAAGGACATTAATTTGCATAGTGGAATGATGCAAAAATTTAATGTTCTGGTGATATTAAAAATTTCCATTGATTGAATAGTGAAAAGAGAGTTTATCGGGTGAAGATGGATCGTCAGGCTCAGTTTCGAGCAAGAGAAACGTTAATTTTCCAAGTGGCAGAGCAGTTGCTTTTGGAAAATGGTGAAGCAGGAATGACCCTTGATGCTTTGGCAGCAGAACTGGATTTGGCCAAAGGTACTCTATATAAACACTTTCAAAGTAAAGATGAACTATATATGTTGCTTATTATTCGTAATGAGCGCATGTTGCTAGAAATGATTAAAGATGCGGAAAAACAGTTTCCTGAACATCTAGCATTTTTTATGCTGCATCACTTACATCATCCTGAACGTACTGTGCTTTTTCATCAAATTGAAGAACGCCTTTCTACAACGGGTGTTGGCATTGGCTTGTTGTTTAGTGAACTATATCAGGTTCGTAAAAGCCGATTACGCATCATTATCCGTATGACTGAACAATATTTGGAATCTATTAATAGTCACATGGAAGTGCGTGATTATCTGGCTTCAATTTGGGCACTTACGCATGGTGCGGCAGCCATTTTAAACTCAAGTTTCTATCAGCGTTATTTAGGTTCCCGGGATACTTTACGTGTGGCCTATATCGATCAAGCGTTGGCGATGCCCAAACAAGCACAATCTTTCGAGCAATTGAATTAATACGCTATGAACACACCACTATCTTCGGTTCGCGGTTTTACGCTCATTGAATTGATGGTGGTGATAGTCATTATGGCGATTATGGCATCGCTGGTTTTAATGAATATCGGTGGTGTTGATCAGCGTAAAGCCATGCAGGCGCGGGAAGTGTTTTTATTGGATTTGCGTAAACTGAATCGTGAAGCCAATGATCAAGCGCGTATTTTTGCACTCAATTTGCATCAAGCAACCGATGTTTCACCTGCGCGATATGATGTACTGGAATATCAGCCTTATGCTTCAGAACAACAATTAACCCTGCAAAATAATCAAAAATGGCAAAACTATGGCGAATTTAAAAGCAGAACGTTGCCTGAACAAGTTTCTATCCAAATTTTATCTTTAGAACAAAGCTATCCGAATGCTAACAATAGTGAGTTGCTGCAAGGTAATGCACCCGCACTGATTTGGCTGGGCAATGGTGAAGCCAAACCTGTGCGTATTCAGTTCTATTTAGAACAGCGTCCTGTAGGTGCGGAAATAGAGGTCGATCATTTAGGAAAAATCCATGAAAGCTAAAGGATTTACACTACTTGAAGTTATGGTGGCTTTGGCAATTTTTGCAACAGCAGCTATGGCAATGACCAAAGTGGCGATGCAATATACCCAATCCACCGCCAATGCAATTTTAAGAACCAAAGCACAATTTGTGGCTTTGAATGAAGTGGCATTGATGGAAATGAATCGGCAATGGTTAAGTGGAACAGAGTCAAAGCAAGTGACACAACAGGGCGAAACATGGCAAATTGACAAGTCCACACAGCCAACCATTAGTCCGAATGTGCAACGTGTCGATCTTCAAATCAGTTTATATAATCAAGACACAGGACAAGTTGAAGCAGGAGTGACTTCTTTGGTGTTTTTTAATGCCCGTGAGCAGCAATCATGAGTACAAAGAAAGGCTTCACTTTAGTTGAGTTGCTAGTCGCTATTGCAATTTTTGCAGTGCTGTCTGCTTTGGGTTGGAAAGTATTTGATTATCTCGCCAAAGTCAAAGATCGCAATGCGATGCATGAAGCCAATCTAGAACAGTTGCAAGAAAGCTATCAACAAATATTACGTGACACGATGCAGGCTGTTCCATTAACGGCCAATGTCAAAGGGCAGCAACAACCTGCTTTGGTTTTACAAAATGGACGTTTTAATTTCAGTAAAACAGGGGTGACCGATCCTTTGCAGCAGAGTATTTCACCCCATGAGCGTGTTGAATATCAATATCGTGCCGATGAAAAAAAATTGTATCGTTTAAAATATCGTAATTTGCATCAAACGGGCAATGATCAGCCTGAGTCGAGCGTGATGTTGGATGAAGTCGAAGCCTTTGAGATTATGGTTTTGAATCCAAATGAATTGAGCAGTTGGCCTGAAAGCAGTGTCGATTCGCAGCAAACTGAACAATTAAGGCTACTCCCGAAAGGAATAAAAATAAATTTAACCGTGCGTGACGTGCAATACGAATGGATATTTAGCTTATTGCAGACTGATTTTTTAAAGAAGAAAGACAATTAAAGGCACAGTGGCAATGTATTCAAAATCGACTCAGCGCTTAGGTAGCATCATCAAATCACAACAAGGCATCGCCTTGATTACGATTTTGATGTTGGTTGCCTTAGCTACGATTTTGGCAGCGACCATTGCCAAGCGGCAAATGTACACCAGTGAAAATACCGCCTATTTGATGCGTCAAAATCAGGCATTGTTATATGCCAAAAGTGCTGAAGTATTTTTTGCAGAATTACTGCAAGATGATGCTGAAAATGCAGGCCAAGTTGATCACTTACAAGAGAACTGGGCAAAACCGATGCCGCCATTTCCAGTCGAAGATGGTTATGTATCGGGCGTGCTGCAAGATGAGTCAGGGAAATTTAATTTAAATAGTTTGCTGACAACCGAAGATCAAGTAAACGAAAAAGCAAAAAAATATTTTGAAAAATTATTGCAGCGTGTTGGGCTACCTGCGCAATTAAGTGAAGCTGTGATTGATTGGCAAGATGCAGATGATGAACCGAGTGGTGCTATGGGTGCAGAGTCGAGTTATTACCAAGGTTTGCCAATTCCTTATTTACCGCCCAATAGCTTGTTTCATAGTGCGGAAGAATTAAAACAAGTCCGTGGTTTTGAAGGTGCGAAGTATCAGCAAATTGCACCTTATGTGAGTGCCTTGCCAAAACGAGATACCACTATCAATATTAATACAGCACCTGCTTTAGTTTTGGCGAGCTTTGATGAAAAATTGGATGTGGTTGCTGTGCAAAATCTACTTGATCGTCGTAATGCCAATTTAGAGCACTTTAGCAATGTAAATGCTTTGTGGGAGTTAGATGGCTTTCAAGCTGTCGATAGCGCGATACGCAATGAATTTACAGGTTTATTGGGTGTACAATCCCATTATTTTAAAGCCAAAATTGAAGTGGTATTGGGCGAGCGCAAACGTCAATTTAGCAGTGATTTGGTGCGTAGTGAAAAATCTGTCAATGTTAGTGGGCGAAGTCTGACGCCATTTTAAGTATCATCATTAACCTTGTGCTGCTATTTAGATGTAAATGCATTGCATGTCTGTGCTGAAACTGATCATTACGATTTTTGTCTGGCAATCTGTGGGCTAAAATTGGCTTATTGTTCACGTTTTGCATTATACTTAAAAAGAATATCCCCCAAATATTTTGATGACGTTAAGACCCATGTTAATTCGAAAGTTATTTAAGTTTGAAAATGCGCATATTGTGCGTAATTGCACTTCAGACCGCTGTAAGCGCTCGATTCATGGTCATAGCTATAAAGTAGAATTGTTACTGAAAGCTTCAAAACTCGATCATGGACAAATGGTGTATGACTTTGGTTTGCTTAAAGGTGTAATCAAAGAATTATTTGATGCTTTTGATCATGCCATTTGTTTTTGGGAGCAGGACGATCCTGCATATATTCAAGCCTGCAAAACGTTCAGCGCACGTTGGGTTTCTTTACCAGTATCGCCATCGGCAGAGCAGTTTTCACGTATTTTCTTTTATTTGGCACAACAAGTTTTGGCATCAACCATCACACAAAATGGGGAAGGTGATGTAGAAGTCTATTCTGTGATTGTACATGAAACTGATACAGGCTATGCACAAAGCTTTTTGGAAGATATTGAAAATGCGCAGATGGGATTGCTAAGTCTGGATCAAATTCATTTCTCTGAGCAAGTACAGACAGAATGGTCAGACCCACAAATGTATGAAAAATTAAAACAGGGGATGACATTCCAAAACCCGAATGTCGAGTTACAAGTTAAACTTTAAATCACATCATTAGACATCAACAAGGATTGATAGCGGTATGTCTTTTACTGAGCAGCAATATGCGAGCTTAAATAAAGTTCAGTTAGATCAGAGTTGGAAATACAATCTAGCTGAATTTTTATTGAGTCCACAAATGGATGCGCTACGCGATTTTTTGTTGCAGGAAAAACAACAGAATAAGGTGATTTATCCACCAAGTTCACTGATATTTAATGCTCTAAATACCACGCCTTTAAATCAGGTGAAAGTCGTGATTATTGGGCAAGACCCTTATCATGGACCTAATCAGGCACATGGACTTAGTTTTTCTGTACAAAGAGGGGTTGCATTGCCACCATCTTTGCGTAATATTTTCCATGAGTTACATACAGATTTAGGTGTGCCTATTCCAAGACACGGTGATTTAACCCATTGGGCAGAGCAAGGGGTATTGCTGCTCAACAGCGTGTTAACGGTAGAAGCAGGACAACCAACCTCGCACCAAAAGCAGGGTTGGGAAGATTTTACAGATCATGTGATTGATGTGTTAAATCAACAACGTGAGCATATTGTGTTTATTTTGTGGGGCGCGTATGCACAACGTAAAGGACAACGTATAGATCCAAATAAACATCTGATTTTGAAGGCAGCGCATCCATCCCCATTGGCAGCAAACCGCGGTGGTTTTTTTGGATGTAAAGTATTTTCAAAATCAAATAATTATCTTAAACAAAATGGCATTGAGCCTATAGACTGGCAGCTGGACGCATGACACATTCTCCCATTTCTAAAGAATATCATCCGGATTTAATTGTCGAAGAAGCAAATAACGGTTGGCGCATTGTACGTTTGAATCGCCCAAAATCTTTGCATGCTTTAGATGAATCTATTGTTTCTGCATTATTGGCAGTATTTGAAGACTTTCATACCGATGATAGCGTAAAAGCAATTTGGCTAGATTCGACCACACCAAAAGCATTTTGTGCAGGCGGTGATGTGCGTAAATTACGTCAGCTTGTCATTAATGATGAGGTTGCAACTGCCAATAAATTCTTTGAGCAAGAATATGCGTTGGACTTGTTGCTACATAACTATGCCAAGCCTGTTTTAGTGTGGGGTGAAGGTTATGTCATGGGTGGTGGCTTAGGTCTATTTATGGCTGCACCATTCCGTTTGGTGACACCGTATTCACGTTTAGCTATGCCAGAAATTAACATTGGTTTATACCCAGATGTAGGGGCAACTCGTTTCTTGGCTGACCGTGGTGCGATTGGCTTGTTCACAGGTTTAACGGGTTCAATTATGACTGCTGCAGGTGCGTATGGTATTGGTTGGGCAACCCATATTTGTGATGCACAACGCGCTTCTGTATTAGAAAAAGTCATTAATATTGACTGGAATCATTACCCTGCAGGTGACTTCCGTGCCATTGATGATACCTTGAACAGCATGCACCGTCCTGTAGGGCCTGGGCCGCTACAGAATTCTTTGGATGTGATTCAAAGCGTGTGCCGTGGTGTGAGTTTTGAAAGTGATTATGAATCCATCATTGGTCTAAGCGATGCACGTAGCGATTGGTTACGTCAAGCCAGTGAAAACTTGCAAAAAGGTTCACCAACCACAGCAGCTTTAACGTGGTTACTATGGCAATGGGGTAAGAAGGTTCACGCTTGGAATGAAGTGTTTGAACTGGAAACGCAAATTTCAGACTGGAAAATTCGCCACGCAGATTTTGTCGAAGGTGTGCGCGCACGTTTGGTCGATAAAGACCTTGCACCAGCTTGGCAGCAAAATGGGCCAGTGCAGCTCAAAACCATTTTTGCAGACAATCCACCTGTGACGAGCATTGAAAGCTGGAATGAGTTATTGAAACAATACGAGATTATTTAATTCGTATTGATTTTTACTCATATTTAAATGTCAGAACAGAACTATAGTGATGAAGACTGGATGCAGCTTGCCTATGCGCAGGCTGCTTTGGCTGCAGCACAGGGGGAAATTCCTGTGGGGGCTGTCATCGTTAGTCAAAATCAAGTGATTGGCGCGGGTTATAACGCGCCTATTTCCTTACACGACGCAACCGCACATGCCGAAATTGTGGCAATCCGTGCAGCATGTGATCATATTCAAAATTATCGTTTACCTGAAGATGCCACGCTTTATGTCACACTGGAGCCTTGTACCA
The DNA here is from genome assembly GCF_004331005.1 of Acinetobacter sp. ANC 5045. Lineage (NCBI taxonomy): Bacteria > Pseudomonadati > Pseudomonadota > Gammaproteobacteria > Moraxellales > Moraxellaceae > Acinetobacter > Acinetobacter sp. ANC 5045. Next base: position 94,129 of record NZ_SJNS01000010.1, on the reverse strand, counting down.
TGTGTGTGGGTGCGCTCATTCATGCGCGAATCAAACGTGTGGTATTTGGAGCAACTGAACCCAAAGCTGGCTCATTAATCAGTGCCAGAAAGCTTTTAGAGTCGGGTTATTACAATCATATTTTTGAGTATCAATCAGGTTGTTTAGAACAGCAATGTTCAGCCCAATTGAGCGACTTTTTTAAGCTGCGCCGGGCGCAAAAGAAACAACAAAAACAGCAACAGTTGATAAATGACCTTCATGATCAAAACTAGTTCTGAGTTTTAGGCTTGATTTGCGTTAAACTAAATCAAACACAACACAGCATTCATCATCAGGGCAAACTATGCACGCTATTCAAATTAAAAAAGAATTTAATGCGCCAGTTGCGCAAGTATTTGAATTACTTTCTAAACATGCAACTTATAATATCGCATTTGCACCAATGCAAGTGGTACGCATTAAAGATTCTGCCGATCCTGAACGTCCAGATGGGGTGGGTTCGGTGCGTCGTATGGGGATTGGGCCAATTAAACCTTTGCAAGAGCAAATTACCGTGCTTGAACCGAATCAGCGGATTGAATATAAAATCATTAAAAATCCATTGATCAAACATCATTTGGGTACCATTGAATTTCAGCAAGTGGCAGATCACAAAACCTTGGTCACGTATCGCATTGAGCTACAAGCGCGAGTTCCATTTGTGAGCAAAGCTATTCTTGCGCAGTTGAAAACTGCAATTAAAATTGGTTTATCCAAACTCGCAAAATCTCTCTAATCATTTCGGAAACAGCATGACGGTTCAAATTATTACCATTGATGGCCCTAGCGGTTCAGGTAAAGGCACACTCGCGGCAAAATTGGCAGCACATTATCAGTTTCATTTGCTCGACTCTGGTGCGTTGTATCGTTTGTTGGGTTTGGCGTTACATAAGCAGGATCTGCTAGATCAACTTGATACTAAATTGAGTCAATGCGTTGCCATTGCAACACAGCTCAATATTCAATTTGTGACCCAGCTAGATGGCACACAAGTCTTACTTGATGGTGAAGATGTCACGCAAACCATACGTACCGAACGTGTGGGGGAGTATGCCTCAAAAGTTGCGGCAGTACCTGAATTGCGCACAGCATTACTTGCACGTCAGCATGCCTTTGCCCAAGCACCGGGCTTGGTTGCAGATGGACGCGATATGGCGACCAGTATTTTCCCAAATGCGCAGGCTAAAATTTATTTAACTGCTTCGGCAGAGTCACGTGCACAAAGACGTGTAAAACAGTTGCAGGGTATGGGGCTGGATGCTAAAATAAGCGACATTTTAGCGAATATACAGGCTCGCGACAAACGAGACATGGAGCGCACAGTTGCTCCGCTCAAGCCTGCAGAAGATGCTTACATCATTGATAGTTCTGAGTTGAACATTGATGAAGTATTTGCATTAATGACAGCTTATGTCGATCAGAAGCTTGCTATTTGCCGCGCTTAACCGCGTGAAATAAACCTATTCAGCGAACGCATAGCTTGATCAGTTCTATACGGACTATGTAGACGCTTAACTAAACCGGCCTTGTCTGATCCAAGACCGCTGACTTTATCAGGTATATCATGACCGAATCTTTTGCAGCCCTCTTTGAAGAAAGCGAATTAAACCTCAACGTTGAAAAGGGTGCTGTCATCCAAGGCGTTGTAGTAAGCATCGACTCTGACTGGGTAACAGTTGATACTGGCCTTAAATCAGAAGGCGTTGTTGACCGCGCTGAATTCTTAAACGAACAACGCGAACTTGAAGTTCAAGTTGGTGACACCGTTGATGTTGTTGTTGAAGCACTTGACAACGGTATGGGCCAAACTGTTTTATCACGTGAAAAAGCGAAACGTGCTGAAACTTGGACTAAACTTGAAAAAATCTTTGAAGACGGCGAAATCGTTACTGGTGTTATCTCTGGTAAAGTTAAAGGCGGTTTCACTGTAGACATCGGTCCAGTTCGTGCGTTCTTACCAGGTTCTTTGGTAGACACTCGTCCTATCCGTGACACAACTCACCTTGAAGGTAAAGAGTTAGAGTTCAAAGTTATCAAACTTGATGCTAAACGTAACAACGTTGTTGTATCTCGTCGTGCAGTTATGGAAGCTGAATCTTCAGCTGACCGTGAAGCGCTTCTTGCTCAGCTTGAAGAAGGTCAAACTGTTACTGGTACGATTAAGAACCTTACTGACTACGGTGCATTCGTTGACCTTGGCGGTATTGACGGTCTTCTTCACATCACTGACATGGCTTGGAAACGTATCAAGCATCCATCAGAAGTGGTTGAAGTGGGTCAAGAAGTTACTGTTAAAGTACTTAAATTTGACAAAGAGCGTAACCGCGTATCTTTAGGTCTTAAGCAATTAGGCGAAGATCCATGGTTAGCGATCATGAGCCGTTATCCTAAAGGTTCTATCGTTAAAGCTCGCGTAACAAACTTAACTGACTACGGCTGTTTCGCAGAAATCGCTGAAGGCGTTGAAGGTTTAGTACACGTTTCAGAAATGGACCACACTAACAAAAACATCCACCCATCTAAAGTTGTTCAGATTGGTGACGAAGTTGACGTTATGGTTCTTGAAGTGGACGAAGAGCGTCGTCGTATTTCTCTTGGTATCAAACAAACTCGTGCTAACCCATGGGAAGAGTTTGCTAAGAACCACGACAAAGGTGAAAAAGTTTCAGGTACAATCAAGTCAATCACTGACTTCGGTATCTTCATCGGTTTACCAGGCGGTATCGATGGCCTAGTTCACTTGTCTGACATTTCTTGGAACGAGCAAGGCGAAGAAGCTATTCGTCGTTACAAGAAAGGTGACACTGTTGAAGCGGTTATCCTTTCTGTAGACGCTGAAGGCAACCGTATCAGCCTTGGTATCAAGCAATTGAACAGCGATCCATTCAACGATTTCTTAGCTGCTAACGAACGTGGTGCTTTGGTTCAAGGTACTGTAACTGCTGTTGATGCTCGTGGCGCAACTGTTAAGTTAGCTGACGAAGTTGAAGCAACACTTAAAGCATCTGAAATCAACCGTGATCGCGTTGAAGATGCAACTAAGTTCTTGGAAGTTGGTCAAGAAGTTGAAGCGAAAATCATCAACGTAGACCGTAAATCTCGCTCTATCAACTTGTCTATCAAAGCGAAAGACGAAGCTGAAGAGAAAGAAGCTGTTGCTAACTTGAAAACTGCAACTAGCGGTCAAGACAATGGTCCTAAGACAATTGGTGACTTGATCAAAGCTCAAATGGGCAACTAAGTTGCGGGTAAACTGTATGGTTAATGTAAATTAGCACATACTTTTTACACAAATACTGTAAACGGTAGCGTAGTATTCAATTATTACGCTACCGTTTTGTATTTAAACAGGTTATTATCAGTTTAGGTAAAAGTAGCTTGATAATTAAAGAGGTCGCAGATGACTACTGAAGCACTTAATAAGTCTGACTTGATAGAACGAATTGCTTTGAAAAATCCACATTTGGCTGAGCCATTGGTGGAAGAAGCTGTGAAGATCATGATTGATCAAATGATTGCATCACTATCGGCAGATAACCGAATTGAAATTCGTGGATTCGGTAGTTTTGCATTGCATCACCGTGAACCACGTGTAGGTCGTAACCCAAAAACAGGTAAGTCTGTAGAAGTTGCGGCTAAAGCTGTACCGCACTTTAAACCGGGTAAAGCACTACGTGATGCAGTAAACGAGTCTGTAAATAAATAAAATTCCTAGGGGTGTTTATGCGTTACGTTCTAGTCGCTATTTTAGTTATTCTATTTGGATATTCTCTGGCATTGGTTTTGCAAAACGGCACTGAACTTTCAGTTGACCTGTTATTTACTCAAGTGCCTGCAATGCGTTTGGGTCTATTGCTACTGATTACATTGGCACTTGGTTTGGTGCTAGGGTTATTGTTGGGCGTGCAGGTTTTCCGTGTATTCCAAAATAGTTGGGAAATTAAGCGACTACGTAAAGATATTGAATACCTACGCAAAGAGCAAATTCATGCAGCTCAACTGGCTGCTGCTGAAGCTGCTGCGCATACTCGTCATGAAAAAACGGTATTAGATGTGCATACTGAAGATCGTTCTTCTAATGCACTTTAATTTGCTCTGTTGAGCGAATTGATCATCAACACCTCAAGGTTATCTTGGGGTGTTTTTTTATGTGTGCCTTTGACGAATGGCTGATTATCGCTGCGATGGGGGATAAGCTGTCTTTTTGACTATCTGCTTAGCACGAATCACTTTATAATAGCGACTCTTTGTCAAATCCAGAGGTAATTCTCTTGAGTATCATTGTTGCCCTCGATGCTAAAAGCCAATATGACGCCTTAACCATTGCAGAACAATTAGACCCTGCATTATGTCGAGTAAAAGTTGGTAAAGAGTTATTTACCCATGAAGGTCCTGCAGCCGTGAAAGCCTTGCATGACAAAGGTTTTGAGGTTTTTCTAGATTTGAAATTTCACGATATTCCAAATACAACGGCTCAGGCTGTATGTGCTGCAGCAGATTTAGGCGTATGGATGGTCAACGTGCATGCCTCAGGTGGTCGTAAAATGATGGAAACCTGTGTGGAGCGTTTAAAAGCAGGGAATTATCAGACTCAACTGATTGCAGTGACTGTACTAACCTCTATGGGGCGTGAAGATTTAAAAGATTTAGGTTTAGATATTGAGCCTTTTGAGCAAGTTCAGCGTTTAGCTAAACTCACTCAAGAAAGTGGTTTAGATGGTGTGGTGTGTTCTGCGCAAGAAGCCAAAATGTTGCGTGAAATCTTAGGGCAGAATTTTGCCTTAGTAACTCCAGGGATTCGTCCTAAAGGCTCAAATGCCGATGATCAAAAACGTATTGTGACTCCCAAACAAGCTATGCTGGATGGTTCTACGCATTTGGTGATTGGTCGTCCAATTACAAAATCTGAAAATCCACGTCAGACTTTGAAAGATATTTTAGCGACGCTTTAATTTTACTATCGCTGACTCTCTAAAAGGGAGATAAGCCCTCTCTCTAACTCTCGCCTAAATAGAGCGCAAACCCTCTCTCCAACTCTCTCCCAGAGGGAGAGAGGACAATTGTTGATTCTTTTTAAATAGCAGCCAATACACTTACAGCAATGGGTGCAAGGATTGACAATACAAATCCACTGACCATGGCATGTGGAATAAAATCGTTGCCACAGGCTTGTTTTACCATGGGCAAAGTGACGTCCATGGCAGTTGCGCCTGCGGCAGAAATTGCAGCACGTGGATAACGCCATCCCAAAATATACATCAGCAATATCGCAAAAATCTCTCTGAATAAATCATTCATTAACGCAATACTACCCAATTCGGCATTGCAAAGTTCCGACACCACAATCCCGCTCATGGAATAAAATCCATAACCTTGTGAGAGCATAAGCAAATCTTGTAGAGCGATGGGGAGCCAAAGTGCGCAAAGTAGTACCCCTGCAACTGAACCGAAAATACAGCCTACGGGCACCATTAAAATTTTCCAATTCAGCCAAGAACGATCTAAAGGCGAATAAGCGAGATCGAGTCCAATCATCCACATAAACAGCAACAGTAAATACCAAGTGTTGATCTGAACTTGGAAATCCATAGCACTAAAAAGTAGATGCAGCACGTAGCCTGCCAAAAGTGCAAAAAAGGCATAACTGATGTTGATGCAGGATTGAATCAACAACTGTAATGAAACTTTGCCTTGCGTTGCTTGCAGCCCCAAACCTTTGTAAAGCAAATAACAACACAGAAAAGCACCAATTGATGTAGCAAATGCAATCTGTAAAGCTGTAGATAGAATATGCGATGGCTGCTGTAGTGAACCGAGCGTTTGTGAAAATTCCATCGCAATTGCAATTAGCAGGATATAGCTAAAATATGGAAGCAGTTGAAACGCAATTTTTTCGATTATTCGAGGGAGGCGTTTTGCCAGTACAAAGCCTAGACATAAACAGCAGAGTAATTGGAAAATCAGCCAAAGAGATTGCATGAGATCAACAGGTGGGAGATAGATAAAAACCTGTTGATTATGCCAGTTTGCTTTTAAAAGCGGAAATTTATGCCGCTTTACTGATTAATCTGAAATCACTCGGATGCAGCGACTTGGTTTTTAGCCAATATTTCCAAGTATAGGTTGGCCAAAGTGCAAAGTTTTTTCCACCATCTTGTTGATACCAACTTACACAGCCAGATTGCCAAACCGTGTTATTTAGCATGTCTTGCACATCGTGGTTAAATTGATCTTGTACTTGATCTTTTACTACAATTGCATTGCTCTGTGATTGTGCCACCAAATCCATCATTTGCAGAATGTAATCGACTTGCGATTCGATCATAAAAATAACCGAGTTATGCGCCAAAACTGTATTTGGCCCAAGCAACTGAAACAGGTTCGGAAAACCTTTGTGGCTAATGCCGTAATAGCTTTCTGCGCCATCTTTCCATGCCTGTTTTAATTCAACGCCATGTTCACCAATGCAGCTAAATGGCTGTAGATAGATACGCGGATCGGTAATAAAGCCTGTGCCATAAATCAGACAATCAATTTTTCGCATTTTACCATCTTTGGTGATGATGCTGTCTGCAGTCAATTCCTGTATTGCATCAGTCACTAATTCGACGTTGTCACGGTTAAAAGTTGGGAAGTATTTATTGGACACTAAAATACGTTTACATCCCATAATGTAGTCAGGCGTGAGTTTTTGTGCCAATTGTTTGTCTTTGACCTGAAAACGAATAAAGGCTTCTGCCAGTTTTTGGGTATATTTCATCACGCTAGGTTGCATGATTGGAATTGCACGTGATTCATTCGACCAATACAAACGCGCACGATGCAACTTTCTAAACCAGTCTGCTTGTTTAAACAGTTTTTTCTCAATATTCAGATATTTGCGTTCATCTCGTGGAATGACCCATGCAGCTGTACGTTGCATGACATATAACTGTTTAACTTGAGGTGCAATTTCAGGAATGTATTGAATCGCGCTGCCGCCTGTGCCAATAGATGCCACAACTTTGCTATTTAAGTTGTATTGATGATCCCATTGAGACGAGTGAAAAACCTTGCCCTGAAACTTTTCAATGCCTTTAATGTGCGGGATTTGTGGCACATGCAGTGGGCCAGAAGCAAAGACTAAATATTGGCAACTCAATTGTCTGCCATCTTTTAACGCAACATGCCATACACAGTCTTTTTCATGGTATTCGGTATGCACCACTTCGCTGTTAAATTGGCAATATTCGCGCAGATTAAACTGTTGCACCACATCTTGAATATACTGAAAAATTTCTGGTGCTTCGGCATAGCGTTTTGACCAGTCAGTTTTGGGTGCAAATGACAATGAATACAGATGCGACTGCACATCACAAGCCGCGCCAGGGTATTGATTTTCACGCCAAGTACCACCCACTTCATTAGACTTTTCTAAAATCACAAAGTTATGAATGTTGCGTTGTAGCAAACGAATCGCCATGGCTAATCCACCAAAGCCTGCGCCAATAATTGCGACTTGATAATGAGCTGCTGCATCCTGCATGAAGACATCCTTATATTTATTTTGTTTGACTTGAGTTTGTTTGAGTCAGGATAGAATAAGCCAGCATGTGGTAACATGATCGTGCTGACATAAAAATTGATATTTTCGGCAATTTCTATCTGTGGATGAATCGGGTAAAAAGGATATTCCGTTTCGCACTGTTCATTTTATGAAAAGATCCATACTTGGCTTAATGTATTTAATACAAGGCATGCGTAAAGCAGGCGTTGATGTCGATGCAAAATTGCAAAGTATCGGCTTGCGTGCAGATGCGCTGGATACCAGTTCAATTATTCATCCGAGTTTGGAATGGGATATTCTCAAAGTCATTGGTGAAGATGTAGAGCCTGAAATGGGGCTGTTTATTGGACAGCATTATGCTTTGGCAGGTTATGGTCCTTTACTGATGTTATTGGTGACCAGTCCAGATATTGCCACTGCATTAGAAAAAGGGATTCAATATCAGGGATTGACGCATTTAAGCGGGAAACTGAGTTTGCAACATAGCACGCGACATATTGCCTTGTGTTATCAACCCAATGATTTACATAGTAGTTTAGGTGTATTGCGTGCGCAGTGTGAAATTTCAGGCACGTTCAAATTTATTCAAGACCTATATAAAATGATGGGGATGAGTGCGCCACGTATTCGCATAGAATTGCCATTTGCACAGCCGCAGCAAAGTGAAGTTTTGCAAACTTTTTATGATTATTACGGTCAAGATATTGTTTTTAATCAACCCCAAGCAGCGTTTTGGTTTGATGATGCAGTTCTCACAGCACGTATTCCATCTGCCGATGCAGTCACTTTTAGTAGTTATGAAGCCAAATGCGTGATTGAGTTAGAGCGACTTAAACTCGAAGATGATGCGCCTTCGGTGGTACAGCGCGTAAAAGATTATTTGGAATTACAACAAGGCAGTATGCCGAGCATGGCAGAAACAGCACATGCTTTGCAAATTCCTGAACGGACATTGCGCCATCAACTGCAACAATTGAACACTAGTTACAAACAAATTCGTGAAGATCTTATCAAAGATAAAGCATTGCGATTAATTGAATATCAGGAATATTCAATTGAAATGATTGCAGAGTTACTTGGTTATTCAGAACCTGCGGCATTTAACCATGCCTTTAAACGGTGGTTTGGACAAAGTCCACGCCAATATACAAAATAGCCTAAGTATTTTGCAAACTATGCCAAAGTGCTATATCTCCCGATTCGATCTTCGTTATAATCTACAAGCCCAAATAAGTACTGATGAATATGTCTGATTTTAATTCGCCACAAACCACAGCCTTTACTCCATTATCGCCTGCGGAGCGTTATGCACAAGCGTTAGCCTCTGGACAATTTATGCCAGATGATGCGCAGGCGCAGGCTGTACACGAACTTGAGCGTGTGTGGCAGGAATTAATTCAACGCTATAAAGCATCAAAAAAAGCGTTCCGCCGTTTCCGCCGCCAAACAGCACCACAGGGTGTTTATATGTGGGGTGGTGTAGGTCGTGGTAAAACATGGCTCATGGATCAGTTTTACGACTCGATTCCATTTAGACGTAAAACACGTATGCACTTTCACCACTTTATGCAGCATGTGCATCGTGAACTGAACAAACTTTCAGGGCAGCGTAACCCGCTCGATTCTGTTGCAGACCAAATTTATAAAGATGCAGTGGTGATTTGTTTCGATGAATTTTTCGTATCTAACGTGACTGATGCGATGATTCTGAGTGACTTGTTCCAAAAATTATTCCATCGTGGCATTACTTTGGTGGCAACATCTAACATCGCCCCAGACGGTTTATATAAAAATGGTATCCATCGAGATCGTTTTATTCCAACCATTGAAATGGTCAAAAAACATTGCCAAGTGCTAAATGTCGATGCTGGTGTAGATTATCGCTTACGTGTTTTGAAACAGGCGCAATTATTTAAATCGCCTTTAACGCATGATAATCAAAACTGGATGGCACAGCGTTTCAGTGCTTTGAGTAATACACAACATTATTCTTCTGAGCCAATTATTATCAACCAACGTATTGTTGAAACAATTGCGCATACTGAAGATGTGTTGTGGTGTGAATTTTCAGAACTGTGCTTTAAACCGCGTAGTCCTGCAGACTTTATTGAAATTGCCAACATCTACAACACGGTTTTGGTGAGCAATGTACCGCATTTAACAGACTTCTTGTCTGAAGGAACACGTCGTTTTATTTATTTGGTCGATGAATTTTATGATCGTGGTGTCAAGTTATTACTGACTTCTGAAGATTCGATTATTGAAATTTATCAGGGCGAAAAACTGGCATTTGAAATTGAACGCACACGTTCACGTTTATTGGAAATGCAGTCTGATGATTACTTAAATGAAGAACATCGACAGATACAGGCCACCGAAGCCAAACATCAAATCAGTTGATCTTTTAAGCGCCTAGAACTAGGCGCTTTTTTATGATAGAAAAGATGTGACTGTTGGTTTTATCGACATTTTGTCATAAACATGGCTTAATCTTGAAGGGTTGCAATAAGACTGACGCCGATTTTTACAACAAAATCTGAACTTAAGTCTAATTTCGACATTTCAAAAACTTTATACACTGTAAAAGTGTATTTAGATGAGTAATAGTGTCGTGTTTCTGATCAGGATTTATGATGATTGTTGTCATTCATCTTGTAATAAATGATCGTTATTTTGAAATGTGATAATACTATTCAGCTAAATATAAATCAGTATACTAGAATCTCTTGTATAAAAAGTAGCAATATCAGGAAAGACAATGACTGCACGTATTCAAAAAGGCAAGTTAGCGATTGCTAAAGAACTTTACGATTTCATCGAAAATGAAGCATTACCAGGTTCTGGTTTGGACAGTGATACATACTGGAAAAACTTTGAGCAAGTCGTTGTCGATCTTAGCCCTAAGAACAAAACATTACTCGCAAAGCGTGATGAGCTTCAGGCTAAAATTGATGAATGGCACCGCAATAATACATTTGAATTAGAAGCTTACAAAGCTTTCTTGACTGAAATTGGCTACTTATTACCAGAAGTAGAAGATTTTCAAATTACCACCGAAAATGTTGATGAAGAAATCGCATTATTGGCTGGTCCACAGCTCGTAGTACCTGTACGTAACGCACGTTATTGCTTGAACGCAGCAAACGCACGTTGGGGTTCGTTATATGACGCACTTTACGGTTTTGACGTTATTTCTGAAGAAAATGGCGCAGAAAAAGGTAAAGGCTACAACCCAGTTCGTGGTGAAAAAGTAATTGCATTCGCGAAAAACTTCTTAAATGAAACTTTCCCATTGGCGCAAGGTTCACATGCCGACGCGACTCAATATGCTGTAGAAGCAAACAAACTTGTTGTTCGCCTAAAAGATGGTTCTACAACAACTGTTGCGGATAGCTCTAAATTCGTTGGTTACAATGGCGAAGCTTCTGCACCAACTGAAATCGTACTGAAAAATAACGGCCTGCACGCAATCATCCAGATTGATGCAAACAGCCCAATTGGACAGACAGATGCAGCTGGCGTGAAAGATGTTGTGCTTGAAGCGGCTGTAACGACGATTCAAGACTTGGAAGACTCTGTTGCAGCAGTTGATGCTGAAGAAAAAGTTGAAGGCTACCGTAACTGGTTAGGCTTGATGAAAGGTACGCTTGAAGAGTCTATCGAGAAAAATGGCAAGACCATTACCCGTAAACTAAATGCTGACCGCACCTTCAAAAATGTTGAAGGCGGTGAGACCAAGGTTCATGGCCGTTCATTGATGCTGCTTCGTAACGTGGGTCACTTGATGACAAACCCGGCGATCCTTGTAGATGGCGAAGAAATTTATGAAGGCATCATGGATGCATTGGTCACTCCATTGCTTTCTGTGGCTGATATCCGTGGTGAGAACACGATCAAGAACTCACGTACCGGTTCTATGTATATCGTTAAGCCAAAAATGCACGGTCCAGAAGAAGTAGCATTTGCGGTTGAGCTGTTTGAACGTGCTGAACAAGCGCTTGGCTTACCTGCTAAAACCCTGAAAATCGGTATCATGGATGAAGAGCGTCGTACCTCTGTTAACCTGAAAAACTGTATTGCTCAGGCGAAAGACCGTACCATCTTTATTAACACCGGTTTCATGGATCGTACAGGTGATGAAATCCATACCTTCATGGAAGCAGGTCCATTTGTTCGTAAAGGCGAAATCAAAGGCCAAAAATGGTTCCCAGCTTACGAAAACCGTAACGTCATGGTAGGTCTACAAACAGGTCTACGTGGTAAAGCACAGATTGGTAAAGGCATGTGGCCAAAACCAGACATGCTGTTAGACATGTACAAAACCAAGACTGAACATCCTGAAGCAGGCGCAAGCTGTGCATGGGTTCCGTCTCCAACAGGTGCAGTGATTCACGCGATTCACTACCATCAAATTAATGTAGCAAACCGTCAGCAAGAATTGCTTGCAACTGAAGCATTGCCTTTAGATGATTTGTTAACTCCACCTCTTGCAACTGATACCAACTGGTCTGAAGAAGAGAAACTAAAAGAACTGGAAAATAACTGCCAAGGTATCTTGGGTTATGTCGTTCGTTGGGTTGATCTGGGTGTAGGTTGTTCTAAAGTTCCAGACATCAATGATGTGGGCCTGATGGAAGACCGTGCAACTTTACGTATTTCTTCTCAGCACGTTGCCAACTGGTTACGTCACGGAATTGTAACGCGTGAACAGGTTGAAGAAGTAATGCAGCGCATGGCGAAAATTGTAGATCAACAAAATGCTGATGATCCACTATACACGCCTATGTCTAACGACTTTGCTAATAACATTGCATTCCAAGCTGCATCTGACTTGATCTTCAAAGGTGGCGAGCAACCTTCTGGTTACACAGAGCCACTTTTACACGCAGCGCGTTTAAAGTTAAAAGGTTATACAGGTGATTAATCCTTTAGGATTTGATTTACTGATTGTGTAATACAAACAAATGAGCCTCTTCGGAGGCTTTTTTGTTGCCTGTATTTTGCTTATGGTTTTTTGAAAATTTTGCAGCTGAATAGTTACAGGATGTACTTGCTGCTAGAAAAACATCAAGCTGCGGAGTAGAGTGAAAGTCATATATAAAAAGTAGCGCAAGGACAAATACATGCCAGCATATCAAGATTTGAATCAACAATTTATTGGCGGCAAGTGGTCGGTTGGGACATCTACTAAAACCATTCCAAACTTGAATCCATATCATCAAACTACAATTTTTGAGATGCAGGGCGCCAGCGTGGTAGATGTTGATAGTGCCTATAGTACAGCGCAAAAAGCTTTTGATGAACAATTGATTCAATCCACAAGTCTGCGTCAATACATCATTAAGAACTTAGAGCAAGTCATTCAGCAACGACGCGAAGAAATTATCCAGTGGCTGATTGATGAGTCGGGCAGTACCCGTTTAAAAGCCAATATCGAAGTCGATGCTGCTTTAGGGATTATTCAAGAAGCTGCACAATTTCCCGAGCAAATGACCACGACGCAACTGGAAAGCAAAGATCCGAAAGTCCGTAGTGTTGTTTTGCGTAAACCTTTGGGTGTTATTGCTGTGATCAGTCCGTGGAATTTCCCTTTCCATTTGTCTATGCGTTCAGTGGTTACAGCGATTGCTTGTGGTAATAGTGTAGTGCTCAAACCTGCCAGTGATACGCCAGTCACAGGTGGAACTATACTCGGTAAACTGTTCGAAGAAGCAGACTTGCCTGCAGGCGTACTCAATGTGGTGGCGGGTGCGAGTCGTGAAATTGGTGATTACTTTGTTGAGCATGTAACTCCTAAAATGATTTCATTTACAGGCTCTACAGAAGTTGGACAGCATGTAGGGCAACTGGCCGTTGCGGGTGAGCATTTAAAACGTGTCGCCTTAGAACTCGGTGGCAATGCACCTTTAGTCATTTTGGATGATGCAGATATAGATTTGGCCGTAGAACTAACTGTGATGGGGCGCTTTTTGCATCAAGGTCAAATTTGCATGAGTACCAATCGGGTCATTGTCGATCAGTCTATTTATGCAGCCTATCTTGAAAAATTGTTAGCAAGTGTGTCGCAATTAGTAGTAGGTGATCCGAATAAAAATGACACCTTGATTGGGCCAATTATTAATGCAGAACAGGTGAAAAAGCATCAGCATATTATTCAAAAAGCACAGGCGCAGGGTGCAGAATTGGTTTATGCGGGCGGGGTTACGGGGAACTTAGTTGCACCACATGTTTTTGTGAATGTCGCTGCCGATTCAGAAATTGTACAAAATGAAAGTTTTGGACCTATTTTACCGATTCTCAAAGCAGCAGATACCGCACATGCCTTACAGTTAGCGAACGATACACGCTATGGTTTATCTGCTGCTGTATGCACTACAAATGTAGAACGCGGTGCAGAATTTGCAGCACAGTTTGATGTTGGAATGACACATATTAATGGTATTACCGTTGCCGATCATGCCAATGCACCGTTTGGTGGTGAGAAAAACTCAGGCTTAGGTCGTTTTAATGGGCGCTGGATATTTGAAGAATTTACCCGCACGCATTGGCTGACATTGCCAGCTTAACGGTAATTATTTGTCCTGCGTTTTGTTTGAGTAAGAAGGAATGCGTGGGTGCGCACTTACTGTTCATGATCAAAACGCATAATATAGTGCGTGTGTCTAATCATCCAATTTGTATATGTGTGCCAATTTTAAACCAATAAGCATAGCGCAATTATCTGCATTAGGTCTGCCTGAAATTCCGTTTGAATATGCTGAAGAAGCGTATCCAAATTCGAGTGTGCCACTATTGTTTAAGTCTGAACAAGGTTTAGAGTGGCGCTCGGTGAATTTTGGCTTGATTCCCAAATGGGCGGAAGACAGAAGTATTGCGCAAAAAACCTATAATTGCCGTAACGAAACTTTATTAGAAAAACCAAGTTTTAGTGAAACTGCTTATAAGTGTAAATTTGGCGCGATTGTTGTGTCAGAATTTTATGAATCCAAATATATAGACAGTAAACCGCAGCGTTGGGGTGTACGTCGTAAAGATGGACAGGCCTTTTTTATTGCAGCACTGTATGAAATTTGCCGTTTAAAGGATGGGCAAGGCACGGAAGAAATTGGCCGTTCTGCGAGTATGATTACCATGGACGCAATTGATCACGCGATGATGAAGGAATTTCATGAGCCTGGGCCAGTCAAACGTTCTGTTATTGTTATTCCACATGCACGTTTAGATGAATGGCTAAGTTTGAAAACACCGAACATACACAGCTTTGTGCAGGGCTTTCCTTTAGACGAGTTTGAGTGTTCACATGTACCAAAAGCAAAGATCGAAAAAGTAAGCCCCCAGCTCAATTTTTTCGATCTTTAAGTACATCTTGTGCTTATATAGGATAAGAACAGATGTGGAACAATAACGTGATGTTTAGCGTGCTAAATTATTAAAAATATGACGTAAACTTTCCATCATTTTTTCAATTTGTAGTGGAGTTAAACCATCAAATGACTGCTCTAAAACAACGCTAGTCAGATCATTAATTTTGTTGGTCATCTCATTACCTTTTTCAGTAAGCACGACACGAGTGATACGCGCATCATCATCACAAGAATAAGTTTCAACCAAACCTTCATCTTTTAAACGATAAACAATTTTAGTTGTAGTTGACATTTTTGACACCACCATGTCTGACAAATCAGACACACTCGCATGTGCTTTTGACCTTAATGCCAATAAAATACGACGGCGAGAATTATCTAAACCATACTTTTTAAGTGCCTGATCGACATTCTGTACATATTGAGCATGTACTTGTGTGACCCAATAATACGGAAATTGTTCAATATCATATTGGTCGGCGGATGGTAGAAATTTTGAATATTTCTTGGACATTGCATATTCCCTGCATTGTTTTAATTGTATTTTTGATATTTCACATTTTATGTGAAAACTCATGTGCTTAGCAAGATGCTTTCAGTGGCTAAAATTTGGTTGAAATCTGACGAAATATGATGAATCTCGATTTAGAAGCTGGCTTTGAAATGGCTATTTTTCCAAGCGCGTAGGCATTTGTTTAAGTTCAATCCATATTCATGTGTCATATCAATTAATCCTATAGAATTGTTTTAGTTTGGATTAGTAGTGAGTTATCTGGTTTTATAAGTTGAATTATCAATTTAACCATCAACTTAGGCTGCATTTTAGTTAAAAAAATACATTTGTACACTTGGCTTTTAGGTAAAAGTGCGGGTTATTGCGTTGAATTTTGCAAAAAAATTATAAGCTTTGGTCTAATCTTTTAACAATAGTTGTTTTTTATCAATATTTTAAGTTTAGATTAAAGTGTGGGTTGGCTTACAGTTGTAATCTATGACTAATGCGTCTAAAAATACATTACAATTCATTTGACATTTTTAATCCATTCTCACGGCTTTTGTTTGGCTGTCATCGCTCTAAAAAAATTAAGAATGTGAAAAATAAAGTAAAAACCTTCTTATAGATCGTACTGTTTAGTTTTATTCAAAAAAATTAAAAATTTAATTACAAATGTTCAAGATTGTGCATAATTAAGCTATCTATTGCTAAAAAGGTTACTTTTATGGATCCGTCGCCGTGCGCAGGTCTACTTTATATTTCGATTTCTGCTAACTATCTCGGAGCTATGAACTAATGGAGTTTTTATTAGATCCGGGAATATGGGTTGGTTTAATTACACTTATTATTCTAGAAATCGTATTAGGTATTGATAACCTAGTCTTTATTGCAATTCTTGCAGAAAAATTACCCCCAGAACAGCGTGATAAAGCCCGTGTGATTGGCTTATCTTTAGCGTTGTTTATGCGTTTAGGATTGTTATTTGCAATCTCTTGGTTGGTTACTTTAACCGAACCGTTAATTACCTTATTTGAAAAAACCTTTTCAGGGCGTGACCTCATTCTCTTGGGTGGCGGTTTGTTCCTCGTCTATAAGGCGGTAGGAGAGTTGCATGAGAAGATGGAAGGCAAACCCGAAGTCAAAGTCACGACCAATGTGGTTTATGCAAGTTTTGCCGCAGTTGTAGCACAAATTGTTGTTCTAGATGCAGTTTTCTCTTTAGACTCAGTCATTACCGCAATTGGCATGGTCGACAACATCTATGTGATGATGGTTGCCATGGTGGTTGCAATGTTGGTGATGTTACTTGCATCTAAGCCATTAACTGCTTTTGTGAACCGTCATCCAACAGTGGTGATTTTGTGTTTAAGCTTCTTACTATTAATTGGTATCAGCTTGATTGCAGAAGGTTTTGGCTTCCATATCCCTAAAGGTTATATCTATTCGGGTATTGGTGTTGCGATTGCTATTGAAGCGTTTAACCAATTTGGTCAGCGCAATGTTGCAAAACATGAAGCAAAAATTCCGTTACGTCACCGTACTGCAGATTCAATTTTAAAATTGATGGGGGGGCGAGTTGAAACCAGTAGCCCTGATTTGCATAACGAAGCGCAAGAAGCGTTTGCAGATGAAGAACGCTACATGATTGGTGGTGTCTTGACCTTGGCAGAGCGTTCAGTCGCATCAATTATGACGCCACGTAGCCAAATTTCATGGGTCGATATTGAAGATTCACCTGAACAAATCCGCGAACAGATTCTATCTGTACCACACAGCTTATTCCCAGTGTGTCGTGGTAGTTTAGATAAAGTCATTAGTATTGTACGTGCCAAAGAGTTGTTGGATGTATTGGACGAAGAAGAAGAGCTTAAAGCTTTAATTAAACGTCAGCGTCCAATTTACATTTTTGAAAAAATGAAAGTGATTGATGCGATCAATACGTTACGTACCTCTAAAGGTTCTTTGGTTTTAGTCAGCGATGAGTTTGGTAATGTTCAAGGTTTGATTTCACCGCTTGATGTGTTTGAAGCGATTGCAGGTGAATTCCCTGATGCAGACGAACAGTTAGATTTGGTTAAAACCAATGAAAACGAATGGAAAGCAACAGGTATGCTGGATTTATACCAGCTTGAACTTGAACTGGGTATGATGGATCTGATTGAAGAAGATGCAGGCTACATTAGCGTTGCAGGTTTGATTTTAGATAAAACCCAAGGTGAAGTTCAGGTCGGCACGCAGTTGGATTATCAAGGTGTGCACTTTGAAGTGACAGAACTTGATGGTAACCGTATTAAAACTGTGATGATTCGCTTACGCTAATTACTAAGCTTTGAATTAAATCACTCAAAAAGCTCTACCGAAATGGTGGAGCTTTTTTATGGTGTAATAAAAAGATTGTGATGTTTCATCCTGAAAATGTGTATCAGCGATAAGTCTGGATTTTAAAAGCTGAACATGAAATGTGGCATGGAATAGAAAAAAAGAAACAACCAAACAGGATTACAAATTTGGTTGCTTAAATAGGGAAAAGAAAAAGCGAGAAACTAAAACAAATGTTTAATTTGTATGTGACTTCGCCACTAAAAATTAAACTGCCAATTGATTTTCAATCACATTCCATAAATTTCGATGTGACTTTTTAAACATCGCCATATGCCCAATGGCTTTATGCTGATAACGCTTTGGTTTAAGTTCAATCATATTAGTCGATGCATGGGGATAGAGACGGAGTAAATCTTTCACATTGGCTTCGGTGGCAATCTCATCATCCGAACTCCAAATAGCAGTAATCGGGCAACGAATTTTATCGTGATAATGCTGTGAAACTGTTTTGCCTATAGCATTGATGACATAGCCGGGTTTGCTGCAAAATTGTGCCCATTGTTGGGCCACATTTTTAGGTAGGTTTTCGCCCATGCCAATTGCATTGGTTGGGCCATAACCATGTGTGATTCTGGCAAGTGGAAAAATAACTTTAAACATCACAGGGGCAAGTAGGCGAGTACGACCTTTTAAACCTTTTGTGTGGCCTGTAGAGCCTGAAACAGCTACGACTTTTGCCACTTTATGATATTCAGGATTAATCCCCAGTAATTGTCCGCCTGCGCTGTGTCCCAATAAAACCACTTGTTCAGCTTGCGTTTTTTGCAGCAAAGTATTTACTGCTGCAGGAATATCTAACTGCCCCCAATCAACAATACTGGCTTCACATTGTTTCAATGGTTCGTGTAACGAATCACCAATACCACGAAAATCAAAACACAGCACAGCATAGCCTTGTTCATTTAGCCATGTGGCAAAAGCGTGATAAAAATTCTTGGTAATGCCTGTCGCGGGACAAATCAAGACGGGTAGACGCTGTGCTTGTGTATATTGATTTGGATAATAACGGGCAGCGAGGGCATAACCATCTGCACATATAATATTTAAGCTTTCAAATGTGCTCATAATGTTTTAAGGATGATGAGAATAAAGTTACTTTACACGAGTTCCAAAAAGAAACTTGTATTTATTCTGACTCTAAAGTCAAGCTTAGTAGTCTGCGAGTGTAGTTAAATAGCCACACGAAAAATAAAAGAGTGTTAAACATGGAAAGTTTATCTTTGGCAGTGCGCCTTGCGATTATTTTCAGTGGAATATTTTTGTGGGTGGGGATGCTTACAGGCGTGTGGAAATATTGGCAAATTCGTGCTTCTGCCCAAGCGCGTGCTCATTATTATGTGGATATCGCACATCGCAGTAGTTTGTTATATGCACCTGCAAGTTTAATTTTAGCGGTCTTGGCTTATTTTTGTATTTGGGATGCCACTGTAATTTTAATTTGTGTGATTCTAAATTTAGTATTTTTTAGCTTTTCTATTCTGAGTTATATCTTGCATGGATTGCTTAAAGATACCACTAATCAATTTAAACAACCGCATCAAATTGCAGCATGGACATTGCCAAGTTGGTGCATGAGTTTGGCGATGCTGTTATTGATTGTGGCTGAATTGGGTGGGACTAGTGTGTTATTGCTTGGCGCAATCTATGGATTGTTGTAATTCTAATTGCTCAGTTTAATTTTTTCTTGGTAGCCCGTAGAAGATTTTGAGATTTTTGCTGTAGATCAGGAATGATGATTAGAATCTACTTTTTGAGTTTGGCGGCAGAGGAGTGATCCATCTGCCGCAAAGTGAAAGCGAAAAAGCTAAAATGAGTGGGTGCTAGGGTATGATTAATGAACTTCTACGTTTTTATGTTCACGAAACTTTTGGTCAATGGATGTCCAAATCGCAAAGGCTATACATACCAATAAGGCATATAAAAAATAGGTTGGTTTCAAGTTGCCTTGAATTGAGCCTTGGAGCAATAGGGTCAGCATCAGTGCAAAAGTGGTGCTTAAAAAAGTAACTAGATTTTGGTTAGCCTTCAGAGCGTTAATGAAGACTTGCGTATTGAAATGTGAAAACATCTCCATCCCTCCTTGTTATAAATCACTAAAATCAGAGCATTTTAGTCAGATTGGTTTTATTGTTCTACCTTGTTTAGCAAACTATTTCAAGCCCTTATAGTCATATTTTGATAAAAAACATCATTTTCATATGAAATACTACTATTTGTTATCATTTATTTACAAAATAATAAAAAGTAGTGTGTTTTTTAAGCCATTTAAATACGATTTCAATCGTACTTGCATATTTTATGCCAGCTAATTTTGAGGGCGACTATACGACTTTAGCGTTAATTTGAGCTCTGCTTAAAATGGGTGAATGATTTATTTTGTTTTAGTTTTTTATTGAAAATATTTTAATTTCATTTGTTTATTTATACCAAATAATTATTTGGGTTGCTATTATCTTGACTGATAAATTGCCTTAAAAAGAGGCAGTTTTAGCACAAGAAACAATAAGTGCGGGTTTGGGTAAAACCTGACAATTATTGTCTAACTTAAATTCGTATTTGGATAAAACACGACTTTAATACAATACAGCTCGAAAATAGAGCATGACTTGAAAAAATAGCCGAGCTCGAAGTCCGTACTGGCTATTTTTTCATTCGATCATGAATTGTAGCGAATACAAAAATCAGTAATGCAGGAATCAACCAAGCGAGGTTTTGTTCACTCAGGGGAAAATTGGTCAGTGTGGCTGGCAAGAATCTAGCTAAGTCTGCGGCCTTCATTGCATCAATGATGCCAAAGAGCAATGCAACTGCGGCAGTAGGTGCAATCACGCGGGTTGGAATACGGAATAATCCCCAGAAAAAGCTGAGTAGAATGACCACAATTGCAGGTGGATAAATCGCGCTTAAAATAGGCACTGAAACTGCAATGAGTTTGGTGAGTCCAAGATTGGAAATAACAAAGGCAAAGCCCACTAAAATAAATACCCAACGGCGATAATGAATTTTAGTAATTTGCTCAAAATATCCAGCACATGCGCATGTCAGTCCAATTGCCGTAACCATGCAGGCAATAAAAATCATTGCAGCTAAAAATACCGAGCCAAATCCGCCAAAAGCATGTTGCACATAGGCATGTAAAATGACTGCACCATTACTGGCATTGGCGGCAACATCGTGACTGCCCATCCCCAGTTTAAATAGGCTTAGATAAACTAAAGTTAAACCGATCCCTGAAATTAAACTTGCCCATACCGCATAGCGGGTGATGAGTTTTTTATCAGTTACGCCACGTGAACGAATCGCATTAATAATCACAATCCCGAATACCAATGCACCTAAGGTATCCATAGTGAGATAACCGTTAATAAAGCCTTCAGATACAGGACTGTTCACATAATTGTGAATGGCAGGTGAAATTGTACCTGTCGGAATAATAAATGCAGTGATGCCTAAAATTAGTAATGACAGAATTTTAAGCGGGGAAAGTACATAGCCCACTGTATCTAAAATTTTGTGTGGATACAGTGAAACTAACATCACCAAGGCAAAATAGATGGCGCTATAAATGAATAAGGTGCTCGCGGAATCGCCAAAATAGGCAGAGAAACCAATTTCATAAGATACGGTAGCGGTACGTGGTGTGGCGAAAAGCGGGCCAACCGCTAAATAACAGACGACTGTTAAAATTAAGCTCGCGATTTTGCCTAAAGGCGAACTTAAAATTTGTATAGAACCTTCGACACGTGACAACGCCATAATGGTAATCACGGGTAAGCCAACTGCGGTAATGAGAAAACCGAGCGCAGCAAGCCAGACGTGTTCGCCCGCTTGCTGTGCCACGATAGGTGGGAAAATAATATTACCTGCACCAATAAACAGCGCAAAGGTCATAAAACCCAAGGCAATAATATCCCGTGTGCGTAAATTCGTCATGGGAGAGAAATAAGATGTAAACAAAAGAAAGCGATTTTAGTAGATCGAGCTATGATTTTCTAATTTATTTTATAGGTCATATGAATATTTTTTATGATATGTGTTTGTAGGCTATTTTAATCTTCACTATAAAAATTAAATAACTTACTGTTTATCTGATGTATTTTTGAAAAATGCTGATCCCACATAGTATAGATGGCTTATCTAGTATAAGTTTTGGTTGCTATTTTAAATGCGCAGTTCTTAAACAAAACTGTTGGTCGCATGACGATGGATACTTGTTTGGCAGCTTGAGCTGATTTTACAAGCCGAAAGGGCTATAATCTCAGGCTTCAGGTCAGGAGTTCATCATGCGTGCCCTTAAAGTCAGCATTAAATCAGAGCAAGATATTGAGAAATTACGCATTTCGGGGCGTTTGGCTGCTCAGGTGTTGCAGATGATTGGTGAGCATGTCAAACCCGGAGTCACGACAGAATACTTAGATGATTTGTGTCACGATTATATTGTAAATACCTTAAAAGTCATTCCTGCCAATGTGGGCTATCACGGTTATACCAAAACCACCTGTATTTCACCCAATGAAGTGGTCTGTCATGGTATTCCATCATCCAAAACCATTTTAAAAGATGGCGACATTATTAATATTGATGTGGCAGTGATTAAAGATGGTTTTTATGGTGATACCAGTCGTATGTACTATGTGGGTCAGGTGAAACCAGAAGCGAAAAAACTGGTCGATACCACTTATGAGGCGATGCGCGCAGGGATTCATGCGGTGAAACCGGGCGCGACTTTGGGCGATATTGGCTATGCCATTCAAAGTGTGGCGCATCGTGAAGGGTTTAGCATTGTGCGTGAATATTGCGGACATGGTATTGGGCAGGTGTATCACGAACAACCAAGTGTGCTGCATTATGGTCAGCCTGGACAAGGCTTGGTGCTTAAAAAAGGCATGGTATTTACCATTGAGCCGATGGTGAATGCGGGCAAAGCGCGTGTGAAAGAACTGAAAGATGGCTGGACGGTGGTGACGACAGATAAATCACTT
Source organism: Acinetobacter sp. ANC 5045 (assembly GCF_004331005.1). Classification (NCBI taxonomy): domain Bacteria; kingdom Pseudomonadati; phylum Pseudomonadota; class Gammaproteobacteria; order Moraxellales; family Moraxellaceae; genus Acinetobacter; species Acinetobacter sp. ANC 5045. The sequence continues at coordinate 71,338 of NZ_SJNS01000010.1, read as the reverse complement.
TCTGCACAATGGGAACACATGGTTGCTGTGACTGATACAGGCTTTGAAGTGTTATCGCCGTGGCCAGAAGGTACGGGGAGTTATCCTGAAATTTAATGCACGAATGCTTTCAGGTTAAGACTGATAGATAAAACATCTTAGACTTTAGTTTTAAACTATTTGTTAAAAAATGAACAATCGCTATAATTGAAGTCAAAGATACTTGCTGTAGTTTCTTTGTTTTAGCTTTCTTATTTTAGATTGTAGTTTTCAAAGCTTATCTGTCTTAGATAAGCTTTTTTTTTGCTGTTTCGTATCTGAAATCAAAAGATCCTATGTGCTAACGAATGGTTAGCTTTTCGACCAAATAGTCGATAAATACACGTACAGCAGGTAATAAACCACGGCGTGATGGATAGACGGCATGGAAAATACCATGCGGTGCGTGCCAGTCGGGTAAAACACGAACCAATTCACCCGATGCAACATAATCTTCAACAATCGTGTCAGGCAACAACACAATGCCACAATTTTGTCGTGCCAATTGCGCTAGCATCATTAAATCTGAACCCATGACTGTAGGGTTGACCTTAATTTTTTTCGGTTGCTGTTGTTGATCATGCACAACCATGTATTGATCTAAATGCTCATCCGACATGCTTAAAATTTTATGATGACTTAAATCTTCAGGTTTTTTCAAATCGCCAAATTCATTCAAATAAGCCTGACTGGCAAATAGATGTTGTTCGATGTTGCTGAATTTGCGAATCACCAAACTTGGATCATCATCTAAATTTGAGCGGACACGCAGGGCAATGTCGATCCCTTCGTTGACGATATCGACACGACGGTTGCTGACAATTAGCTGTACTTTAATTTCAGGGTAGGCTTTCAAAAACTCAGGCAAGATTTTGGCAATTTCATTTTGTGCAATTGAAACAGGTAAGCTGACTTTAATTACACCACGCGGTTGAATACTTAGGTGATCGACCAAGTCGTGCGCGGCTTGGGCAGCATTCATCATTACTTGCGCATGCCGATACACATTCATACCAATTTCTGTGACCGCAAAATGACGTGAGCTGCGCTGAATTAAACGCACACCTAAGCGTTCTTCTAGGTTGTGTACGCGTCGGCTAAGTTTGGATTTTGGAATATCGGTGGCGCGTTCTGCTGCACTAAATCCACCATGTTCGACCACTTGGGCAAAACAATAAAAATCATCCAAATCTGTAAGCATGACTAAATTCCATTTATGCAACAATACTTAAATTAAAGTGGCATCGTTGCATGTTGTCAATCTTTAATTGTGCTTTATTGCTGTGCTTTTTGCAGAATCTCTAAAACTTGTCGGTATTCTTCTAAACGGGCTAAATCACGTGCTGTAGGATTGGGAATCCGCGTTAAATTCATGTTGTCTTGCACATCTGCAATTTTTACAGCACAGGCAAGCGGGTTTTGTGCAGTACGCATAGCCGCTTGAACACGAGTTTCATGCGGCAGTTTGGTGAGCGCCTGAATTGCTTGAATAATATGCGTTTGAAATCCTAAATTTTGCAGGTCTTGTGCTGTGGTGTGGGTATCTTCAAGAATGTCGTGCAGTACAGCGACAATTTGCTGATCGGGCTGTTGTAATTGCAACATTACACGTAAGGGATGCAAAATATAAGGCTGACCGCCTTTATCTAGCTGCCCTGTATGTTGTTGTACTGCAAGTGTAATTGCATTTTCTAGAGTTGCCATAAGTATAATTAAAAAAATTTCTATAATTATAAGCCGTGCTTAGCGCAAAATATAGAAATTGCTTGTTATGATGCAAACAGATTTTATGTTTATCTATTTTACTATTGGTGATGCTGCTCTATGCCATATCAACTCATTGAACTGAATACGCCTGCGACTGAAAATTTGCTTTGCCCACATTGCCAACATGCTGTTATTGATTGGGCAGAAGAACAATATATTCAGCCTTGCGAGCATACTTTGTTTGTCGCAATGGATTTGGGTTTTGAATATGCCTCAGATGTATTTGAACAAAGCATGCCACGCAGTGTCGATGAAATTCATGCACATGATGATCAGTTGGATATGTGGCAAGAACTGACTTCAAGTCGTTATCCGCAATATTTGATTTATAAAACGGATTTAGGCGTGCAAGGTTTATCTCGCTATGTTGGATTTACCGCGGCTTAATTGCACTTAACTTAGAGAGTCTAAGATATAAAAATAGGGAAATTCAAAAGCTGAATTTCCCTATATTTTGATGGATTAGATATTTTTTCTGCGTTTAGCTCTCCATATCTTCTTCTATTTCATCATCGGCACTGTCCATTCCTAATTCTTTGAGTTTTCGCGTCAAAGTATTACGTCCCCAACCCAATAATTCAGCGGCATGACGTTTACGTCCACGGGTTTGTTGCAGTGCAGCATTAATTAAGGTGCGTTCAAACATTGGAATGGCGATATCCAGAAGTTTCATCTCGCCATTTTTTAACTTTTGTACTGCCCATTGCCCAAGTAATTCATCCCAATGCTGCATAGATACCCGATCTGCCACATGAAGCGCAGAATGTTCGGCTAATTTTTCAATTGGAATTTGCTTGAGTTCGGTTGGTAAATCTTCAGGATAGACCTCACGTCCTGTAATCATCACGGTAAGCCAGCGACAAGTGTTTTCCAATTGGCGCACGTTACCTTGCCACGGCAATTGCTGCATATATTCGACTGTTTCAGGACGCAATATTTTTGGACTCACGCCTAATTCTTTGCCTGCACGTGCCAAAAAGTGCTGTGCCAACATTGGAATATCTTCACTGCGATGCGCCAGTTTAGGAATATGAATCCGAATGACGTTCAGGCGATGATATAAGTCTTCACGGAAGCGTCCATCTTGTACCAGTTTTTCCAAATCCTGATGTGTTGCTGCGACAATCCGTACATCCACTTTGACAGGAATATGTCCACCAACCCGATAAAATTCACCATCTGCCAAGACGCGCAATAAGCGGGTTTGGGTTTCAAAAGGCATATCACCAATTTCATCTAAAAACAAGGTGCCGCCGTTGGCTTGTTCAAAGCGTCCCTGACGTTGTGTATTGGCACCTGTAAATGCACCTTTTTCATGTCCAAAAAGTTCGGTTTCAATCAAATCTTTCGGAATGGCTGCCATATTCAGCGCAATAAATGGTTTGCTGCTACGCGGTGAGTGGCGATGCAGTGCATGCGCCACCAACTCTTTGCCTGTACCTGATTCACCATTAATGAGCACAGTAATGTGTGATTGCGATAAACGACCAATCGCACGAAACACTTCCTGCATGGCAGGCGATTCACCAATAATTTCTGTCGATTGAATTGGCTGCACTGTCGATTTTGCAGATTCTTGCTGTTGTAGTTTGGTGATATGCAAAATTGCACGATTGACTAAAGCAAGTGCTTCATCAATATCAAAAGGCTTGGGTAGGTATTCAAATGCACCTGTTTGATAGCTAGATACTGCCGATTCTAAATCGGAGTGCGCAGTCATAATAATCACAGGCAAGTCGGGATAACTGACTTTGACTTTGCCAAGAAAAGTTAAACCATCAATTCCAGGCATGCGAATGTCGGTCAAAATTACATCGGGTGCATCTTGGTTTAACTCATCTAGTGCAGACTGTGCTTCTTCAAAACTGGTGACTTCAAAACCTTCTTCTCTAAAAGTTTTTTCCAGTACCCAGCGCATTGCACGGTCATCATCAATCACCCAAATTTTATTTCGCGACATGACTCGCCTCCCAAGGTAAATATAAGCTAAATATTGTTTTTCCTGGAATGGATTGGCATTCAATCATTCCGTTATGTTGATGCATAATATTTTGTGCGATGCTCAAACCAAGTCCTGTACCGTTTGCGCGTCCAGTCACCAATGGATAAAACACGGATTCTAAAATGTCTTCAGGTACGCCTGGGCCGTTATCTTCAATATCAACACGTACGGTAGAACGATTCAGCACACCATTAATGGTAACCAAGCGTTGAATACGAGTTCTTAAAATCAATTCAGGTCGATGCTCGGTAAAGAAATCGGGATGTTCGGTCATGGCTTGTACTGCATTGGCGCAAATATTCAGCATGACTTGAATCAATTGATCGCGGTCTGCCATGACTTCAGGTAAAGAAAGGTCATAATCACGGATAATATTTATTTTGTTTTTAGTTTGATTGACGATCAGGCTGCGCACCCGTTCTAAAGGTTCGTGAATATTGACCAGTTCATAGCTTGGTAGTTGGCGTGAGCCGAGCATGGTATCGGCCAAGTTTCTTAAACGATCTACCTCGCTAATAATAATGTCGGTAAATTCATCATATTTCGGGTCATTTAAACTTCGTGCTAACAGTTGTGTCGCACCACGAATTCCTGCAAGCGGGTTTTTAATTTCATGTGCCACACCACGAATCAGCTGACGTGCGACTTGATGCTGTTGAATAAAGTTTTCTTCTTTGGAAATTTTGAGCATCCGATCAATCGGATTCAATTCAATCAGCAAAAGAGGATGATAAGGCTTGCCTGCATTTAACTGTGATGCAGTGTAATCGACATGAATATCTTTAAAATTGACATTAATGGTCGCTTCACGGCGGGTGTAGGGTTGACCAGTTTTGATGGTATTCAGGAAAGCCTCTTGCGTATTGAACTCATCATCAGGCATGTGCAGCAAATTTAAAACGGGTTGCCCCGAAGCGCGAATTAAACTGATATCAAACAATGCTTCACAAGACGAGTTTAAATAAAAAATATTCAGGTCACGATCAACCAGTAAAATTGCGGTGCTGAGGTTATCCACCAAAAGACGATAGTCAATGCTCTGGGTCTGATCCATTCGTGAATGCTTCCTGTATGAAATATTGTGCAAGGGCATTGTCATGTGTCAGCCATGTTCCAAATTTGGATCGAATTGAGGCGAATTAAGCAAAATGCACGCCAACTTTTCGTTTTTAGTGCATTTATCACTGAAGAATCGGAAAAATGCGCAGGAACTGGACTGAATTTTCAAGATATAACGGATAACAGAAACACTGTAAATAAAAAAATGCATTAAAATGGTGCAATATTTAAATCATTCAGCCTGAATGGTTGTATTTTGGTGCATTATGCAAAGAGTCGGCTATTTCTCTATTTTTATGCAAAGAAAAGTCATACAATACGCGCATTCTAGTGGAGTGCAGATTCTATGAAATCCCCCAAAGTCGGTTTTGTTTCTTTAGGTTGTCCTAAGGCATTGGTAGATTCCGAACGAATTTTAACTCAGTTAAAAACTGAAGGTTATGATGTCGCATCTGATTATGAAGGTGCTGACTTAGTTGTTGTCAATACATGTGGTTTTATTGAATCTGCAGTACAAGAGTCCTTAGACGCGATTGGCGAAGCCATGAATGCCAATGGTCGTGTCATTGTGACAGGTTGCTTGGGTAAAGATGAAGATAAAATTCGTCAAATGCATCCCAACGTATTAAAAGTGACTGGCGCGGCTGCTTATCAGGACGTGATGGAAGCGGTGCATCAATATGTTCCTGAGCCACCAAAACATAATCCATTTATTGATTTGGTACCTGAACAAGGCATTCGTTTGACGCCTAAACATTATGCCTATCTTAAAATTTCAGAAGGCTGTAACCATCGCTGTACTTTCTGCATCATTCCAAGCATGCGTGGCGATTTAGTTTCGCGTCCTGTGGGTTCGGTATTAGAAGAAGCTGCAGCACTGAAACGTGCAGGCGTAAAAGAAGTATTGGTAATTTCTCAAGATACTTCTGCCTACGGCGTAGATACCAAATACAAATTGGACTTTTGGAACGGTCAGCCTGTTAAAACCAAATTCTATGATATGTGTGAAGCCTTAGGGCAATTGGGTATTTGGGTGCGTTTGCACTATGTCTATCCATATCCGCATGTGGATGCTGTAATTGATTTAATGGCACAAGGCAAAATTTTGCCTTATTTGGATATTCCATTCCAACATGCCAGCCCGAAAGTATTAAAGTTGATGAAGCGACCTGCGCACAGCGAAAACACGTTGGAGCGTTTAAAACTTTGGCGTGAAAAATGCCCTGAGCTGGTGATTCGTTCAACCTTTGTGGTGGGTTTTCCAGGCGAAACAGAAGAAGATTTCCAAATTTTGCTCGACTGGCTAAAAGAAGCGCAATTAGACCGTGTTGGTTGCTTTACTTATTCACCTGTTGAAGGTGCGGCAGCAAACGACTTGCCAGATCATGTGCCAGAAGAAATCAAGCAAGAACGCTATGAGCGTTTTATGCAGGTTCAGCAAGAAATTTCAGCAGCTAAACTGCAAAAACGTATTGGTCAAACCATGACCGTGTTGGTAGATGATTTGGAAGAAGAATTTCCAGTCGCAGTGGCACGTTCTTATGCAGATGCGCCAGAAATTGATGGCAACGTCTTTGTAGAAGATATTGACAAGAGCGTGATTAAAGCAGGTGATTTACTTGAAGTTGAAATTACCGATGCCGATGAATACGACTTATTTGCCAAGCTGATTCAGGTCAAATCTGCATAATGCTTTGCAGATTTGGATTGCTAGCTGTAAGCCATACAAATTGTAAAAAATTAAAGTTTAGAATTTAGAATTGGAGTAATGACAATGTTAGATTCAAAAAAGCCACGTTATGCACGTATCTTGTTGAAACTATCGGGTGAGGCACTTGCGGGTAATAAAGACATGGGGATTGATGCGCAAGTGCTCGATCAAATGTCTTTGGCAATTGCACACTTGGTCGGTTTAGGTGTGCAAGTGGGTATTGTTGTCGGTGGTGGTAACTTATACCGTGGCAGCCAATTACAAAAAGATGGTTTAGTCGGCCGTGTAACAGGCGACCAAATGGGTATGTTGGCAACGGTGATGAACGGTTTAGCCATGCGTGATGCCTTGGTGCGCCGTAACATCAAAACCCGTTTAATGTCTGCATTGCCTATTGGTACAGTGGTTGAGTCTTACTCAAGCCGTGATGCGATTCGTCACCTGACTCAAGGTGAAGTGTGTGTGTTCGTTGCGGGTACAGGCAATCCATTCTTTACCACAGATACAGCAGCATGTTTACGTGGTATCGAAATCGAAGCTAACTTGATCTTAAAAGCGACCAAAGTAGATGGCGTATATAACAAAGATCCAAGCAAATACGAAGATGCGGTGAAATATGACACACTTACATTTGACCAGGTGTTGGATGAAAAATTAGGTGTTATGGATTTAACTGCAATCTGCTTATGCCGCGATCACAATGTGCCGTTGCAAGTTTTTGATATGAATAAAGCAGGTGCATTGCTTTCTGTAGTGATGGGCGAAAAAGAAGGAACTCACGTTACGAACTAATGTACGTGAGCCACAAAGCTCTTTATACTACGGTTTAATTTAACCCTATATTTTGACTCAAATTTTAGAATACAGTAAGGAAGATCTTATGATTAACGATCTTAAAAAAGACAGCGAAGAACGTATGAGCAAGACTTTAGAGTCTTTAGAACATGGTTTTGCCAAAGTACGTACAGGTCGTGCACATCCATCAATTTTAAATGGTGTGATGGTTTCTTACTACGGTTCCGATGTGCCACTTAACCAAGTAGCCAACATTGGTGTAGAAGATTCACGTACCTTATTGGTTCAGCCATTTGAGCGTTCAATGGTGTCTGCAATTGATAAAGCAATTCGTGAGTCAGATTTGGGTCTAAACCCAATCACAGCCGATGCAATTCGTGTACCGCTTGCAGCATTGACTGAAGAAACTCGTCGTGACATGCAAAAAGTTGCGCGTTCTGAAGCAGAAAATGCCAAAGTTGCTATTCGTAACATCCGCCGTGATGTATTGGGCGACATCAAAGCATTATTGAAAGAAAAAGAAATTTCTGAAGATGATGAGCGCCGTGCAGCAGATGACATCCAAAAAATCACAGACAAATACGTTGCAGAAGTAGACAAGCGTCTTGCTGCAAAAGAAGCTGAGTTGATGAAGGTCTAATCAATGACCACATCGGAAGACAGCGCGTCTTTGCCAAAACATGTTGCCATCATTATGGATGGCAACAATCGTTTTGCAAAAAAAAATCAAATGCAAAAAGGGGAAGGACATCGCTCTGGTAAAGATGTACTTGACCCGATTGTTGAACATTGTAGAAAAAAACACATTCAAGCTTTAACCGTTTTTGCTTTTTCGAGTGAAAACTGGAATCGTCCGCAGTTTGAAGTGGATTTACTCATGCAATTGCTGGAAACCACAATTCATGAGCAATTACCACGCATGGAAAAATTCAATATTGCCTTACGTTTTATTGGTGACCGTTCACGTTTGTCGCCGCATTTGCGTGAGTTAATGTTGCATGCCGAACAAAGGACTGCTAATTTCAACAGCATGACACTCACAATTGCCATTAGTTATGGTGGTATGTGGGATATGGCACAAGCTGCAAAACAAATTGCTGCAGATATTGTGGCGCATAAAATTGATATTGAACAAATAGATACACAACTTTTTGGTCAATATGTCAGTCTGGCAGACCTACCACCTGTCGATCTGTTGATTCGTACAGGTGGCGATTTTAGATTGTCCAACTTTTTACTTTGGCAAGCTGCGTATGCTGAATTGTATTTTACCCAAACCTTGTGGCCTGAATTTAGCATAGAAGAATTTGACGATGCACTGGCAGTATTTGGTGGTCGCGAACGTCGTTTTGGTAAAACTTCTGAGCAAATTCAACAAGAGAAAATTGAGAATTAATACATGTTAGAGCGGATTATTACCGCATTGGTATTGGTTGCTGTGGTGTTGAGTTGTATGTTTGCAACTCAGTCGCACTATCCAATGTTTATGCTGATGATTGTTGCAGCAGGGGTTGCGGGCTATGAGTGGTTCAAACTCATGCCAAGAAAAACTAAATATGTCCTCAAACCTGTGGCTTGGGGTTTTGGTGTATTGACTGCCGCTTTGGCAGCAATGGCACTTTATTTTAGTGATATTGCCTTGTTACTTTGGGCAGCTTCTATTTTGACATGGTTACTCAGTATTTATTGGGTCAAGTCTTATCCAGAATACGATGCATGGTATAACCCAAGCTTAAGTTTTATTGGTTTTATTCTAATTTCTGCTGCGGTCACTGCAATTTTTTCCGTATGGAATAGTTCGCCGTGGTGGTTAATGTACTTGTTCTTGTTGGTTTGGGGTGCAGACTCAGGTGCTTATTTTGTTGGACGCAAACTAGGCAAGAAAAAACTTGCACCAAATGTCAGTCCAAACAAGTCAGTAGAAGGCTTATATGGCGGTGTGTTTACAGCCATGCTAATTGTGATTGTTGTCGAAGTGGTGTATTTGGACCTAACTTTGGCACAACATATTTTATTTTTGATTCTTTCGGTATTTACGGTATTTAGCTCAGTATTGGGCGATCTGTTTGAATCCATGATCAAGCGCCGTGCAGGTATTAAAGACTCTGGGCGAGTTTTGCCAGGTCATGGTGGTGTGCTAGATCGGATTGATTCTTTACTTGCAGCAGCTCCAATTTTTGCTGCAGGTATGTATGTTTTAAAACTTATTGGCGTAGATTTATAAATGTCACAAGCTGTTTGTATCTTGGGTGTGACAGGTTCAATTGGACAAAGCACCCTAAAAGTACTGCAACAACATCCAGAGCAGTATTCAGTTTTTGCCGTGACGGCACACAGCCGAATTCAAGAACTGGTTCAAATATGCAAACAGTACCATCCTAAAATTGTGGTTGTACCTGCCGCCAAAGTAGATGAATTACAGCAACTGTTTAGCCAAAATCAAATTTCAAATACTGAAATTCTAAGCGATGAAGCGGGGCTGATCGCAGTTGCTGAACATCCGGAAGTGGATGTGGTCATGGCAGCTATTGTTGGTGCTGCTGGCTTGTTGCCAACACTGGCAGCAGTTAAAGCAGGCAAGCGTGTATTATTGGCCAATAAAGAAGCATTGGTGATGTCGGGTGACATTATGATGCAGGCAGCACGTGAACATGGCGCTTTGTTATTGCCTGTAGACTCTGAACATAATGCGATTTTTCAGTGCTTGCCTGAACATTATTTACAAGCGGAACGCAATGGACAGCCTAAATTGGGTGTATCGCAAATTCTATTGACCGCTTCAGGTGGCCCTTTTTTAAAACATAGCCTAGAAGAATTACAACACGTTACTCCTGCACAAGCCTGCAAACATCCAAACTGGTCTATGGGGCAAAAAATTTCAGTTGATTCTGCAACCTTAATGAATAAAGGGCTGGAATTAATTGAAGCGTGCCATCTTTTTGCAATTTCAGAACATTTTGTTACAGTCGTTGTGCATCCACAGAGTATTATTCACTCCATGGTTCAATATGTGGATGGTTCAACTTTGGCGCAAATGGGTAATCCTGATATGTGTACGCCTATTGCGCATGCTTTGGCATGGCCGCAGCGTATCCAAACGCATGTTCCGCCTTTAGATTTGTTTGTCAATCATCAGCTTGATTTTCAAGCACCCGATACCATACGTTTTCCTGCTTTAAGTTTGGCACGTCAAGCCATGCAAGAAGGTGGTCTGGCGCCTGCTATTTTAAATGCAGCAAATGAAATTGCAGTTGCAGCATTCTTACAGCAAAAAATTCGTTTTACCGAAATTGCGACAGTGGTTGAGCATACTTTGAACCAAATACAAAATTCAGCTGCAGAAACTATTGAACTGATTTTGCAGGCAGACCAAAATGCCCGTACTGTTGCACAGCATTTTGTGTTGAATAAAGGAAGCTAAAGCATGAGTGCCTTATTTATTGTGGTTGCAGCGATTCTTTTGCTAGGACCTTTAATTGCAATTCATGAGTTTGGGCACTACTTTGTTGCACGTAAATTAGGTGTCAAAGTTTTGGTGTATTCCATAGGCTTTGGGCCAACCATTTTAAAATGGACGTCTAAAAAATCGGGGATTCAATATCAGCTTTCGGCACTGCCTTTGGGTGGCTATGTCAAAATGCTTGATGAACGCGAAGAAAACGTTGCAGAAGCAGACCTACCTTATGCCTTTAATCGTCAGCATCCGTGGAAACGTATTGTGATTGTGGCAGCAGGTCCGTTAATCAACCTGATTTTTGCCATATTATTGTTCTGGCTATTATTTTTACCCTCTCAAGAACAGTTGAATACCCGTGTGGGTAAGGTACTGGCAGATACACCTGCGGCGGCAGCGCAAATGCAAGTAGGTGATAAGATTACCGCCATTGATGGTACGCCTGTGACGACATGGGAAAAGCTGAACTTTGCCTTGGTAGATCGTGTAGGTGAAACAGGCAAGATCCAGGTACAGGCGGAACGCGCAGGTGAAATCAAAACATTTAGCTTACCCATTCAAAATTTCTTAAATGATCAATCCCAATCACCTTTAGATATCTTGGGTTTTACACCGTATCGTCCACAAATTCCTGCGATTGTCAGCAAGTTAAGTGAAGATGGCGCGGCCATTCGTCAAGGCATGCAAGAAGGCGATCGAATTGTTGCGATTGATGGCGTAAAAATGAATGACTGGTACGATGTGGTACAAGTTGTTCAAGCATCGCCAGAAAAATTACTGAAAGTAGATGTGCTGCGTAACAATCAAGTACAGCAACTGGAAGTGATGCCGCAAGGCAAACGTGACAATATGGGCAATGTTTCGGGTGTATTGGGTGTGCAAAGTGATCCTGGAAAAATTGTCATTCCAGTAGATTTTAAGCAAACCATTCAATACAGCCCGAGTGAAGCTTTATTTATGGCGGTAGATAAAACAGGTCAGCTGTCTAGCATGATTCTGAATTCTATTGTCAAAATGGTACGTGGTTTAATTGGTTTAGATAACTTATCAGGCCCAATTACTATTGCCAAAGTCGCAGGGCAAAGTGCGGAAATGGGGTGGCAAACTTTTATTTCCTTTATGGCACTTATGAGCGTAAGCTTAGGAATTCTAAATTTATTGCCAATTCCAATGTTGGATGGCGGGCATTTAGTTTATTATTTTATCGAGCTGATTCGTGGAAAACCTGTTTCTGAACAAATACAATTAGTTGGTTTAAAAATTGGTATGGTACTGCTTGGAAGTATGATGCTCCTTGCATTATTTAATGACATTATGCGTTTATAACAACGTAGATACGAAATAAATTTAACACTGGAAAAGACTGGCATGCAGCACACACATTTATTTATGCCCTTGGCACTGGTTAGTGCAATGGCGGCAACACAACAAGTATATGCAGCAGATGAATTTATTGCGCGAGATATAAAAATAGATGGTCTTGTTCGTTTAACGCCAGCCAATGTCTATGGAATGATTCCAGTGAATAGTGGTGATCGTGTCAATGAAGCAGTGTTGGCCAATGCGATTCGTTCACTCTATGCCACAGGTTTGTTTGATGACATTCAGGCCAGTCGTGAAGCCGACACTTTAGTGTTTAAAGTGGTTGAGCGCCCAATCATTTCTAAGGTTGAATTTAAAGGCAATAAACTGATTCCAAAAGAAGCGTTGGAAGATGGTTTAAAGAAAATGGGTGTGGCTGAAGGTGAAGTACTGAAAAAGTCAGCACTACAAACTTTAGAATCTGAACTTGAACAGCAGTATATGCAGCAAGGTCGTTATGATGCGGATGTACGTGTCATTACCACAGCACGTCCAAATAACCGTGTAGATTTAACTGTAGAGTTTGTTGAAGGCAAAGCTGCCAAAGTGGTAGATATCAACATCATTGGTAATACGGTATTTAAAGAAAGCGACATTAAGCAGGCGTTTGCAGTTAAAGAAAGTAGCTGGAGTTCGATTGTTACCCGTAATGACCGCTATGCACGCGAAAAAATGGCAGCAAGCTTGGAAGCATTACGTGCGTTATATCTTAATAAAGGTTATATCAACTTCAATATCACTAACTCTAGCTTGAATTTGAGCGAAGACAAAAAGCATATTTTTGTTGAAGTTTCGGTGGATGAAGGTGAGCAATTCAAGTTTGGCGAAAGCAAGTTCTTGGGCGATGCTTTATACAAACCAGAAGAACTTACGGCACTGAAAATTTATAAAGATGGTGAAACCTATTCACAAGAAAAAGTGAATGCGGTGAAACAATTGTTGCTGCGTAAATATGGTAATGCAGGCTATTACTATGCCGAAGTGAATATTGTTCCGCAAATTGACAAAGAAACTAAACTGGTCGATTTAAACTACTACATTAATCCAGGTCAGCAAGTTACAGTGCGTCGTATTAACTTCGCAGGTAACAGTAAAACTGCCGATGAAGTGCTACGTCGTGAAATGCGTCAAATGGAAGGCGCATTGGCAAGCAATGAAAAAATTGACTTGTCTAAAGTTCGTTTAGAACGTACAGGTTTCTTTAAAACCGTCGATGTTAAGCCAGTACGTATTCCTAATGTGCCAGACCAAATTGACTTAAATGTTAATGTAGAAGAACAGCACTCAGGTACCAGTACTTTAGCGGTAGGTTTCTCGCAAAGCGGTGGTGTGACGTTCCAAGCTGGTTTAAGCCAAACTAACTTCTTAGGTACGGGTAATTCGGTTTCGATTGATTTATCACGTTCTGAAACACAAGATTACTATAACCTGAGTGTGACTGATCCATACTTCACGATTGATGGTGTGCGTCGTGGTTACAACATGTACTACCGTAAAACCAAGTTAGATGATAACTATAACGTTAACAACTATGTGACAGACAGTTTTGGTGGTGGAATTAACTTCGGTTATCCAATTGATGAAAACCAAAGTATTAGTGCAGGTTTAAATATTGATCAGACCGAAGTAACCACAGGACCTTATGTTTCAACTTATGTCGCAGACTATTTAGAGCGCCATGGGGGTAAAGAAACCAAAAGTGACGAATATTGTCCAGATGATTTAGTCCCTATTAAAGATGCAAATGGTGATGTAGTAGGGTATGAGCCTTGTGCAAATCCAATTCCTTACGGCAAAGAATTTAAAGGTGATTTCCTTACGTATAACCTAAATTTAGGTTGGTCATACAACACTTTAAATCGTCCGATTTTCCCAACCAATGGTATGTCGCATCGTGTTAATGCTGAAATTGCTTTACCCGGTAGTGATGTGGAATTCCAAAAAGTGACCTATGATGCACAGGCTTATATGCCATTAGGTCATGATTTTGTCTTACGTGGCTACGGTAAGTTAGGTTTTGGTAATGACTTACCGTTCTATAAGAACTTCTATGCAGGTGGTTATGGTTCAGTACGTGGTTATGACAACAGCACCTTAGGCCCGAAATATCCAGGTGTTTATTTCTCTGATACAAGTCAAACGGATCGCTCACCTGAAGAAGTTGGTGGTAATGCTCTAGTACAGTTCGGTACAGAATTGGCTCTACCAGTGCCATTTAAAGGAGATTGGACGCGTCAAGTCCGTCCAGTAATTTTTGCAGAAGGCGCACAAGTTTTTGATACTCAGTGTAATGTTTCTGATTCAAATATTTTTGTGAATGGTGCTTCTGTGAATGCCAAGCAATATTGTAAAGACAATTATGGCTTCGACTTCGGTGAAATGCGTTATAGCGTGGGTGTAGGCTTTACTTGGATTACCATGATTGGCCCATTATCACTCAGCTATGCGTATCCGTTGAATGATAAACAAGGCGATGACACTAAAAATATCCAATTCGAAATTGGTCGTACTTTCTAAGTACGACCCATGTTGGATTGTTTAAACACAGGATGTAACACATGAAAAAAACAATATTGAGTTTGGCATTGTTGGGTTTATCTACAATGGCTGCAGTAGCACATGCTGCAGGCTATGGTGTGGTAAGTTTAGAGCGTGTTGTAGAAAATAGCAGTTATCTCAAACAGCAAAATCTAGCTTTGCAGCAGTCGGTCAAACCACAAACCACTAAGCTTGAGCAACTGGCAAAAGAGCTAGAAACCATGCAGCAACGAGCGCAGCAGGCTACGAATTTGTCAGATGCTGAAAAGCAAAAAATGAATACTCAGTTTCAAGCGAAATTGAAAGAATTTAATGGTTTGCAACAAGTAGTGCAAACTCGTGTTCAGTCAGAATTGCACAAAATTAACGATGGTTTTGAAACTCGTTTAAAGCAAGTTGCTGAACAATTGCGTAAAGAAAATGGTTTAGATGTGGTTTTGAATAAAAACTCAGCACTTGCCTATGACCCGAAGTATGATTTAACTGATAAAATGATCCAAAAGGTCAACGTACTTAAATAATCAATGAGTTCCCAACATTATCGCTTAGAAGAAATTGCTAGTTTAGTTCAAGGTCAATACATTGGACAAGCCGACTTACGTTTGCAAGGTTTGGCAAGCCTTGAGTCTGCTCAGGCGCATCAACTTGCATTCGTGAATGGCGATAAATATTTAGCGCAAGCACGTAGCTCCCAAGCGGGAGCTTTCATTGTGACAGCTTCACTACAAGCCGAGTTAGACAATCATCACAACTTTATTGTGGTCGATAATCCATATCTGGCTTTTGCGATTCTGACCCATGTATTTGAGCGTAAGCATACGCAACGTGGTATAGAAAGCACAGCCCAAATTCATCCATCAGCCATCATCGCCGATAGTGCCTATATTGGTCATTACGTCGTGATTGGTGAAAATTGCGTGGTGGGTGACAATACGATTGTACAATCGCACTGTAAAATTGATGACTTTGTCGAAATTGGTCAACAGTGTTTTATTGATTCACATGTGACGCTAACAGGCGAAGCCAAGCTTGGGCATCGCGTGCGTATACATGCCAATACCGTAATTGGTAGTGAAGGCTTTGGCTTTGCACCTTATCAAGGCAAATGGCACCGTATTGCACAGCTGGGTTCGGTGATTATTGGTAATGACGTTCGTATTGGCTCGAATTGCAGCGTAGATCGCGGTGCACTAAATGATACAATTTTGGAAGATGGTGTCATTATTGATAACCTTGTGCAAATCGCACATAACGTCAAATTAGGTGCTCATACGGCTATTGCAGCAAAAACAGCCGTGGCTGGAAGTGTGACAATTGGCAAAAACTGTATCATTGGTGGTGGAAGTGCAATTTCAGGGCACTTAAATATTGCTGATAATGTGACTTTGACAGGAATGTCAATGGTCACAAATAATATTTCTGAATCAGGAAAATATTCGTCAGGTATTGGCTTATTTGAAAATCAAAAGTGGAAACGTACTGTTGTGCGCCTCAGACAATTAGCAGATGTGCCATTGACCCAATTGGTGAAAAGACTTGATGATATGCAATCTCAAATTGAGTTCCTTGAATCAACTTTTAAATTGCGTAAATAATTATGATGACTGAGTCGAATTCTAGCACCTTCACTAAACCTGAATTGCCAATGCACATTCAAACCATTCGTGAATATTTACCCCATCGCTATCCGTTTTTATTAGTAGACCGTATTGTAGAAGTCACTGATAACGGTATCGTGGGTTATAAAAACGTATCTATCAATGAAGAATTCTTGCAAGGACACTTCCCGAATTATCCGATCATGCCGGGTGTTTTAATCGTTGAAGCGATGGCACAAGTGTCGGGTATTTTAGGTTTTATCATGAATAATGAGAAACCGAGCGCAGGTTCTTTGTTCCTTTTTGCAGGCGCAGAAAAAGTTCGATTTAAAAAACAAGTCGTTGCAGGCGATCAACTTGTATTAAAATCTGAATTAGTTATGCAAAAACGAGGCATTTACAAATATAATTGTATCGCCACCGTTGATGGCGTCGTCGCAGCAACCGCGGAAATTATGGTTTCGCATCAGAAAACAGAGCAAGCATGAGCAATAACCCACTCATTCACCCAACCGCTATTATTGACTCATCTGCAGTAATCGCTTCAGATGTCACGATTGGTCCATACTGTATTATTGGCCCAAATGTAACGATTGGTGAGGGTACAAAACTTCATTCGCATGTGGTGATTGGTGGTTACACCCGTATTGGTCAGCACAATGAAATTTTCCAGTTCGCCAGCGTAGGTGAGGTCTGTCAGGACTTAAAATATGCAGGTGAGGAAACTTGGCTAGAAATTGGTGATCACAACAAAATTCGTGAACACTGCAGTTTGCATCGTGGTACGGTGCAAGACAATAGCCTGACCAAAATTGGTAGTCACAACTTACTTATGGTCAATACGCATATCGCACATGACTGTATGGTGGGTGATCACAATATTTTTGCCAATAACGTGGGTGTGGCAGGTCATGTGCATGTTGGGGATTATGTGGTTGTCGGTGGAAACTCTGGTATTCACCAATTCTGTAAAATTGACTCTTATAGCATGATTGGTGGTGCATCGCTCATTCTTAAAGATGTGCCTGCGTATGTCATGGTTTCTGGTAATCCTGCACATGCATTTGCAATGAATGTGGAAGGAATGCGTCGTAAAGGCTGGTCGAAGGATGTGATTCAAGGTCTTCGTGAAGCCTTTAAACTCATTTACAAATCTGGATTAACCACTGAGCAAGCCATTCAGCAAATTCGCATTGATATTTTGCCAAATGTGGCAGAAGCGCAGCGTTTAATTGATTCTTTAGAGCAATCTGAACGTGGTATTGTGCGTTAAGCTTTGAGTTTGTCGAATGCGGCAAGCTTCAGAATATTAAAAGACATCCTCGGATGTCTTTTTTATTGGCTTATTTAAAGAATCTTGCTTCTTCAGACTTTGGGTATTGGCTCAGAATTTTACTTTTGTATTGCGCTGCCAAAGCAGGTTTGTGATCTACATCTTGCGCAATACTATATAAACGATATAGGGCACTTGATGCTTTTGCAGATTGAGGGTACTTGGTTGCCACAATTTCAAAATTCTTTTTGGCTTCGCTGTAATTGGTCGGTTCAATCGCTAAATTAAACTCAGCTAACCAAAAATAAGCATTGCTGATATACACACTGTTTGGGTGGTTTTTAATAAAGTTTTGCATGGGTGCAATGGCTTTTTTAGCACCACCTTGTTTATAGGCATCCAATGCAACAGTATAGGCTGCTTTTTCTAGCTCAATATTGGTATTTAAACCTTGAGCTGTTGGGCTAACATGCGTTGTATTTTGCGCAGATTGCGGGGCATTGCTATTTAACTGGTTGTTGCTGGTGACTGGGTGCAGTATCCTTTTGGTTATCCTCCTCAGCGGTAGGAGTAGATTCAGGGTCTATTTTTTGCTGGAGCAGTTCTAGACGTTGATCTAAATCGGTATAGCGATTTTGCAATTCATGTTTGAGCTGCGCAATTTCATTGTCTTGTTCTTCAATTTTGCCGCGTAACTGGCGGATGTCATTTTCAAGTTGCTGGTTTTTTTGCATCAACTGCCAATTGATATTGGTGGGTACATTGGCAGTTGCCATATTACTCGTTGCAATCGCAGGGCTATTGGCATACCTAGCACTGCTTTGGCTGAGATTGTGGCTTTCAATTGGAATATTGGCAAATATAGGCGTTGAGCACAGTAGGGCAAGAGCACAAAGTGCATGCTTTTTTAGCATAATTGAACATCCATCTTAATCTTGTGTAGGTGAGTCCTTGTAAGCATATTGGACTCAACCTGTTGATTTGGTCATTTTCCACATTTAAAACGTCCACGCGTGGAATTGCAATAAGCTTTTACAAACTTATCATCAATCTCAGCGCAATATGGGTAAATCTAGGATTTAAATCTCGAAATAATTTTATGATGGGTTAGTTAGACTAAATTTTAAATGACGTTATTCTATAAATGTCTTCAATTGTTTTTAAAATAATCAATTGGATAGCATTATAAAAGGAAATACAGAACAACGCTTGCAAGTTTGTTAAAAATCTCTATACTCTGTTTTTGCAATGGTAGCCCTGCTGGTTACTTCGCAATTGTACTCTACGAACCCCGTCAGGACCGGAAGGTAGCAGCGGTAGTGGAACTATGATGTGCCGAAGGCTTGCTGGTAGGGTTGCCACCAGTTTTGAAATAATAATTCTATTTATCTTCTACTTATTTTGATCTTATATCCACTATTTTAAAAATCCTGCTCTTTCCTACGAATTGCTTTCATAATCGCATCCATATCAAAGCCCCGATACTGTAAAAAACGAATTTGTTTGGCTTTAAGTTTTGGCTCGTTTGCGACTTCTGTGCCGAATTTTTTCACTTTCAGTTGATAGGCTTGTTCTGTCCAATCAGTTTCTTTAAGTTCTTCTGAAATTAAATTGCTATCCACTTTTTTGTTTTTAAGAGCCATTTTAATACGATTTGGCCCTTTACCTTGCCGCTTTTGGCTAGCCAGTAACATTTCTGCTAGGCGTTGATCACTCTGATAATTTTCACGTGCCAATTCATTGACTAACTCAATCACTTCATCACGGTTTTCTGCATATAAAGCCAGTTTTTCAATTAAGTCATTTTTAGAATATTCTTTACGCGTTAAGACAGCAAAGGCGTAGCTGCGTAGACGAGAACCTGTTAGTCCTGGGCGTTTGTTTTGCTGTTCGTCTTGGTCTTCATTGTGATTGTGTTCTTGATCATCAATGGCTTCCGTATGAGCAGGGTATTGTTTATTAATGTTAGGCGCAGAATTTGAGGCAAAATGCAGGGCAGACGTTGTTTCGGAATATATCTGCTCAGTTCGGCTACATGATTGCTCATCTTCGCCAAATTGTTGTTTTAGCGCAGCGTAATCAATCAGTTTGGGGAATTTGTCTTCAGGCATGGTAATGCTTCCATATACAATAAAACGCTCCGTAGAGCGTTCTATTTAATTCAGTTTGTTGTGTTCATATTAGCGTATGCTTAAACATCAAGTAAGTCGAATTCTTCTTCGTCTTTATCTTCTACAGGTGCTGCTTGACCTGTCGTGAGCAGTTGTTCACGAATAATCGCTTCGATGCCTTTAGCAAGCTCTGGATGTTCTTCAAGGTGGCGAATGGTGTTGTTTTTACCTTGACCAATTTTATCGCCTTGATAAGAATACCAAGCACCTGCTTTTTGCACGATATTTTGTTGAACAGCCAAATCGACCAGCTCGCCCAAATGGTTAACGCCTTTACCGTAAAGAATCTGGAACAATGCTTCTTTAAATGGAGGCGCCATTTTGTTTTTCACAACTTTGACTTTGGTTTCAGAACCAATAATCTCGTCGCCTTCTTTCACCTGACCTACACGGCGAATATCTAAACGAACAGAAGCATAGAACTTCAATGCGTTACCGCCAGTTGTGGTTTCTGGGCTACCAAACATTACACCAATTTTCATACGAATTTGGTTAATGAAGATCACCATACAGTTCGAACGTTTGGCATTACCTGTGATTTTACGCAAGGCTTGGCTCATTAAGCGCGCTTGTAAGCCCATGTGTGAATCACCCATTTCACCCTCAATCTCGGCGCGAGGGGTTAAGGCAGCCACGGAGTCGACTACAATCATGTCAATTGCACCAGAACGTACCAACATATCGGCAATTTCAAGGGCTTGTTCACCGTTGTCTGGTTGCGATACTAAAAGATTGTCAATATCTACACCAAGTTTACGTGCATATTGAGGATCAAGCGCGTGTTCGGCATCAATAAAGGCACAAGTTCCACCAGCTTTTTGACATTCTGCAATGGCTTGCAAGGTCATAGTCGTTTTACCTGATGATTCAGGGCCGTAAATTTCAATGATACGACCTTTAGGTAAGCCACCAATACCCAATGCAATATCTAGGGTCAATGAGCCTGTAGATACGGCTTCTACCGCTTGCACAGTGTTGTCACCAAGACGCATGACTGTGTTCTTACCAAATTGCTTTTCAATCTGGCTTAACGCAGCGTTTAACGCCTTGCTTTTATTCTCATCCATCTTACAACCTCAATACGATGTCACGAAACAATATACTCAAGTGGATGCATTTACTTAAATCTTTTCCACATGCAATATAGTGACAGAATTTGTCCTGTAGTTCTATTTATATCACGGGCTGTACGACAGCCTGTGACGCTCTATTTAATCATCATTATATGACCAAAATTGGTCAAATTGCTGATCATTCTCTTGTTTAAATTTGCTGATGTCACGACGGTCTTTTTTACTTGGTCGATGATCAGGTCGTGCTAGATTATGCAACTTTCTTTGGGTCGCAATCAATTCCCTGCGTGCAATACTCACTTCAGTTTCTTCATAAAGTTGCTGAGCGATGGGCGCAGGGCCACGCACGCCAGATAATGCCTTGACCAATACGGTTTTCTTATCAAAACCTTGTTGAATGGTCAGCTCAGTTCCTACACGAATTTCTTTGGAAACTTTAACACGCTCGCCATTGTGATGTACTTTGCCGCCTTCAATGGAAGCTTTTGCAATAGAGCGGGTCTTGAAAAAACGTGCAGCCCATAGCCATTTATCAATTCGGATCGTTTCAATGGCTTCGTGGGACGAAGTTTTAGGCATATTTTTGAGTGTCCTCAAATTGTTCTAAGACAGGAATTAAATCTGTTAATTGGTGCAACATAGGGTAATTACAAGTCTGACGCGTAGGTTTTGCTGAGGATGGCTGGGCAATACTATATAAGTGTCCAATCCCAAAGGCTTTAGCACCATTAAGCACCTTTTCGGTGTCATCTATAAAATAGCAATCTTCAGGATTAAATGCATGTTGTTGTTGCAATGTTTGCCAAAATTCAACGCGCTCTTTGGCATAACCAATACTTTCAGAACTAACAATCACTTCAAAATACTTTGCTAAACCTGTATGTGCTAATTTAAAGTCTAAACCTGCACAATCGGCATTGGTGGTGAGCCAAATGTGATAGCCATTATTTTTTAAATATTCCAGTAACTCGATAGCTTGTGGACGCAACGTGACTTGATCTTTATATTCAAGTTGCATCGCAAGCATATCTACACCCACTTTAGCCGTCCAAAAACGTGAGGAATACCACTCTAAGGTGTGGCTATGCGCTTGATAAAAATCGTATAAAATTTCTTTGCTGCGCTCTAAAGAACAGGCGTGTAATTCTGCATAGCGAATAGGCAGTTGTTCATTCCAAATAAAATCATCATAAGCGAGATCTAACAGCGTTCCGTCCATGTCAAACATGATGATATTTTTGTGCATTTAGACATCCTAAACCATAAAGCAATTGCCAAAAGGCAAATAAAACTGGCTCATTTAAACATGCTTGAGGCATAACTCAAAATGCTGTCTGATTATTCGCCAAATTGTGCTAGGCTAAATAAATAAGCACTGTACATGCGTTGCATATAAATTAGGTGAGATGGGGCAGTTGTAAAAAGTAACTGTAGCGTTCACAAAAACAATTTTTTTGACATATTTCTGTATTTGTTTGTCTGTACAAGCATAGAAATTGAATGGTAAATTTTTTAAATTAGGGAGCTAGTAATGGCTGAACAACAGTATTTAGATTTAAAACACTTAGATAAACAACTCGATGAGTTTGAGAAAAAGAAGAAAAAAATTAAGAAAATGCGTATCGGCTATAAATTATTTGCGCATTTAATGGGCGATGAAAAATTCGCCCATCATGTTTCAGAGTCGGCATTAAACCCAGATAAACGTAGTTATCGTAAAGTCAAAATTAAAATCACCTCAGATGAGGGAGAGTTAACTTTTCTAGAAAAGGATTGATTAATTTTTTGATTTAAAATTCTAGTGATTTTGATTATGTATACAAATTTGTGTACCTTTAAATCTGGCCCGATTGATGCAGATCGGGCTTTTTTATACCTTAATTCTATGAATGGTTCAACCTGAATTAGAATCCTTTTATAAGTCGAAATTTGATCATAAATGATCAGTAAAATTAGTATTGAAAGTCCCTTCTTTTACGCCATGTATTGCTCAGGATGAGGAATATTCCGCAAGTGGATGAGGGGATTCTTATAAAAAACCTCTCCCTGAGGAGCATGCTCCGCAAGTCTCCTAAAAGGAAAGGGAATTTCCTTTGCAGTGATTCAAAAATGATTTAAGAAAGAATCTTTTTAAATAAAATGCATCAAGTTGTCATAATCTGCACTTAAGCTATTCAGCAAACTCAGTGAAATGTAATAGGTCGTGTTTAGTCTATTTCAGTATAAGTTCTGTGTATAAATGTGGCAAGGTGCGCTCAAATGTTACGCTTTAACTATCAAAAGAGGCATGAATATGACAGAACGATACCTGAGAATATTGACAATTTTTCATGATTAAATAAATTTAAAAGGAATTGTGATGTCTATTTTAGGAATTGCTATTACCACTATTTTGGGTTTATTGGGTATTGCTGCAATTATTATTGGTTTTTTTGGTGGTGAAACTTATTTGGTGATTGTGGGTATTTTATTATTGGTTAGTGGTGCACTCACTTTATCGATGTTTAAAAAAAGATTATCCAATCCATTTAAAGATTAATTAACTAAGCACTCAATAAATAAAAAACTCAAGTAAAAATGAATTGCTTTGACACATAAAGTCTTGATTTAGCATATCTAGCCACTAAATTTTATCTACGCATCAGCCGTAAATTTTATTACAATGTTTTTATGAAAGTAATGAAAAATTAGACCTTTAGATACAGTCTAAAAAGGATAGTTATGTTTATAAAAACAAAGGCGCCAACGCATACTTTAATTTTACAGTTATTGCCAATCGTGCAGCAGGCGTGTGAAATTTTAAATCAGGAATTTCAAGATTATTGTTCAGGTGCTGCTTTTGATGTAGAAAAGAAAACCGATGATTCTCCTGTTACGCAAGCCGATTATCGAGTCAATTATTATTTAATGCAGGCTTTGGCAAAAATCTCCAATTTACCTGTGTTGTCCGAAGAAGGTGAGCAAGACCAACGTCAGCAATGGCAGCAATTTTGGTTGCTTGATCCTTTAGATGGCACGAAAGAGTTTTTACATCAACGTCCTGAATTTACCATTAATTTAAGTTTAATTTGTGGTGTGCAAACAACTTTTGCAGTACTTGCAGTACCAGGCGAGCAAACTAT
The DNA here is from genome assembly GCF_004331005.1 of Acinetobacter sp. ANC 5045. Lineage (NCBI taxonomy): Bacteria > Pseudomonadati > Pseudomonadota > Gammaproteobacteria > Moraxellales > Moraxellaceae > Acinetobacter > Acinetobacter sp. ANC 5045. Next base: position 47,395 of record NZ_SJNS01000010.1, on the reverse strand, counting down.
TTATTTTTGTCCTGAACAGGGTATGCCATTGAAATATCATATTTTAACTCAGCAATGGTATCTCTATCAGTCTGAACCCACGGTAACATCTTCAGTTCTAAAAATTGGATTAAGCCACAGTAGTCAAAAAAAATCACACTATGCAGACTATTTAAAAAGCTTGGCGCAGTTGACCAATTTTGAAGAACTAAAAGCAGGTAGTGCTTATAAATTCTGCATGATTTTGGAAGATCGTGTCGATATTTACCCACGTTTTCATCCGACTTCTGAGTGGGACACCAGTGCAGGACAATGTTTATTGGAACGAATAGGTGGTGGATTGGTCGATTTTCAGGGGCGGGCATTTTTATATAATCAGCGCGATACATTGTTAAATGGTGGTTTTATCGCCTATAAAAATACGCAGATGAAACAGATTGCCTTACAAGCACTTGGACTTATGGCGAAGTCAGATTGAGCAAAGTGCTGAACATGGTATAGTGTCAAGCAACCAAGTTAAAATTTTGGCTAGATCATGGCATTAGAACTACTCCCTGCAAGTATGCTTAAAGCAATTGATTTATTGCCTGATGCTCAGACGCCTGTGACTTTGTTTACACGTCATTCTATTCGTGAAATTGTCGTTGGTCAGGGTTTGGCTGGCTATAATTTACAATTGACCGAACAAGGTCGCGATTTAGCCGAAGCATGGGGAGGCTACTTGGTTGGAAATACAGATCGGGTGATTCAACACTGTATTTCAAGTCCTATTCAGCGTTGTGTCGATACGGCTGCTTTAATGATTCGTGGGGCAGATGGCATTACCCTCGAACCCAATACCCATCACATTGAAATTATAGAACAAGGTTTATTGGTGGAACCAGGAAGCTTTGTACTTGATATCAAACAGGCAGGCCCATATTTTCAGAAACAGGGTGCTTTAGGCTTTATTAATAGTTTTGTGAATAATGCCTTGCCCGGCATGAAACATCCGATTCATGGTGTCGTGGATGTCCTTGAGCTGATTTATAACACCCATCCAACCAACCAATACGGACTGAGTTTGGCTGTGAGTCATGATACGATTTTAGCTGCAATTATCGCGGTAATTTCTGGACGTAATGAAGTCACGCAAGCCGATTGGCCAGATATGATGGAAGGTTTATTCGTTTGGTTTGAAGGTGATGAGTTTTTAGAATCCAAGCTAAAATGGATTTGGCGCGGTCAGATTCACACTTTAGATATCTCGCAATTTCGTCAGAAAGTTTAAGCAGAACATTGAACGCATATTCTAGTGCTATCCATTCAGTACGATAGAATACCGTCTGTCAGAAATTAAAAAAAATAATTCAAATTTTATTCTCTTTTTTTCCTTCATTTTATGCAGTTGTGAGCGCAAACTCGATCAAATATTGTCTATCAATCTGTGTGCTGCTTTAAAAATTCGCTGATTTTTATAAAGAAAAATTAATAAAATTGTGTTGAAAATATAAAGCGATATGAAACTTGAGAATTGCATAATTTTATACATCTATTTAATATAAAAATACAAGTTATTGAAAAATATGTGTTTATTTTTATATTTTTTGTCATAAATTGACATTGGGGTGGAATAAATAATGAAAAGTGTGACTCGGTTTTCGCTTAGTCTATTAAGTGTATGTATATTATCATCCATGCTTGCCGCATGTGGTGGTGGCGGTGGTGGCGAGGGAGATACCGCTGGGAATTCAAATCAAGAAAATCCAATACCACCGGAAAATCCTCAGCAACCACCTGTGGGCAATGTGGCTAATCCTTATCCTGAACCTAAACAAGATGTCATCAATCAATCGGTACTCGGGTTTTATGATTACAACGCTAATTCTGAATCACGTGAAGTGCGTAATGATTTAGATGGTGATTTTCAGGCAATGATTCAATTTGCTCAAGGGCATGTGGTTGACCCGAATGGTAACGAGGTGAAAAAAATGCCACGTCTAACCGCAGAAAAAGAAGCATTATTATTGGTTACGCCAAATCAAGGCATGGGCAATATCGACACTTTACAGCTTGAAGTGTATCAAAATGAGCGCTTGTTACGTCGTGTTGCTTTACTTGATCCAACCCAGATTACTGCTTCAGACCAGAGCAATCAAGATGGTCGTGCCGAGGTACTGTATAGTAAGCGTGCGTGGTCGGCTAAATTAAATTGGGATGAAGTACGTCCTGGTTTAAAGCTGCGTTTGGTTGATTCTAAAAACCGTAGTGGTGCACTTGACGCAGAAAAAATTGATTTTGCAGCACCGGGTGAATTGGTACTCAACAATATTCGTATTGGTCTACTAACTGCACCACCGAAATCGGGCGGGCATTATATGTTATTAGAGCCTGAAAAAGCGGGTACCGATTATTTCCAAACCATTCCTGCGGCACAAATGACCGTGGCAAAATATGATGACATTCAGCTAGATCGAGTGATGGTCGCCAACGGCACGATTTACGATACCCAAAGTGCGGGTGAAGGTGGTGTCTATTCGGGGGACATGCGGGAAAATACTGCAAAATCGACCTTTAGTGTGGGAATTAACTTAGCCAACTGGGGTGTGACCAGTGCCTCTATGCAAAGTCAGCAACAGCCACAACTTACACAAACTGTAATTGCCCATCATGCACGAGGTAAATATACAAATGGTGATCAAACGCATGGTTTAAGTGGCGGTAATGGTATGTTGACCCTGTATGATTCTGTGGGCAACGAGTTCAGCCATGAAATTGGACATCATTATGGTCTAGGGCATTATCCGGGTTCACAAGGTGAAAATATGTTCTGGGCTGCACACCATGCAGACAGCGGTTGGGGCTATATTGCGTATCGTAATAAAATGCGCGGTAACTTAGCGTGGCATACTCGAAACTTGGGTGATGGCAAAAATGGTGTGCCTAACTTCCTGAAACAATATGCTTATAGTTGGGATGCGATGTCAGGTGGTGCAACCAACAGTAGCATTTCGCGTTATACCCATTACACGGGTTACAGTACCCATATTCGGATTCAACCCCACTTTGGGGCGCGACATGTTTGGGATGAAAGCTCACCAAGTGGTTATAAAATTTGGAATAAAGACACACGCCAAATGGAAGTGGTTTATCCAAAAGTACCAAGCTCCAATCAGGTTTGGTACAACAGTGCCGATGGTTACTATTTAAAACCGCGCTTATTTGGTGTGCCTGTAATTACTATTATTGGCGGATATGATCCTGAAACTCAGCAAGGTGTGTTGTATCCTGCTGCACGCAGTAACTGGGGTAATGTTTATAATTTACCTGGGGTAAATCGTGCTGCTGAAAATGCCGCATGTTGGTTAGATGTTCAATATGCCAATCGTAATCAGAACGTGGCATTGGCACCTAACCGTATGACCAGCAATGCCAATAAACTGCATGTCAATTTAGCACTTGCTGAGCAGCCAAAACAGGTGAATTTATACTGTAAAAAAGCCAATCATGCCGAGAAGTTATTATCGACACTGAATATTCCGCAATATAGCGATAGTATTCAACCTGCGGTAAAAATTGGTCGTACACATGGCTATGAAGCTTTAAGAAAAGTTGAAATGCCTGATTTTCAGAAGCAGTTGGAAGCGCAAGCCAGTCAAGCTGTGGTGGCTTTAAAACCTGCTGCACAACTATTGTATGATTCTTATGCAGATTATCGTCAAGAGCTAAGTGTAACTGCACAGCAACAATTACAGCGTTATGAACAACAGCAAAATACGATTTATCGTTTAAACCGCTGGATGAATGTTTATCGTGCCGATTTAGAAAAGACTAAGCCTGAAGCGGAAACAGCATTGCACAATTTTGTGGAGCGATTGGGTTTAGGCAATGAAAATATTGTGGCTGAAGCAACACTAATGAAAAACAGAAATAACTGTTTGAAAGTTGAAACTTTGGCGAGTGGTCAGAAAAATGCTTACATTAGTGGAGCAAGTGGCTGTACAGGCGATGCAACTGAGCAGTGGATTTATGATGGTTTGGGGCGTATTCACAGCAAAGCAGAAATGGATCAGTGCTTAACCAACAACGGCAATGTGGTCTCACTTGCAAGCTGCAGTACATCTAAAGACAGTCAGGTCTGGGAAATGCACACAGCTTCGGGAACGATTCGTCAGGGGAATCAGTGCTTTGATTTAGAGCATGGCTACCTAAAAGAAAACCGCGCGCGTTTAATTCGTTATGGTTGCACAGGTGGTGCGAATCAGCAATGGACGCAATTAAAGGCTAATAACAGTTTGCAACTGGCTTATTTAAGTCCACAAAATTTACGACTGATGCTGAAATAATTCTTCGTCTGAATTATTCATCTTCATTAATTTAAAACACCTTTTGACCAGTTCAGGAGGTGTTTTTTATTTTATGGTGGCAGGTGTATTTGAAGTGATGTAATTGGCGTGCAGAAACTAAAGATTGCTTAATTTGATAAATTATCGAAACAGCAGGCACAAAAAAAGCCCTTAACGGGCTTCTTTTGTTTAACACTTAGTTAGAAGCTAAAGCTTTAACTTGAGCGTTTAAACGGCTCTTATGACGAGCTGCTTTGTTCTTATGGATGATGCCTTTATCAGCCATACGGTCAATTACTGGAACAGCTTTTTTGTAAGCTTCAGTAGCAACCGCATAATCACCTGCAGCAATAGCAGCGATTGTGCGTTTTAAATAAGTACGAACCATAGAACGTAAGCTTGCGTTGTGTTTACGTGCTTTAACGTTTTGACGAGCACGTTTTCTAGCTTGAGCAGAGTTTGCCACTCGTGCACTCCTTGAAATAGATTGGTCTGGGCGGGCTGCAATTACTTCCGAAAACCAACATCAGAAGAATTATCACCAGCCCGTAAACAAGTGCCATATTTTGATGAAACTAGACAGTTAAGTCAAGTCTTGACATGCTTTGACAACATTTTAGCTGCAGAAAAATCAGAAAGAAACAGGTAGATTAGCTTTAAGCCTCAGAGATTGTTTAAAAAATGACAAATTCTATTCAAAATGCAATTGTAATTGGTGCGAATGGTTTAGTTGGGCAGCAATTGGTCAAACAGCTTAATCAGCTGCCTGAATGTAAAAATATCACCGTTGTTTTGCGTAGACCTTGCTCGGAATTAAATCGCTTAGAAAAAGTCCAGACGTTACTCCTCGAAGACTTTTTATTGCTCAATGATGAAGATGTGAGCGGTTATAGTCATGCATTCAGTTGTTTAGGCACAACCTTAAAAAAGGCAGGCTCAAAGCAGGGATTTTATGCTGTGGACTATACCATCAATGCACATTTTGCCGAATTATTGCAGGCGAAGGGTACGCATTACATATTGGTCAGTGCTTTGGGAGCAGAAGCCAAATCAGCCGTATTTTATAATCGTGTCAAAGGTGAGCTAGAACAATATATTGAAAGTTTGGATTTAGACAAAGTATCAATTTTGCGTCCATCTTTATTATTGGGTGAGCGCAACGAACAACGGCGTTTAGAAGATTTAGGACAAAAGCTGTATCTTAAAATATCACGATTTATTCCCGATCATTTTACATATAAGCCAGTAAGTGCTACGCAAGTGGCTCATACTATGGTCGAGGCAGCGCAATCGCAAATTCATAAATTCCAAATTTATGATAATTTACAAATACAAAAAACCAAGTAAAAGGGGAACAACGTGTCTACAGTACCATTCGTAACTTGTGACTTATTAGATGACCATCCAGAACATGACCTTCAAGTGGTGATTCCATCTTTGGATGGCAAATTTTTCAAAAGTTACGGTGCACGTAAAACTTTTGGCGGTCAAATTGTGACTGTAAAGTGCTTTGAAGATAACTCGCGTGTAAAAGAGTTGTTGGCAACCGATGGCACGGGCAAAGTTTTGGTGGTAGATGGTGGGGCATCTATGCGCTGTGCCTTAATGGGGGACTTGATTGCTGAATCTGCAGTGAAAAATCACTGGAATGGCGTGATTATTTACGGCTGTGTACGTGATGTCGATGCAATTGCAGCACTTGATTTAGGCGTACATGCTTTGGCTTCAATTCCACAAAAAAGTAACCGCAAAGGCGTGGGTGAAGTGGATGTGAGTTTGCATTTCGGACAAGTCACTTTTAATTCGGGCGATTATGTCTATGCTGATAACAACGGTATTATTGTGGCAAAAGAAAAGTTGGTCGATTTATAAGCGGTTTGATGGCGCAGTCATCAAATTGCTGAGCACATCACAAGGAAAACAAAATGGTGCATCATCAAATTAAAGTCATTCAGGCAGTGGCATCTATGCTCACCGAAGGTGGACGTGGAGTGAATGGGACAGCATTTCCTAAGCAACCCGAAAAAGCCTTAAAGTTATATGAGTTTGAAGGTTCACCATTTTGCCGTCGTGTACGCGAAGTCATGACCTTGTTAAATTTGGATTATGAGGTTTATCCATGCCCCAAAGGCGGCACAAAATATCGACCTTTGGTGAAACAACTGGGTGGTAAAACTCAGTTTCCATTTTTAATTGATGAAAATACAGGTGATCAGCTCTATGAATCACAGCAGATCATTCATCATTTATTCAAACATTATGGCAAAAGTGGAAAAACGCCAAAAAAATACGCGCATTTTCCTAAAATTCCTTATGTTGCACTTGCAGGCACGTTATTGAATGGTGCACGTGGTGTGTGGATTAACCAGAAAATTGTAGAGCGCGCTGCACCTGAACAACTGATTGAACTGTGGGGTTTTGAGGGAAGTCCTTATACACGTGTAGTACGTGGTGTATTGACTGAACTGGAGTTGCCATTCAAATTTCATAATGTAGCCAAAGAGCGTTGGCAAGATCAAGGCTTGGCAAAATTACGTTTAAAACCGGGTAAATATGTGCCACTGGCAGGTGGTAAGCGTGAGCAGGTATTAAAAGTCATGGGTGATAATATTCAAGTCCCATTTTTAATCGATCCAAATACCCAGACTCAGCTTTTTGAATCAGCTAAGATTGTGAAGTATTTACAGCAAACTTATGGCAAATAAGCTTTAAGTCATTTTTTGATTGTTATAAAAGCATCTTCAAGATGCTTTTTTGCATTTGGCAGGATGCAAAATATGCATCATTATAAATAGCCTAAGCAAAGTGGGGTTGAAACACTGACTTATAACATCAGGGGAGCATAAATCACCCTGATCAGTTGCATCTATTTTAGTGAAGCATTTAAACTCTGCAGCATTCACTTTGATTTCGCCAATTTATAGGTTCAAAATGTTCAGCAAACTTACAGGGTTGTTTAAAAATAAAGCCAATCTCGAAGAAATTGCCTATTTAGAAGCACAGAATATTCAATGGGATGCGGAACAAGGCTATATGGTCGATGGTATTTTGCTTAACGATGTTTTGGCAGAGCGTTTAAATTATTTATCCAACCGCCGTATGCAGCAGTTTGATGATTTGGCACAGCTGTATTCTACAGCTATGATTATCAATGAAAAAATTGATCTGGAAATTGCGCAACAGCGTTTTAACACAATGCTTGGTAATACCGAAGAAAACTTACTGGAATTTAAAGCGATTGTTAAAAAATTGAATGATTATTATCGACAGTTTTTACGTGATCAAAAGTAAAGAGGCGTGTGTATCAAACTATAAAGCTCGCTGTTTTATAAAATTTTGCAATTAAATACGCTGTAATGGTGGATGAAAAAAATTACGTAAAACCGTCAATTCATCGTGCTAGTATAAGCCCCATGTTGTTTAGACCCTAAAGCTATATACATGTTCCAACACGAAATTTCCCAACTCAATTTAGCACAACTGAAAGCTGGCGAAAAACGCTGGATTGGTAATCTACAAGGTTCTGCCGCAGCATTATTATTTAAAGAAATTGGTCAGCAGAATCAGCATTTATTTGTGATTGTCGCGCGCAATCAACAACATTTGGCGCAGTTAGAAAGCGAATTAGAATTTTACGGGGTAAAACCGACTATTTTCCCCGATTGGGAAATTTTGCCTTATGACCGCTTGTCACCGCATCAAGATATTGTGTCGGAGCGTTTGGCGATTTTATCCAATATGCCGCAGCAAGGTGTATTGTTGGTTTCGGCAACCACTTTGGCACAACGTGTTGCACCAACCTCATGGGTGTTAGGCGAGCATTTCGATATTCGTGTTGGGCAAAAGTTTGCTTTGGAACAACAAAAGCAGCGTTTGGTACAAGCAGGCTATCATCTGGTCGATACAGTCTATGATCATGGTGAATTCGCTGTGCGTGGCAGTATTATGGATATTTATGCTTCGGGACAGGAAGCACCCATCCGTATTGATTTATTTGATGATGAAGTTGAAACCTTAAAGTTTTTTGATCCAGAAACGCAGCGTACCACCCAAAGTTTGCAGAATTTTACGGTTTTACCCGCCAAAGAATTTCCATTAAAAGAAGGTCGTGCGATTTTCCGTGACCGCTATGCAGAAAGTTTCCCAACGGCAAACCCGAAAAAGAACCCTGTGTATCAGGATGTGTTAGAAGGCATTGCATCGCCTGGTTTAGAGTTTTATTTTCCGTTATTCTTCACTCAAGCACAGCTTGAAGGTCAAAATACATTACTTTCATACTTACCAAAGCATTGCATTGTCATTACAGATAAGGCGGTGGATGACTGTTTAACTCAATTTTGGAAAGATGTGCTGTATCGTTATGAGGACAGACGTCATAACATCGACCAGCCGATTTTGCCGCCTGAGCAATTATTCCTACAACCAAATCAATTATTAGAACAACTGAATCAATTTGGACGTGTGATTGCATCGCCCGAAGCTTTTGAGCAAAAAGCAGGTGTAGTGAACTTAAGCACACTTGTACCACCACGTTTGGCGGTTGATCCTAAACAAGAACAACCCTTTCATGCCGTTAAGCAATATATTGATGCGGCCAATCATCCTGTTTTATTGGTGGCAGAAAGTGCAGGTCGTCGTGAAACCTTAAAAGATGCGTTGCGTGCCGCTTTGGGTGAAATTCCACAAGTGGAGAGTTTTGAGGCATTTCAGCAGTCTTTACAAGCCATTGCGATTACCAATGCACCTTTAGATCGCGGCTTGGTCATTCAAGATCAATTGAGTGTAATCTCAGAAAATCAGTTGTATGAACATCGTGTGGTGCAGCGCCGTCGTAAACGTCAGCAGGAAGTTTCTGAAGAGTTTTTAATTCGCAGTTTGACCGAGTTAAGCATTGGTGCACCTGTGGTACATATTGATTATGGCGTAGGGCGTTATGCAGGTTTAATTACTTTAAATATTGATGAGCAAGAGCATGAGTTTTTACAACTTGATTATGCCGATGCTGCAAAAGTGTATGTACCTGTTACCAATTTGCATTTAATCAGCCGTTATAGCGGTGGTGATCCAGACCTTGCGCCTTTGCATAAATTAGGCACAGATGCATGGAATAAAGCCAAACGCAAAGCGTTGGAACAAATTCACGATGTGGCAGCAGAATTACTGCATATTCAGGCACGTCGTCAATCTAAACCGGGTTTTGCTTTTGAGTTGGATCATAGTCTTTATATGCAATTTGCCAGTGGCTTTGCTTATGAAGAAACCCTAGACCAAGCCAATGCAATTGAAGCGACTTTACATGACATGCAACTGGCAAAACCAATGGATCGTTTGGTCTGTGGTGATGTTGGTTTTGGTAAAACCGAAGTCGCCATGCGGGCTGCATTTGTCGCGGTACAGAATAATAAACAAGTCGCGGTATTGGTTCCGACCACATTGTTGGCACAACAGCATTATGAATCTTTTAAAGACCGTTTTGCCGACTGGCCTGTGCGTATTGAAGTCTTATCGCGTTTTGGTTCAAGCAAATCTCATCAAAAAACCATTGAAGATTTAGCTGAAGGCAAAGTCGATATTGTGATTGGGACGCACAAAATTCTGCAAGAAAATATTCAGTTCAAGCAGTTGGGTTTAATGATTGTCGATGAAGAACATCGTTTTGGGGTGCGTGACAAAGAACGTATTAAAGCGCTGCGCGCCGATGTGGATATGCTGACTTTAACCGCAACGCCAATTCCACGTACCTTAAATATGGCATTTAGCGGTATGCGCGATTTATCCATTATTGCTACACCACCTGCACGCCGTTTAGCGGTCAAAACCTTTGTGCAAGAGCATACAGGCGATACGGTGAAAGAAGCCATTTTACGTGAATTGTTACGTGGTGGTCAGGTGTATTTCCTGCATAATGAAGTGGAAACCATTGAGCGTAGTGCTGAAACCATTCGTGAATTGGTACCAGAAGCGCGGGTTGCAGTTGCGCATGGGCAAATGCGCGAGCGTGAATTAGAGCAAGTCATGCAGCAGTTTTATCATAAAGAATATAACGTGTTGGTTTGCTCAACCATTATTGAAACAGGGATTGATGTTCCAAATGCCAATACCATTTTAATTGAACGTGCAGATAAACTCGGATTGGCGCAGTTGCACCAACTACGTGGTCGTGTTGGACGTTCGCATCACCAAGCTTATGCGTATTTGCTGGTACCTTCCATTAAGGGCTTAAAAGGCGATGCTGAAAAACGCTTGGATGCGATTCAGCGTGCCTCAACTTTGGGTGCAGGTTTTATGCTGGCAACCGAAGACTTGGAAATTCGTGGTGCGGGCGAATTACTGGGTGAGCAACAAAGCGGTTCAATGCAAGCTATTGGTTATAGCCTGTATATGGAAATGCTGGAAAAAGCCACCAAAGCCATTCAAAAAGGTAAAACCCCTAACTTCGATGCACCATTGTCTTTAACTGCAGAAATCAACCTGCACATGCCTGCTTTAATTCCAGATGATTATTTGGGCGATGTGCATCAGCGCTTATTGTTCTACAAACGCATTAGTAATACCGATACTCAAGAAAAGCTTGATCATATCCGTATGGAGTTGATTGACCGTTTTGGTATTCCACCACAAGCGGTGAAACAATTATTTGCTGTACATCAACTGCGTTTAAAAGCAGAGCAGTTGGGCATCACTAAAATTGATATTGGTACAAATGGCGGTCATATCGAATTTTCACCAGATACACCTGTGCAAGCCATGAGCATCATTCAAATGATGCAAAAACATCCGACCTATTTCCGTATGGATGGTGGACAGCGTTTAAAAGTGATGGTGATGTTGGAGGAAGCTGAAAAGCGGATTAAATTTATTGCCGATCTATTAAACAGCCTGCTAAAAACTTTGCACAGCTGAGTTTAAAAATGCAAATTGATCCAAATATCATATCGGTAAATTTATGAATATTTGCTAAGAAACCTCTGATTCTATAATGAATATTATTCATGATGAATTTGGTTAAAATTGCACTTTATTTACATCGAAACATGATGGGAATCATACTCAGTTCACTAGGGATGTGATAGTATTACCCATCATTACAATTTGCGTCATTTATAAAGATATGTTTAGTTTGCATCCACAACTTGCTCAAGATACTTTTTTTGTAGGCGACTTTCCTCTGTCAACATGTCGTTTAATGAATGATATGCAATTCCCTTGGTTAATTCTAATTCCACGTGTGCCAGGGGTTACAGAACTATACGAATTAAGCCAGGCAGACCAAGAACAATTTTTACGTGAATCTAGCTGGTTATCTAGCCAATTATCACGTGTATTCCGTGCCGATAAAATGAATGTGGCGGCTTTAGGTAATATGGTTCCACAATTGCATTTTCATCACGTCGTGCGTTATCAAAATGATGTGGCTTGGCCTAAACCAGTTTGGGGTACGCCAGCTGTACCATACAGCAATGAAGTTTTGGCTCACATGCGTCAAACCTTGATGCTTGCTCTGCGTGGTCAAGGCGATATGCCATTTGACTGGCGAATGGATTAATTGAAATGAATTGCCACGCAGGATGCGTGGCTTTTTAATCCTAGATTGGAGTAGGCCGCGGTGTTCATGTACAATTGGATGGAAAGAGATCCCAAACAATTCGAATTTCTGCATCGTTTAGTCGGGTATGCAAGTTTATCCCTGATTATGGTGGTCTATCACTACACCTACGCCGATACCAATTATCAAATTTACCTTCCGTTTTTTCTTACTTTTTTATTACTGATAATTCCTAAATTTTCGCGTTGGCTGCAATATAAATATAGTCATCAAGCCAAGCGTAATATCCTGTTTATTATTGATATTGTGGTAGTCGCAGTATGTTTGTCTGCGGTACATCTGAATTTGGTACTTACTTTTGCCGCTTTATTTGCGCTGCTATATACCGCCATTTATATTAAAGTTTCTTTCTTTTTGGTGGCATTGGCATCCTTATTGGCGGTCACAGTTTTTTATTTTTGTAATATTTTTATTTTTGGTTTTAACGAATATTTTGAACAAAGCAGTACCGAACTTACGATTTTAGCCTTTTTATGTATGATCTTTTACTTTGGCATGGGCAGTGCCTATCAGGCACGTCGTATCCGCTATACCACGGCAAAGAAAGACCATTACTACACACAAATGAACCGCTATATGGAATTTGCGAATCAGCTTAGTCGCTATGCACCTTTGCAGTTGTGGCAATCGATTATGAAAGGTGAGTCGGAAGCGAAAATTGAATATAAACGTAAAAAAATGACGATTTTCTTTTCTGATATTCAAGGCTTTACTGAACTTTCTGAAACACTAATTCCAGATGATTTAGCATTCCTGCTCAATGATTATTTAAGCCACATGACCGAAATTGCCAAGCAATATGAAGCGACGGTGGATAAGTTTATGGGTGATGCGATTTTAATTTTCTTTGGTGATCCAAATACGCAAGGTGTTGAACAAGATGCTAAAACTTGTGTAGAGATGGCTATTGCGATGCGTCAGCAAATGAAATTGTTACGCGAACGTTGGGTCAAAATGGGCTATCCGCCTTTACATATTCGTATGGGTATCAGTACAGGATATTGCCACGTTGGGAACTACGGTGCAGCACATCGGATGGCATATACCATTGTTGGGCGTGATGCTAACTTAGCTGCGCGTTTGCAAAGTGCGGCCGAAGTTGATGAAATTTTACTTTCAGATGACACTTATAAACTGATTAAAAATGATTATTTGTGTGCTCCGAAAGCACCGATCTTTTTAAAGGGGATTCAAGGTCCTGTAAAAACTTGGCAAGTGATGGAAAAATATGCGGCCAGCAAGTCGGATTATCAGCGTTGGTTTGACTACGAATATAAAGGTTTTCATTTGTTGCTTAATTTGGATGAAGTGCAGAATTTTGAATATCCTGAGCTAATTACCGTATTAGAAAAAATGATTAAAAGAATTCAAACGCAGCAAAAGCTGACCAACTCACAGGGCATTGTAAAACTTAATCTTGAAGATGAAGTGATTGAACATCCACCTGTTGAAGAAATTGCCAAAACTCATATTCCTGAAAAACACTAAAATTTTTCTTATAATGTAGATCTCGTTTAACTTTTAAATCCTCAAAAATTTTAAATCTAAAGTTGTGCAATAAAAAAAACTGCGCCGTAGCGCAGTTTTTTAGAATTAGCATCATTTTATGATTAATGATTTTCTGAAGCATGGTTAATGGTGTATTTTGGAATTTCGACTTCCAAGTCTTCATTGACCACTTTAACCTGACAAGATAAGCGTGAATCAGGCTCTAAACCCCAAGCACGGTCTAATAAGTCAGCTTCAACATCATCCATTTCTTCTAGGCTGTCAAAGCCTTTACGAACAACAACGTGGCAAGTGGTACATGCACAAGACATATCGCAAGCATGTTCAATTTTAATGCCATTTTCAAGTAAGCTTTCGCATAAGTTGGCATTTTGTTCGACTTCAAACTCAGCACCTTCTGGGCAGAATTGCGCATGTGGAAGTACTTTAATACGTGGCATAATCTTTACCTTAAATTAGTTTGAGTTTGACCAGTCGTCGAGTTTAGTGCCTTTAAGTGCTGTATCAATATGTTGATTCATACGAATTGCAGCAAAAGCATCACTGTGTATTTTAAGCTGTTCAACAGCATGTTCAATGGCTTTAATGTCTTGTCCAGTCAATTCGGCTTCCAACTGCGCTTTGGCAGTATTTAAAGCTTCTAATTGTTCTGGGCTTAATAGTTGTGCATCTACTTTTAAGGCTTGTTGTAAAGCTTCAAGTTCACGTTGTGCTTCAACTTTGGTTTCATGCAAATGACGCAATTGCTTGTCTTCTTCTGCATATTTGAAACCATCTAGCAGCAAACGCTCGGTATCTGCTTCAGATAAACCATAAGATGGCTTGATGTCGATATTTGCAGTCACACCAGAAGTGGTTTCTTTAGCAGAAACACTGAGCAAGCCATCAGCATCGACTTGGAACGTAACTTCAATGCGTGCCTGACCCGCAGTCATTGGTGGAATACCGTGTAGCACAAAACGACCTAAGCTACGACAATGTTCTACCAAATCACGCTCACCTTGTACCACATGAATCAACATGGCAGATTGGCCATCTTGATAAGTGGTAAATTCTTGGCGACGTGCTACAGGAATTGCAGTATTGCGTGAAATTAAGCGTTCCACCAAACCGCCCATGGTTTCTAAACCCAAAGACAGTGGGGTAACGTCTAATAGCAACGAACCATCTTTGCTGTTACCAATTAGTTGATTGGCGGTAATTGATGCACCAATTGCAACCACTTCATCTGGGTTAATTGTGCATAATGGTTCTTGATTAAATACTTCACGAACAGCTTTTTGCACGGCATAAGAACGTGTTGAACCACCAACTAAAACTACATTTTGAATGTCATCTAGGTCAAGTTTGGCATCGCGTAATACACGTTTGCATACACTAATGGTTTTATCTAAAGCAACCTGAATAATACTTTCAAAGTTTGCGCGGTCTAATTGCAGCGTGTGCTCTAACAGTTTTAATTCAACACTTTCTGCATTGCTGAGCGCTTCTTTGGCTTTACGTGCAGACACAATAAAGTGTGCATATTCTGCATCATCTAAACTTTCAATATTCAGCTGTTTTTTTGCCCATTTTACAATCAGACGATCTAAGTCATCACCACCTAAAGCAGTGTGGCCGCCTGTGGCTAAAACTTCAAAAACACCTTGAGAGAAACGTAAAATAGAAACGTCAAACGTACCACCGCCCAAGTCGTAAATCACATAGTTACGGTCTTGAGCCAAGTTGGTGTCTTGATCTAAACCGTAGGCAACCGCTGCTGCAGTCGGTTCATTCAATAAACGCAATACTTTTAAACCTGCAAGCTCGGCAGCGTCACGTGTGGCTTGGCGTTGAGCTTCATCAAAATAAGCAGGAACAGTAATCACTGCACCATTTACAGGGTTTTGTAAGCTGGCTTCTGCGCGGTCTTTGAGTTGTTTAAGTAATTCTGCCGAAATTTCAACAGGTGTTTTACGGCCTTGAGCTGTTTCAAAAGCAGGCATTTGATTGTCTTCACCCACTAACGTGTATGGATGTTGAAATTTAATGTCCGCTTTAGAACGACCCATAAAACGCTTGACTGAAACAATCGTGTTTTTAGGGTCTGTAGTAATAAATGGCGCAGCAGCATTGCCATAATGTGTATTTTGCTCTGCATAATGGACGATAGAAGGCAGTAGCACGCGACCTTGCTCATCATGCAAGACTTTGGCTTTACCAGAAAGAACTGTGGCAACCAATGAATGAGTGGTGCCTAAGTCAATGCCAATCGCAATGCGATGTTCATGCGGTGCACTTGATTGACCTGGTTCTGCAATTTGCAAGAGCGCCATTATGTAAAATCCTTTGCCCGTTAAATATTAAAATACAAACTAAAATTAAAAATCATCGTCTAAATCAAAACTGTCATCATCAAGGAAACGATCTTCAGCTTTGTCTAGGTCAGCCATAACTTTCATGAAAAAGCGTAATTTACGCACAGTGTCACGCGCTTCTGCCCAATCTTCTTCGGCATAGTCAATTTTAAATTCACGGACTAAGCCATCAACCCATTGTTGTACTTCAACCTTTAATGACTGTAAGTCATCGGCACAGTTGGCATCATCCAATTGCTCACGAATTTCCAAGGCATCTTGTAAAAATTCAAAGTCATGGATGGATTGATCGAGATGATAATCTTGCTTTTTCAATGAGAGTAAATATGCAGCACGACTGTCTACCGCAGAGAGTTGTTTAAACGCCTGATTAATTTTACTAGATTTAATCAAGGCTTGATCTTTGTCTTCGGCTTTGTCGGGGTGATATTGCTGCTGTAGCTTTAAAAATTCAGCTTTTAAAGTAGCGAAATCAATATCGAGTGCAACAGGAAGATTAAACAACTCAAAATGATTCATGGGAGATGGAATCCGCAATTAGTGTGCAAAATTGGCTGCATAAATGCAATTAAAACAGTGTATTGTACACTGTTTTAAGCTAAAAAGAGGGAGGTGGCGTTATACCGTGAACGATTCACCGCAGCCACATTCACCTTTTTTATTGGGGTTGTTAAACTCGAAACCTTCGTTTAAACCATTTTTGACATAGTCCATTTCCATGCCATCTAGGTAAACTAGGCTTTTCGGATCAACGAAAACTTTAACACCAAACTGTTCAAACATTTGGTCGTGCGTATCGACTTCATCTACAAATTCGAGTACATAAGCCAAACCAGAACAGCCTGAAGTTTTCACACCAACGCGAATACCTTGACCCTTACCGCGATTCTTTAAGTAATTGCTGATATGAGTTGCAGCATTTTCAGTTAAATTGATCATGAAAACTCCGTTTATTTTTCCACAAAACTTAGCAAATTAAGCTTTGGTCTTTTTGCTGCGATAGTCTTCTACAGCAGCTTTAATTGCATCTTCTGCCAATACAGAGCAGTGTACTTTCACTGGTGGAAGGGCAAGTTCGGTAGCAATATCAATGTTCTTGATCGCTTGTGCTTCATCTAAAGTTTTACCTTTAAGCCACTCAGTAACCAAAGAACTAGAAGCAATGGCAGAACCACAACCATAAGTTTTGAAACGTGCTTCTTCAATCACGCCTTCGTCATTCACTTGAATTTGCAGACGCATTACATCGCCACATGCAGGTGCGCCCACCATACCTGTACCAACGTTTTCAGCATTTTTGTCTAAAACGCCAACATTACGAGGGTTTTCGTAATGATCAATTACTTTATCGCTATAAGCCATGTCGCTTCTCCAAACCTCGGGGTCAGCCTTAATATAAATATGGGGGTGAAATTACCTTTATCAATCTAATGGCTTCCTGTCAAAGCCATTAGATTTGGGATGAATTAGTGTTCAGTCCATTCTACTTTAGAAAGGTCAATCCCTTCTTTATACATATCCCAAAGCGGTGAAAGTTCACGTAACTTTTCAACAGCAGCTTTAGTCACAGTTAGGACATGATCAATATCTTCTTCAGTGGTGTATTTACCAAAACTGAAACGAATTGAGCTGTGTGCAAGTTCGTCTGAAAGACCTAGTGCACGTAATACATAAGATGGCTCTAAAGTCGCTGAAGTACACGCAGAACCTGAAGATACTGCAGCATCTTTAAGAGACATCATTAAAGATTCACCTTCAACAAAGTTGAAGCTGACGTTTAAATAGTTGGCTACGTTTAGTGTTGGGTGACCATTCAGGAAAACTTGTTCCATGGTGTTCAAGCCATTCCAAAGTTTGTCGCGCAATACACGTAAACGGGCTTGTTCAGAAGCCAAGTTTTTGCCTGCAAGTTCAAATGCTTCGCCCATACCTACAATTTGGTGGGTTGCAAGTGTGCCTGAACGCATGCCACGCTCATGACCGCCACCATGCATTTGTGCTTTTAAGCGTACGCGTGGACTGCGGCGTACAAATAGCGCACCAATACCTTTAGGGCCATAGATTTTGTGTGCAGAGAAGCTCATTAAGTCTACTTTTAAGGTAGATAAATCAATTTCTACCTTACCTGCAGCTTGCGCAGCATCAACGTGGAAGAAGATTTTTTTGGCACGGGTGATTTCGCCAATTGCAGCGACATCGGTAATCGTACCAATTTCGTTATTGACCATCATCAACGACACTAAAATTGTGTCTGGACGAATTGCCGCTTCAACCATTTCAGGTGTAATTAAACCTGTTTGTGGTTGTGGCTCTAAGTACGTGATTTCAAAACCTTCAGATTCAAGCTCACGGCAGGTATCTAAAATGGCTTTGTGTTCAATTTTAGAGGTAATAATGTGTTTGCCTTTAGACGAATAGAATTGTGCTACGCCTTTAAGTGCAAGGTTATCTGATTCTGTTGCACCAGAAGTCCACACGATTTCACGTGGGTCTGCTTTGATCAAGTTCGCAACTTGTTCACGTGCATATTCAACTTTTTCTTCTGCTTGCCAGCCATAAGCGTGCGAACGAGAAGCGGCATTACCGAAAGTCCCATCAAAAGTCAGGCACTCCATCATGCGTTCTGCAACTTGAGGATCTACAGGAGTGGTTGCTGCGTAGTCAAGATAAATTGGACGTTTCATGTCAAATACCTGTAACCGATAACAGAGCTGAATCAAACGGTGCTGTGTTCTGGCGAATGGCAACAGTTTGTACGTTGTCACGCGCAACTAAATCAGCAAGTGAGATTTTAGCGAGATAGTCGGCAATATGATGGGAGAGTTCCTGCCATAAGTCGTGAGTCAAGCACATTGCACCATTTTGACAGTTGCCTTTATGGTCGCAACGCGTTGCATCAACAGTTTCGTTTACGGCTTCAATGATTTCTAGCACAGTGATTTCATTTGCACTACGTGCTAAATGGTAACCACCGTTAGCACCGCGAACACTAGACACTAAGCCGTGGCGCTTAAGTTTTGCGAATAACTGCTCAAGATAAGCAACAGAAATAGTTTGACGGGCTGCAATTTCAGCAAGCGTGATCGTTTGTTCAGTTGGCTGCAAAGCTAAATCAAGTAGAGCAGTCACTGCGTAGCGACCGCGAGTTGTTAAGCGCATGATTCGATACACATGATTAGACTAGATATGGGTATTGTATGAATCCCGACTAAATTAGTCAAGTATTTTATTATGATATCGTGCGCAAGGATTTACGCTGTTTTTATTGATATTTTAATGCGTTTAAACGATCCATAAATTATACACTAATAACGTAATTAATAATACTGTTATTACTCCAAAGGCGATGTTAATGCGCTTTTGACGACGTTCAATCCGACGAATACGGTTTTTATGCTGTTTAAGCTCAACTTGTAGGGTGTTGATCTTAGAGCGTTGTTCATCAATTTTGTCTAAAAGTGGGGCAATGCGCTTTTTAGAACCAATCACTTCTTGTTCTTGCGGTGCTTCTTTCAGCCATTGTTTCCAGTCAGCTAAAACTTTGGGTGCACTAAAATGCAAAATTAGATCACGAAACTCATCTTTAAGGGTAATGTCACCATCTATACGCATGTGTTTAATACTGCGACGATTACCTAAAATAAAGATTTTAAATAAATCTATGAGGGTGGTGCGCACATCTAAATCGACAGCTTGTTCAGGTGCTTTGCTGTCAAATAAGATGCCGTTTGGATTGAATTCCACGTAAATGTCGAAATAAGGAATATAGCTATTAATTTTAATGGTGATTTTCTGGTCGACAAACTTTTTAGCCTGCAAAGCGACCACACGATCATGTTTTAGAATAAAGCTAAAAATTGTTTCCAGCACAATCATGAGCATGGTCAGCAACAAATGTGGATTACTTTGTCTTTGTTGCGAATCACTCATAAAATCAAGTCCCTAAATCTAAAGTTGAATTCCTTGTTTTGCGCTTCGTTGAGAATACATTCTAAGAAGCGCAGCGAATAATCTTGCTTTGTAGAACAGTTTAGCAAAACGATCAAGTATTTAATTTGCTATTATGAAAGCATTTTGTAGGTTTATTACATTTATGTGCGCATAAAATAAGCAGGAGAGAGGTTCATGGAAAAAACGACGGATAGCGTAGAAGAGCATTTGCTTGAATCAGAAACCACATTGAAAAATAAAGATAAATTACGCTCAGGACGTAAATCATCACTCGATTTTCGTAAATATACCAAGCAAATTTGGCTAGCAGGTTTAGGTGCATTTTCACGCGCAGAAGAAGAAGGCAATAAATTGTTTGACTCTCTGGTCAAGGTGGGTGAGGAATTAGAATCTAAAACTACAGAAATTGCCGATCAAACAGTTGAAAAAGTGTCTGAAAAAGCCAAAGAGTCGGTCATTGATACTAAAGATAAAGTTGAGCGTTTAATTGACCATAGCGTCAATCATTCTTTAAATAGAATTGGCTTGGTGACAGCAAAAGACCTACAACATTTGGAGCAATTGGTACTGCAATTACATGCCAAAGTCGATGCGTTGATTGAAGAAAATAAACAATTAAAAGAAGATGTCGCGAAAAAGTAATTCTGTGCAAAGGGGGCTTAAAGTATGTTGCTTTATTATACATCGGGTATTTTAGGGCAAAACTGAATAGAGGCTAATAGTTCCATCGTTTTACCATTTATTTTGCATAAAAGCGTGCAGGGAGTATTGCTTTTACCCTCAAAGCATTGCTATAAAGGCGTTACGGTAATTTAAATTAAATCTCTGGACCTTAAATAAACGATATTAAGAGGACGTAATTTTCATGAATAAATCAGAATTAATCGATGCAATTGCAGAGAAAGGGGGATTGTCTAAGACTGATGCAGGTAAGGCCTTAGACGCAACAATTGCTTCTATTACTGAAGCGCTTAAAGCGGGTGATACTGTAACCCTCGTTGGTTTTGGTACATTTAATGTGAAAGAGCGTGCTGCTCGCACAGGTCGTAACCCACAAACAGGTGCTACACTTGAAATTAAAGCAAGCAAAGTACCAAGCTTTAAAGCGGGTAAAGGTTTAAAAGATTCAGTAGCATAATCTTTTAAAATGCCAAGAAAGCGCGCCAATTGGCGCGTTTTTTATTAATAATGTCAATAAACGGCTTCAACGCATTCATTCGTTGAGGGTTTTCAGTTAAAATCTCGCACAAATAAAATATTGGAATACTTATGGAATCTTTTCGTAAAGTTATTAAGGGTTGGTTGGGCAAAGTTTTGCTCGTCTTGTTCTTGACCCCTTTAGCACTTGTAGGTATTGAAGGATATTTTAGTGGAGGTCAGTCTGAAGACACTGCACAAACAGTCAATGGTCAGCAAATTTCAAAACGAGAATTAGATAATCTGACCAATTCCTTGAAAGAACAATACTTGGCCTATACCAATGGTGATGAAACACTATTGAATCAAAATTATATTCAAAACAAAGCCAAAGATACGTTGGTTGCACGTACCTTGTTATTACAACAAGCTGAGAAATTAGGGATTTCTTTGAGCGATGCACAAATTGAACAAATGATTGCACAGCAACCGAATTTCCAACAAGATGGCAAGTTTTCTGAAAGCTTGTATGCGAACTATCTGCAATCTGTAGGCATGACCAATCAGGCGCTTGTGGCAAATTTACGCCAAGACCATGCGTTAAAAATGCTGAGTGCTAGCTTTACCGATTATGCTTTAGTTAGCCCGTCTGATATTCAGCAAATTGCCAATTTACAAACCCAGCAACGTACTTTGCATTTATCTAGCATTAAGTTAGATGACTACAAGAAAAACATCACCACAAATGCACAAGAGATTGCTGCGTATTATGAACAGCACGCCAATGCCTTTAAACAGGTTGCTAGCGTTGATGTCGATTACATTGTGGTGACTCCAGCCAATATTGCACCTGCAAATACGGCTGTCACTGACGCAGAGTTACAACAGGCTTATCAAAAGTTTGTCGAAACTCAAAAAGGTGCTGCTGTACCGACAGTGAAACATATTTTAATCACCACCGATGCGCGTGATGATGCCGCAGCTAAAAAACTTGCAGAGCAAGCCGCAGCTGAAATTAAGCAAGGTACAAGCTTTACTGCAGCTGCACAAAAGTATTCGGATGATCCTGAGTCTAAAGCCAAAGGTGGTGAGGTTGCAGGTTATGAAGCAGGCGTATTTGGCGATGCCTTTGACAAAGCCGTGGGTAGCTTAAAATCTGGTGAAGTATCACAGCCGATTAAAACTCAATATGGCTATCATGTGATTCAAACAGAAGGTGCTACAGTTCAAGTCCCTGCGTTTGAAACTCAAAAAGCACGTTTAATGGCAGAGTTGCAAAAAGCCAAAACTGAAAATGCGTATACCGATACCATCAACAGCTTAAATGAATTGGTGGTGAGTAGTGATGCTTTAGATGTTGTGGCAGAAGAAGTGAAAACGGCCAAAGTCGAATCTGTTAATGGTTTAACTTTGGCGGCGCAGCATCCTGTTTTAAGCCAGCCATCTGTCAAAGTTAAATTGTTTAATGATGATGTGAAAAATGGCGATCGCAACGCATCGAGTAACATTACTTTAGCCAATGGCGATGTGGTATGGGTGAAAGTGCGTAATTACCATGCCGCAGGTGTGCAAACTTTAGAAGAAGCAACACCCCGCGTAAAAGCTAAACTGATTGAGAAAAAAGCCTTTGATGCAGCGAAAAAAGATATTCAAGCTGCGTTGGATGCCTTTAAAACTCAACCTGCAGCGACCGTTTTGGCGAAAAACCAAATCCGTTTTGAAAATGCAGGCACATTCACCCGTGCAGATGGTTTGTTAAAGCGTGAAATTGAACGTGCTGCATTTAGTGTGCTTGCGCCTAAAGATGGTATGTGGTCAGTAACAACAGCATCTATACCAAATGAATTAGTGGTGGTAGCTGTATCAAATGTAAACGATACTACATCGAATGCTTTAACGCCTGAGCAACTGAAAGAGTTAGCGCAGTTGTATCAACAATTACGTGCTCAACAAGAGCTAGATGACTATACGCAATATTTGAAATCGAAAGCGAAAATCAAATAAGTGATGAACATCTACAAAAAAACCAGCAAATTTTCTGGTTTTTTTGTGCATCTAAAATGATTAAGTAAGCAGTTTCAAGATTTATTCAGCGCGAATTTTTAGCTCATAACCTGTGTATTTACGAATGTTGATGACACCTGTATCCAAGATTAAATATTGCCCTTTAATTCCTTGCAGTTTGCCGCGAATGATTGGGGTTTTATCTAAGTTATGCGATTTAATTTTCTCAGGATACTGTTCTACAGGGTACACAAATTCACGCGGAAGTTCCTGATCTAAAAGCTCTACCGTTTCGTTGAATTCAAGGTTTTGACTAAACTCATCACGAATGGTCTGAATTTTAGGCGCAAACTCTTCAATCAGTTGTTCACGCACTTCAATTAGGTTTAGCGGCTCTGCTTCGCCTTTGAGTAGTTTGCGCCAGTCGGTTTTATCTGCGACTTGTGTACCAAACATAACTTCCAATTGCCCAGATAAACGGCGTGAGCCGACTTTCATAATTGGCAAGGCTTGAGTTGCGCCCTGATCTAGCCAACGTGTTGGCATTTGACCTAAACGGGTGATTCCCACTTTTAAAGCACTTGAATTGGCTAAATATACGATGTGCGGTTGAAAGCAGACTTCTTGAGCAAAACTATCTTCACGACAGGTACCTAAATGATAGTGACAGGTCTCAGGCTTCATGATGCACATATCGCAAGATGCTTTGGTTTTAAAACACTTGAAACAATGTCCTTGCGAATAGGATTTTGGTGTTTTCACACCACAAGAAACACAATAAATATTGCCCGTCCATTCCAGTTCAAGTTCTTGCCCAAGCTGAAAAGGCAGGTCAATTTCTGCACGGTCTAGAATAAATTTATATTCAACATTTGCCTTGTGTACCTGTTCATCAGTTACACTATGGTCCTTAAGACCTGCGTGCATTTTATGGCAAATGCCTTGTAGTTCCATAAGAATACTCTCTCGAAAATGAAGGAATGCAGTGATGGCTGAAATGCGTTTAATTCAAGCATTAATTGATGATTTATCTCAACAACAGCCAATTTCTACTGCATTGTGTATAGGGCAAAATATTGAAGCAAGCCCGAAGTATAACAATCAAGCGGCTGATGAGCAGCCAACTATCCAATGGCAGTATTTTAGCGCATTGGCATTTTTAAATCTGCCTTTTACCCAACGTTTTGATTTGGCAGTTGTATTTTTAGATGCTGCCGATTTTGCTGCGCAGACACCACAACACACCTCGCAAATTTTGGTGAAGCTACGTGATTTATTGGCAAAACGTATTGTGGTGATTGCTGCGCGTGAAGATGAGCAATTGCTTAGAGCGCTTGGTTTTACGCAATTGATTGAACATCGCTTTGAGCAGCATCATTTGTGCTTATGGCAATTTAATATTTTGACTTATAAGCACGTGCCTGATTGGTTTAATTCTAAGTTTTGGGCAAACCCTGAAAATTGGGATAAATTCCGCTGGTAAGTGCTGAATTACGATCACAAAATTCTAATAATGATAATTAATTCACATAAATTTAGGATATTGCAAAATTTAACAATTTCAAGCGCGCAATTCAGTCAAAACTTCGTATGCTGTCATAAGGGCATTATGAGGAAAATAAAATGACCAATTTAAGCAATATTGTTGAAATTTTAGCAAAGCAGGCATTGGGCGCGAATCAGCAATCTAATCAATCTCAAGGCGGATTGGGTGGTATTTTAGGTTCGGTTTTGGGGCAACTTGGTGGTAATAACCAACAATCTGCGCAAGGCGGCTTGGGTGGCATTCTTGGTTCGGTACTAGGTCAGTTAGGTGGGCAACAACAGCGTTCTGCTACAGGTGCTTCAGGTACACAAAGTTTATTGATTGCAGTTTTGCCTTTGGTGTTGGCATGGATTCAAAAACAGGGTGGCTTGCAAGGTGCTTTGGATAAACTCAAAGGACAAGGCTTAACCAGTCAGGTGGATGATTGGGTGTCTACAGGCCCAGGTGAAAATGCGCATGTAGGTGCTGAACAAGTACAAAGTTTATTTGATGATGCCGATGTAGAGCAGGTCGCACAGCAAACTCAGGCGCCAAAGCAAGATATTTATAATGCGATTTCTGCAGTATTGCCGCAAATTATTGATTCATTGACACCACAAGGTGAGCAAACTAGCAAACAAGAAGCCAATGATGATATTCAACAAGTGATGAATTTAGTGTCTGGATTTTTAAAGCGTTAATATTGAAAAATTCAGCTTTGCAAAACTGACTTGAATAAACTAAGCCGGCAAGTTTGTTGGCTTAGTTTTTATTTGGTTTTTTAAGTATGCAAAAAACACGCCGAAGCGTGTTTTTATGTTTTAAGTTTGGTTCAGACTTAGAAGTCGTAACGGAAACCTAAAGAAAGAGCTGTTGAGTTTTCGTCTTTAGCACCTTTTACGGAGTTACCAAAGCTACGACCTTCTTTCCAAGGAGTAAGATCAGCATTTTTATCATTTAACATGGTTGCAAGGTTTGCGTATACACGTACAGCCTTGTCTAAACGATGTTCCACGCCAACTGCTAAAAGTGTAGAATTTGCATCTTCGGTGTCAACGTCACGGTGGAATACCTGACCACGTACATAAGTCTTTGGTGCTACTTTATAGTCTGCCGCTACACCAAATACTTGTGCATCAGCATATTTGGTTGCAGTACCTTCCAAGTCATGTGTAAGATATTGGTATAAACCACCTAAGTTTAGTTCTGGTGTGATTTTGTATGCTGCTGCGATACGGAATCCATCACGCTCACCCGAGCCAATTGCAGAGTTTTCTTCATAGCGTTCATAAGCAGCTGCAAAGTCAACAGGACCTTCTTTATAAGTTAAAGCCAGATCGTAAGCTTTATTGTCGTCCTGACCTTCTCCGGTCGTTGCATCTTTGGGAATTGAAGTGCTTGGATGTAATGATAAAGCTGCAAGTACGTTAAAACCACCACCGAATTTAGGAGATTTATATTCAACGGTATTTTCATTTCGTTCATCAAACTTATTATCACTAACACGTGTTACGTTACGAATGTCACCAACCATATCACCAAAGAAGTTCACTGGACCACGAGCAACTTTAAATGGGCTGTCAAAACGACCTGCACGTACTTGACCAAAGTCACCTTTTAAACCTACGAAAGTATCACGAGTAGCAAAGTCTACGCTTTTACCATCTTGGCTACCGCTAGCAAAGTTAACTTCTTGTTCAACTTGACCAAAAACAGTCATGCCGTTTTCTAATTTTTGTTCAGCTTTGAAGCCTAAACGTGATGAGTTAGAAGAAAGACCAACTTCGTTATAGTCTTTACCATCATCAAGATAGTCTAAAGATACGTGTGCACGACCATAAACTTTAACATCAGCAGCCATAGCTAATGCTGGTGTTAAGAAGGTTGCCCCAACTGCTAATGCGCAAAGCGTTTTTTTCATGTGTAGCTCCAATACAGACTATTGTTTTTAGTCCTAAACATTGTTCAGAAGTAGGGTAGATCTACTGCTGTTCTCTATTGGTGCTAAGTATTCCTTACAAATGCGACAGTAATATTAAGGAGATATTTCAAAATTATTAAAAAGAACAAATTAGATCAAAAACTTACTTTTATTCGCATTTTTTTAATGATTACATTTTTATTTATAGAAAAATATGTGAAATAAATAACTTAATTGCAAAGGGAAAGACATCTTAGTGTCATAAATGGTGATATAAATGAATGAAGAAAGCTGAATGCAAAAAAATGGAGCAGCTGCTCCATTTTTTTTGTATGACATTTTTGAAATATTTAAAGCGCTGCTTTAATTTTTTCCGCTTGAGCTTTAATTTTTTCTTGGTCGCCCATTTGTGCAGCATGTTTCCCAAGTTGATGAACCGATGTTGGAATTAAGTGAAAATGCACGTGGGGGACAGTTTGACCTGAACTTGCACCAGACAATTGCATTAACACGATACCATCTACACCCAAAGCTTGCTCCATTGCTTTCGCAATTTTTTGCACAATTTGAATAGTATAGGCTGCTGCATCTGCGGGTAAATCCAATAAAGTCACTGCAGGCGTTTTAGGAATCACGAGAGTGTGACCATCGGCTTGCGGCATGATGTCCATAAAAGCAAGCACTTGGTCATCTTCATACACTTTAATTGCAGGAAGTTCGCCACGTAGAATTCTTGCAAAAATATTTTGATCATCGTAAGCCATTATGATTCCTTAAATTCAGCTTTGATATTTCAGAACGGTTATTTACAGTTCAGTTCTTTTTGACGTTCTTTGATTGCGTCAAGACGTTGTTGTTCTTTTTCAGAAAACTTAGGTTTGGTTGTATAGCAGTTGTCATTACCAAAACGTGCTTTAGCTTCTGGGTCTTTGAAGCAGAACCCTTTAGATGCATAAATAACATCGTGGTCATTTTTCAGTTTCTGACATTCTTGTTCAGATGCAAAAGTAGTTGAACTTGCCCCAATTAAAGTTGCAAGGCTTGCAAATACGGCAATGCTAAACTTGTTCATAAGAGTTTCCTCTACTTAATGATGGTGTGACTAGCCACTTGATACACATTATTGGGTTTATGGCTGTATATTCAATGGCGAGTTCTTACTCTAGGGTAATATTACTCCATAATTCATACATTTTCACAGCAGTGGAAAAATCACTGTCTTTTTCTGCGGTTAAATTCGCTGCTTGAATCAGGCTTTGGGTTAAAGCCAATACAGGTGCAGGCAAAGCTGCTTCATGGACTAAATCTAATGCGATACCTGTGTCTTTAGCCAGTAAAGGGAGTGCAAAAGTATTTGGAAAAGCGCGATTCAGTACTCGCTGCGGCAAAATCATTTCCGTTACTGCGCTTTTACCACTTGAAGCATTTATGCATTGCAAGGCCTGATTTAAGTTTACGCCATGTGCTTTTAAGGTGGTAAAACCTTCAGCTGCAGCACACAAACTCACTGCCATTAACATATTATTCACCGCTTTTACGGCAAAGCCAGCACCAGGTTCACCCACATGCTGAATCACTTTACCAAAAGCCTGAATTGCAGGTAGGGCTTTTTCAAAAGCAGCAGCTTTACCGCCAATCATGACTGTTAATGTGGCATTTTCTGCACCAATGGTTTGTCCGCTTACAGGTGCATCTAAAAAGTCGATCTGTTGTGCTTCAAGTTGTTGTACCAATTTTTTAGCACTTTCGGGTACGCCACTGGTGCAATCGACCCAGACTGAACCTGCTTTAAGTTGAACTTGTGCAATCAGGTTTTCAACTTCGGTACTGGTGGGCAAGCAAGAAAAAATAATATCTGCTTGCACCGCTTGAGCCAATTCAACCGCTTGTGTGCCATATTCAGCAGCATGTTGCTCGGCTTTGGCAAAGTTACGATTCCAGACATAGACCGTATCAAAATGTTTAGGTAAATGGGCTGCCATGCGGTAGCCCATTGCGCCTAAGCCAATAAATGCAACAGATTGAATCATGTTTTTGCTCTCTTTATGCAATTTTGCTAGATCGTTGTTCTAACCAAGTGGTCAGTTTAGGCCAGAATTCATTGGCACTTTTTTGACTGGACATTAAACCCAAATGTCCACCTGGAATAAGAGTAAACGTGACATCGGTACTACTTGTCAATTCACATAAAGGTTGAGCAGCTTCAGCAGTGACAATTTGATCGCTATCACCCGCACCGACCAAAAGTGAACAATGAATATTTTTAAGGTCTATCTGATGTTGTTTGAGTTGAATATGACCTTGTTTGAGTGGGTTTTGCAGCCATACATTCAATACCATGTCCTGATTAATCCCACCCGGATAATCAATCATATTATTTAAAAAATTGGCTAAAGTTGCGTTTTCATGCAAGGTTTGTAAGTCGTGCAGATTCGACAGCATCTGTTTATTGCTTTCCAGCCATGCTCTAGGGTCTAAAATCTTAAAACCAATCGCATTGATTAAACCCGGTGTATGAATTAAATGCTTTGGAATTTTTCCTGAATAAAAGGCATGTTGCAATTTGGGATATTTAGAAATCAGTTGATTGGTCAGTTGAAAGAGTTTACCAACCCGCCCCGAAGCATAGCTATCTACAGGGCTACCCAAAACCATCAAGTTTTTAATATGAGTTGTTTGTTGGTCGGCGGTATAAAGCATGGCAAAAATACCCGCCATACTCCAACCATGTAGTGAAATTTGTTCGACTTTGGCGTGTTGTAAAATGAGTTGAATACAATTAGGGATTGCATCCTGAATAAAAGCCATAAAATTTAAATGACAATGTTGATAGGTCAATTGTCCCCAATCAACCAAATACACATCAAAACCGCTATGCTGAAAATGTTTCACTAAAGAGCGATAAGGATATAAGTCATAAATCGACATGGTAATTGCTAAAGGCGCAACAAAAACCAGCGGCTCTTTATATTGCTTATCTGGCGAAGCGTAATAGCGAATCTGCGCATACTTATAACGTGCCACGATGTCGTATGGCGTGGTCTGAGATAAGATCAAATCACGGCTTTTAAATAAGCGAGTGCTGAGGTTTTTAAGCTTTTTTCGGTGCGGATTAAATTTTCTTTGTAGCTGATTCATGAGGTGTTCCATCACACGTGGCGCCGATTTGAATGAAGTCTAAGCGATATTTATACATTTTACCTTGACCTTAAATGCGCTTGGCGCTCAAAATGTTGGCAATTATTTAACAAACAGGTCTTAGGACTAAGTTTAGGGCTGAGCAGTAAAGATGAGTCAACACGACGACATTGAATATCAATTAGATACTTTGGCAATTCGTACCGGACACAACCGTACAATTGAAGGCGAACACAGTGAGCCAATTTTCCTGACTTCATCATTTGTTTGTGAAAATGCTGCCGATGCAGCTGCAAAATTCTCAGGTGAAATTGAAGGCAATACCTATTCACGTTATACCAATCCAACTGTACAGGCTTTTGAAAAACGCTTGGCAGTATTAGATGGTGCAGAACGTGCGGTTGCGACAAGTTCGGGTATGGCGGCCGTTCATGCGATCACTTTGGCTTATCTTAAAGCGGGTGATCATGTAGTCTGTTCACGTGCTGTATTTGGCTCGATCATTTCACTATTTGAAAAATACGTGATGAAGTTTGGTGTCGATGTCACTTTTGTTGATTTAGAAGATTTAGACAGTTGGAAGCAAGCGATTCGTCCAAATACGCGTTTGTTATTTATTGAAACACCATCAAATCCATTGGCACAAGTAGGCGATTTACAAGCCATTGCCGATATTGCACATGCAAATAATGCTTTATTTGCAGTTGATAACACCTTCTGTACCCCAGTTTTACAACAACCAATTAAATTTGGTGCTGACCTAATTATCTACTCATCGACCAAATATATTGATGGGCAGGGACGTGCTTTAGGCGGCGCTGTGGTGGGCAAAGATAAACTGGTTGAAGAAATCAACGGTGTGATTCGTACTTTGGGTAACTCATTAAGTCCATTTAACGCATGGATTTTCTTAAAAGGTTTAGAAACTTTAAGCCTGCGGATGAAAGCACATTGCGCTAGCGCACAAAAACTTGCCGAGTGGCTAGATGCACATCCAAAAGTTGAAAAAGTGTATTATGCAGGTCTGCCGCATCATGCGGGGCATGAGTTGGCGAAAAAACAACAGTCTGGCTTTGGTGGTGTTGTATCTTTTGTGGTGAAAGGCGAGCGTGAAGGCGCGTGGACTGTGATTGACAACACACGCTTCCTATCTATCACCAGTAATTTGGGCGATGTAAAATCAACCATTACCCATCCTGCAACAACATCGCATGGCAGAATGACCCCAGAAGCCAAACAAGCAGCAGGTATCAGCGAAGGTTTAATTCGTGTTTCTGTTGGCTTGGAAGATATTGATGATATTATTCGCGACATCGAGCGCGGTTTAGACCTCATTTAAAACTAAATAGATCATTTGTTCGGAGATTTTTATGAACATTAATATGTTGATGCAGCAAGCACAGCGCATGCAAAAAGAAGTGGAAAACAACATTAAAAAAGCCAAAGAAGAACTTGCGCAAACTGAAGTGCATGCAGAAGCAGGTGGTGGTTTAGTGAAAGTGACTATGACCTGCCGTAATGTGGTCAAACGCATTGAAATCAACCCTGAATTATTGCAAGACGATGCAGACATGATTGAAGATTTGATTGCCGCTGCAATGAATGATGCTGCCCGTCAAGCCGAAGCAATTTCTGAAGAAAAAATGAAGTCTGCAAACTCAGGCATGGGCTTGCCACCGGGCTTGGCTGGTTTATTCTAAGGAACGGCGTATGTTTAGTGATCGTTTTGATCAACTGGTACAAGCGCTACGCATTTTGCCAAGTGTTGGGCCAAAATCGGCTCAACGCATGGCATTGCACCTGATTATGAAAAATAGAGAAGGTGCAGTCGGTTTGGCTCATGCTTTGAACGAAGCTACTAGCTATATTCATGAATGTTCAATTTGTCACTCATTAACGGAAGATGAAGTCTGCAATATTTGCGCCTCACATGATCGTGATGCACACTTACTTTGCGTGGTGGAATCTCCGGCCGATGTCATGGCGATTGAGCAAAGCGGCAGTTTTCGTGGCAAATACCATGTTTTAGGTGGACACTTATCACCTTTAGATGGCATTGGGCCTGACGAAATTGGTATTCCATATCTGGTTCAGCGTTTAAGTGATGGCAACATTACCGAAGTCATTTTGGCGACCAATGCAACCGTAGAAGGTCAGGCGACAGCGCACTATTTGGCAGAAGCGACCAAACATTTGCCTGTGCAGATGACCCGTATTGCGCAAGGTGTGCCGCAAGGTGGCGAACTTGAATATGTCGATAGCCATACTTTAAGTCAGGCGGTGCATAATCGGATGCGAATGAAATAAGCATTTAGGTGCTTATTTCATGTGAATAGTCATTTGATAAATCATCCACAAAAATGATTACTTGCCTTTAAAGCCAATAAAAAATCAAATTAAGATAAAAAAACGATAAAAAATTTAAATTTTCACTGTATCGACTTAGAAATAAGATAAAAATTGAAAATACTGGACATATTTTTATAGCTAAATGCTATTTAATGTTTAAAATGAACCCCTAGAGAATCCTGTTTTACCTGCTCGCTATGTTCCAATTTATTCACCAACAAAAAGACTTTGAAAATGTCTTGGCATTAATGAGCCAAAACAGCATTTATGGTTTAGACACCGAATTTATTAAGGTCGATACTTTATGGCCAAAATTGGGTGTATTCCAAATTAATGTGAATGATCAGGTCTATTTGTTAGATGGCACTTCTTTAAATTTAAGTGCATTTTGGGAAAAACTGTTTCAAGCGCAGCAAAATATTTTTCATGCCTGCGGTGAAGATATTGATTTAATTTATCATTATGCGCAGCAAAAAAACTTAGATAACGTGTTTGATACCCAAGTTGGCATGTCATTTTTAGGGCATGGTTTACAAGTCAGTTATCAAAACGCTTTAAAAACCATGCTCAATGTCGATATTGATAAAGGGCAAACTCGCTCAGACTGGCTTGCACGTCCGTTGTCCGATGAGCAGTTAAATTATGCTGCCAATGATGTGCTGTATCTAATGCAATTGGCAGATAAGGTACAAACCGACTTAAAACAAAATTATTTACTGGATTTTGCACAAGAAGATTGCCGCAATTTAACTCAGGAAATTGGTGAAGAAACACCTTTAGAGTTGTTGTATCAGGATGTGGGCAACTATCGTCATTCACGCCGTCAACTCATGCAATTGCAACAATTGGCCGTTTGGCGTGAGCAAATGGTAAAAGCCTTAAACCAACCACGTAGTTTTATTTTGCGTAATTCTACTATGCTGGACTTGGTCGAGAAAAATCCTAAAAATCAGTTCCAGCTCAGTACTATTAAAGATTTACGTGCGCATATTGTGCGTGAACATGGCAAAACTATTTTAGATTTAATTAAATATTTGCCTGATCAATCACAATGGCCATTACGTATGGCGCGACCAATTCGTCATTCTTCAAAAGAAGTGGGCGAAAATGTAGAACAGGTGATTCAACGTGCCGTACAGGAAACTCAAATTCCAAAAGAAGTTTTGCTGCGTAAAAAATGGCTCAATGCGCTTTATCAGCATGTGGTATTTCATAACGATGAGCAAGATTTGCCTAACTATTTGTTAGGTTGGCGTTATGAATTACTCACCAAGCCTTTAATTGAAGTTTTACATGCCGACGAGCGTTATTTGTCTGGTCAGATGAAAGTTGCTGAATAAATCAAACCGATCCACATTTTAAATAAAGCCGTTTTTCACCTGAAAATGGATGAATTTTCACGCCATTCTTTGTTTGAGTGTAAACATAGACCAATGCGTTAATAATGGTTAATGTATCTCGGTTTTTTTTGTTGTATCCTTTGCCTGAGTTTTTAGAGTTTTGTTGTTTATGCACTGTTCAATTTATAAATCGAGCAAAAAAGATGAGATGTATTTATACATCGCCCGTCCTGAGCAAACTGAAGATCAAGCAGAAGCGTTTAACCCGCTAGAGGTTTTACCTGAGCCAATGCGAGTTGCATTTGGTCGTGCGACATTTGTAATGGATTTGCAACTGTCTGAAAGCCGTAAGTTGGCACGTGTGAATGTTTTGCATGTCATGGATTCTATTCAAACACGTGGCTTCTTTATTCAAGTGCCACCAGAAGGCTTAATTAACCCAAATGCCGTTGAACCAGAAGGTTTACGTGGTGCTTAAGCTTTATTCAGGAGTTGAGAAATGAATAGTGTGATGACTGGATTGGATTCAATTCCTGAAACTGCAATTGCTGTTTCTGTTTATTTGTTGGGGAGTGCCATTATTTTATGGTGCTGGTACGAAATTGCCAAACGCTTGCCCAATCCGTTAGGTGGTATCACTTGGATTGTGCTGTTTGCAATTTTACTTACCCCAACAGTATCAGAAGGCAGCAATGCAGCACTTGCCCCAGCCATCTTTGGACTTCTTTTTGGTGTTTTAACCAAAGAAACCCCATTGGTTTGGTCTAATTTATCTGCCATTTTATTTGTGATCGGTCTTGGCTTATTGATCGGTTATTTCTGGTCAAGATACTGTCTTAAACAAACGACTTATAAAGCCAAGAAAAATACCTCACCACTGTAACTAAAACAATTAAGGTAAAATCATGTCTGTTGATGCGCAACAATTTTCGGGTACAGATCAGTACATTGCGACTGATAGTTTAAAACTTGCGGTGAAAGCCGCACGTGCTTTGCAAAAACCGCTTTTGGTGAAAGGTGAGCCAGGTACAGGTAAAACCTTATTGGCAGAGCAAGTTGCTAAAAGTTTGGGTTTAAAGTTGATTACATGGCACATTAAATCGACCACCAAAGCGCAGCAAGGTTTATATGAATATGATGCAGTGTCGCGTTTGCGTGACAGCCAACTGGGCGATGACCGTGTGTATGACGTTAAAAACTATATTAAACCCGGGAAATTGTGGGAAGCATTTACCAGCGAAGAACGCTGTGTGTTGTTGATTGATGAAATTGACAAGGCAGATATTGAATTCCCAAATGACCTGCTACATGAACTCGATAAAATGTCGTTTTATGTTTATGAAACAGGCGAAACCATTACGGCAACACAACGTCCAATCGTGATCATCACATCAAATAATGAAAAAGAGCTGCCAGACGCTTTTTTACGTCGTTGTTTCTTCCATTATATTGATTTCCCAGATGAAGCGACCATGCGCGATATTATCGATGTGCATTTCCCGAATATTTCAAGCACATTGGTTTCAGAAGCTTTACAAGTTTTCTTTAAATTGCGCCAAGTTCCGGGCTTAAAAAAACCACCATCTACGTCTGAATTAATTGATTGGTTAAGCCTATTGATGGCAGATGACATGCCGGAAGATATTTTGCGTAATAGCGATAAAAGCAAAGCCATTCCGCCTTTATACGGTGCATTAATCAAAAA
This sequence comes from Acinetobacter sp. ANC 5045, assembly GCF_004331005.1. NCBI lineage: Bacteria > Pseudomonadati > Pseudomonadota > Gammaproteobacteria > Moraxellales > Moraxellaceae > Acinetobacter > Acinetobacter sp. ANC 5045. Next base: position 12,549 of record NZ_SJNS01000010.1, on the reverse strand, counting down.
TGAACAAGATGTGCAATTGCTTGAGCGTTTAGCCTTTATGTCGCGCCGTTAAGGGAGGACAACGCCATGTTCGTGCGCTTGTTTTATACCTTGCGACGTTACGGTGTACCTGTCACCACACGTGAATTGATTGACTTAAATCAGGCGGTGGCATCGGGTCTGGTTTTTGCAGATCAAGATGAATTCTATCAACTTGTTAAAACCGTCATGGTCAAAGATGAGCGTTTTTTTGACAAGTTTGACCGTGCCATGAAAGATTATTTTGATGGCATTTCCACTTTTGATTTAGATGATTTACTGCAGCAAGTTCATCAATTGCCTAAAGACTGGTTCGACTTAGAACTATTAGAAAAACATCTCACGCCAGAACAACGCGAAGAGCTGAAAAAAGCAGGTTCTTTAGAAGAATTGATGAAAATGCTGGAAGAGCGTTTACGCGAGCAGCATAAAAAGCATCAGGGTGGCAACCGTATGATTGGTACGGGCGGTACATCACCGTTTGGTGCTTTTGGTGATCATCCTGAAGGTGTACGCATTGGTGGGCCTGGACGTAAGCGTTCAGCTGTTAAAGTCTGGGAGCAGCGTCAGTATCGAAATTTAGACGATGAACAGATTTTAGGTACACGACAAATGCAATTGGCACTGCGTCGTTTGCGTAAATTTGCCCGTCAAGGTGCAGCTGAAGAATTGGATATTGATGGCACTATCCGAGAAACTGCCAAACAGGGCATTTTAGATGTGCAATTGGTGCCAGAACGTCGTAATCGCGTCAAAGTGTTGATGTTGTTTGATGTGGGTGGCTCGATGGATGCACACATCGCCCAATGTGAAAAACTGTTTAGTGCGGCCAAAACTGAGTTTAAAACCCTCGAATATTTTTATTTCCACAACTGTTTATACGACTATGTTTGGAAAGACAATTTACGCCGTAGCAGTACCCGTATGAATACGTGGGATTTGTTGAATACCTATGGACGCGACTATCGGGTAATTGTGGTCGGTGATGCGAGTATGGCACCTTATGAGCTGAATTCGATTGGTGGTTCGGTAGAATATATGAATGATGAGGCAGGGCAAGTTTGGTTACAACGTCTGCGTCAGCATTTTGAAAAAACCGCATGGCTGAATCCTGAACAGGAAGGCTATTGGCATTACACACATACCATTGGTTTAATTAAACAAATTTTTGAACATCATATGTATCCAATGACTTTAAAAGGCATTGAAGATATGACTAAATATTTGGCGCGTTAATCGTCATTTTCGTCAATATCACTCAACTTTTGAGTGATTGTTAGGCGAAGACTAAGTAAGTGCAGACACGATAGGCAACGTGAATTTCAATCTGAGGGGATCGATATGGATCATCAAATCAATGGCATCGCATTACCGAATGAAGACGGTTTTTTCGGGCAATATGGCGGGCAGTTTATTCCACCACATTTAAAAGAAGCCATGGATGAAATTAACGTTGCTTATGAGGAAATTCGTAAAACGGCAGAATTTCAGAATGAATTAAAAGATTTGTTTGCTCACTATGTTGGCCGTCCAAGTCCTTTATTCCATGCCAAGCGTTTATCTGAACAGTTAGGTGGTGCGCAAATTTATTTGAAACGTGAAGATTTAAATCATACAGGTGCACATAAAATCAATCACTGTTTAGGTGAAGCATTGCTAGCCAAATATATGGGTAAAACCAAAGTCATTGCAGAAACTGGTGCGGGACAGCACGGGGTAGCCTTGGCGACGGCATGTGCGCTAGTGGGAATTCCGTGTGAAATTCACATGGGACAGGTGGATATTGAAAAAGAACACCCGAATGTGGTGAAAATGAAAATTCTAGGTGCCAACCTGATTTCAGTGACCCGCGGTACAGCCACTTTAAAAGATGCAGTGGACAGCGCTTTTGAAGAATATTTAAAAGACCCAAAAAACTTTATTTATGCGATTGGTTCTGTGGTTGGGCCACACCCATTTCCAAAAATGGTGCGTGATTTCCAATCTATTATAGGTGATGAAATTAAAATGCAAAGCCAAGAACGCTTTGGAGTAAATCCAGATTATATCGTGGCATGTGTGGGCGGTGGTTCAAACGCAGTGGGTGCATTTACCGCATTCTTAAATGATGCAGAAGTGAAACTTGTGGGTGTTGAGCCTGCAGGGCATGGTTTAGATACAGATCAACACTCTGCAACCCTAACTTTGGGTAAACCAGGCCAGCTTCACGGTATGGCGTGTTATGTACTTGAAGATGAACATGGTGAGCCATTGCCAGTGCACTCTATTGCCTCTGGTTTGGATTATCCAGGTGTGGGGCCGCAACATAGCTTCTTAAAAGACATTGGTCGCGTGGAGTATTCAACGGCAACTGACCAAGAATGTTTAGATGCCTTTATGACGTTGTCACGTGTAGAGGGTATTGTACCTGCTTTGGAAAGCTCACATGCGGTGGCGTGGGCATTACGTGAAGCACCAAAAATGGCAAAAAACGTGAAAATTGTGGTTAATCTTTCAGGTCGTGGTGATAAAGATTCAGACTATGTAGCAGAAAAATTAGGTTTGAATTAATTCTACTGAATATGAAAAACCGCCTAAATGTGTAAGTTTAGGCGGTTTTTTTATCTTTACTTTATATTTGGCAGGTTTTATAAAACAGTGTCTTAGCTTGCAATATATTGTTGTAACTGCTCGATCAGTTTGCGCTGATCATCCATAGTCGCTTTCACCAAGTCACCAATCGACACTAAACCTACCAACTGCTCACCTTCAAGTACAGGTAAGTGACGTAAATGATGGTCAGTAATTAAGTTTAAGCATTCTTTCACACTGGTGTTTTTGGTCACGGTCAGTACTTTAGCAGTCATAATTTCACTAACCGTTGTGCTTTTAGAAGTTCGTTCCATCAAAATAACTTTACGGGTGTAATCACGCTCAGACAGAATACCAACCACATGATTGTTTTGATCGGTAACCACCAACGCACCAATGCCTTTTTCAGCCATTAAACTAATTGCTTCTAAAACCGTTGCTTCTGGGCGAATTGTGTAAATTTCGTGATGTGCTTTATCTTGTAAAACGTGAGTTACCTTGGTCATATTCTGTGTCCTGATTTGTTGTTTATTGTTTGACTTTTAAAGTAACGTGAATTGTAAAAATTGCAAATACTTTAGAGTCACGATTGTTGATTTTTACGTCAATTCTATTCAGTTTTTATTTAAGCAATATTTAACGCAGGTTCATTAAAAAAGAAATGCTTCATTTGTGAAGTGGTCAGTTTAATTTTTTGACTTGACGAACCAAACAAGGTTGGCGTGACATTTAAACGGGTGAGCGTTGGTAATAAAAAAGTTTCAAAATCCTGCGCGGAAATTTTACGAGGACTATATTGTGGCCAGTGTTTAGCAGCATATTTATGCGCTTGTACCGCATTTAACCAAAAAGGGAAAATATAATCATCGTGATCTGAACTCATTGCCCAACCTTGATGGAATAAACCCCAAAGTACACCGCAGTACATCATTGATTTTAATAGTGTAACTTTAAGCAGAAAATCCTTTGGTAAAGGGTGGAGTTGGTTAATCTGATTCATAATCAAGCAAGGTTGTAAAATTTGGCTATATTGTAAAAAGAATTGATGAATATACCGTTTAAGCTTTGCTTAAAATCGTAAACAAATATGTATTTATGGTTGGAGCATCTAAAAAAAGGGTCAAAAAAAACGCCACCTAAGTGACGTTTTATTATGCTTGCATGGTGGCCATGTTTTGCCAGTATTGCGCTTTCAATGAATCACGTTCTACGCGGAAACCTTGATAATACAGTTCTGCTAAGAACATTGCCGCTTTACCATGTCCTGCACGTGCAGCTTCTTCGAGTTGTTTTACCGCGTCTTGGAAGTTCATTTGTGAATGAATCGTGTTTACTGCATTTGCATAAACATGCTCTAAGTCATGGTGAGAGATCGTTTGAATCATATTAAACTCCTTATTGTAATTATGATTACTTATTTAAGCCTACCTTTTAGGCTTCATATCAATTTAACGCTTTATTGTTAAACTAATATTACAATTTGATTGAATTGTCAAATAATTATCGGGGTTAATGAGCATATTTCAAGTTTACATGATTAAACATTGAACAAGTTTAATTTTGATTAAACTAAAGCTCTAAGCATGATAAAAAAGGAGAACAACATGACAAGATCCGTAGACGGATGTGCTTTTGATGTACCTCCATTGACTTCTCAAATTATTGAGTTGGCACATCATCACCGTAAAAAACTAGATGAGGTAATTTTCCGTCGAGATGTTCATTTAGGTGAATACTGCTTGGCGCAACGTAAACGTGTGGCTGACTTTGCTAAAACTTTAGAGCGAAGCGATCGTATAGAGTTTTATCGTAATTATGATGGTGAATTACTCCGTATTGCCGATGAAGATGAACTGCATCCTGCCGAAGCAGAGGGCGGTGTCAGTGTATTTGCTATTTTCTTGGTGCTTGCAGTCATTGCATTGGTTTTATACTTTGCGGTAATTCGTGGCACGATTGGCTAAAGCTAAATCCTTTGTAGAATTTGTAGAAAAAGGCTCAATTTTTACTGTGACGATACAGTAAAATTGAGCTGTTTAACTTGTACATCTCACAAGGGCATCCTACACTAAGGCGATTAGAGGTAGGTCATGCACAACGCAATTCAAAAAACGATTCAATTTATTTCTCAACTGAAACTCGAGCAAATTTATAATATTGTTGTGCTGAGTATCATTTTTATTATTTTAACTTTAGCAAGTGTTGCGCTTTATCGCCCAGTTGGGGTGCAACAATTTCAAAATGTTGAGCGTTTGTCACAACAATCTATGTATGCCAATACCCAAGACATGGCAGTTCATTTACTCAATCAACGTCCGATTCGTTATGTGCATTATTTAAAGTTGATGCAGGCACATCAAATGGAGCAAGATCGGGCTCAACAACTTCCTGCCTTGGTGCAAGAGTAATTTTTTCTGTTGGCATGTTATTCATATTGTGCGGTGTCGGTGTTAAAGATGTTGGTGCGAGTAAATTGTCCTGCAGCATTTTTACCAATGCGGCTTTATCTAAATGTTCGCTCACAATTACTAAAGTTAAACGATCAGGATGCAAATGTTTGCGAATTGCACGTTGCACATCTTCAGCGGTAACTTTTTCCACTCGTTCTGCATAATCACTTAAATAATTTGCAGGAAGTCGATAAAAACCGATGTGCCCAAGCTGGGCATTAATACTGGCATTGCTGCTGTATTGATTCGGAAATGCACGAATTAAACCTGCTTTGGTTTCTTTTAATTGTTCTAAATTCATAGGTTGTTGTACAAACTGAATTAAGCTCTGGTGAGCGACTTGAATACTATCGAGTAACTGATCTTGGCGCGTAGAATAGCCTAAGCTAAACAAACCCGCTGCTTGGGTAAAACGAAACGAACTGCTAACACCGTAAGTGTAGCCACGTTTTACTCGTAATTCTTTCATCAAAATTGAATTGAAACTGCTGCCGCCCAGCATTTTATTGGCAATTTCTAAAGCCAAATAGTCAGGATCATCCCGTGTAGTCGCAAGTTGTGCAATACTGACATGCGCCTGTTGTGACCGGTAGGGAATATGCTGGATGTTGAAACGTGTTGCAGGTGTAGGCTGTGGCAAAGCTGTTGCTGCAACACCTTGGGCAATATGTGCGCTGATGGTATTGGCAAGTTTTTCTGCTTCTTTTAAGGTTAATTTGCCTGTAATGGCAATGTTCATATTTTGCGCGACCAGAAACTGATCTCTAAATTGTTGTAAGTGCTTTGGTTGAATCCGTTTGATGCTGCCATTGGTGCCTGTAATGGGTTCTGAATAGGCATGTTGTCCGTAAATTGCGCGATATAAGCGAATATTCATTAAACGGCTTGGATTTTCTTGCAGTTGTTTTTGCCCAATTTGTGTATTGCTTTGCACACGCTGGATATTAGAACGCTCAAAAGTTGCATGTTTCAGTATTTCCAGCATCATTTTGACGGCAGTTTGCATTTTCTGCGGATCAGACAGTGTTCTTAGCCGTACCACAAACATATCGCGGTACGCCGTGGTACTAAAACGTGCGCCTGTGGTTTCAAAGGCTGCGGCAATTTCCTCTGCCTTATAACGCTTGGTGCCTTCATCAATCAGTTGGGCTGCCATATTGGCAACGCCAAATAAACCTTTTTCAATTTCTGCATCGCGGGCAGAACCTGCATTAAAAGTCAGTTGGATATCAACCATTGGCAAAGCAGGATTTTCGACAAATAAAGTGCGTACGTGTCGATGATTTTTTAATTCATATACCTGTGGAGCGCGAACATCGACCAATTCATTTACGGCATTTAAACTGTGCAGCAAGCTCAAAGATTGTAAAGGCGTACTTACATCTGTTTCAGCAAAATCATGCGCTGCTCTGGTGGCAGTTTCCATCGCAAAGCCAGCAGAACATAGGCTAAAACTAGTGCTTAAAATAAGCGTGCTGAATAGATGTTTTTTCATGAAAATCACAGTTTAAGGTGTTGTGCTTTGAGGTAATAAATACAAGGTGCTAAGTCTGTCTTTGTTAAAGTAACTTTGCGCAACACGTTGCAGATCCTGGGCAGTAATCGCTTGGAAGTGTTGTGGTAAAACATCGATTAAACGGTGACTGAATCCATTGACTTCCAAATTGCCAATGGTTCGGGCTTGTCCTGCCAAATCATCCTGACTATAAATCCAATTGGCCACAAATTGAGTCACCACGCGCTCAATTTCACTTGAATTGACCAAATCCTGTTTTAGCGTATCCACTTCGTTTTGAATCGCGACCTGTGCTTCGCTTAACGTTACACCTGCTGCAGGCAATGCTGAAATACTAAACAAACTATCCCCACGTTGATACGGGTCATAACTGACACTGACTGAGCTAAGAATCTTATTGTTTCTGACCAAGCGCTGTTCTAAACGTGAAGTAATTCCACTGTCTAACAGTTGTTTGATGATAGTGAGCGCGAAGGCATTTTGAGGATTTTTAGCTGTTGCCAATGAACCGACATTCCAAGCCATATATAAATTAGGAACTTGCACAGTCGCAGACAATTCCATGTGCCGATAACCTAATTGTTCAAACTCCAACACATCATTGCGCGGTGGCGTAGGTGCTTTCGGAATATCTCCAAAATACTTTTGGACTTGCAACAATGCGGCTTGATGATCTACATCGCCCACAATCACTAGAATAGCATTATTGGGGCGATACCATTTTTTGTACCACGCCTGTACATCTTGCAGCTGAATGCTTTGCAAGTTTTTCATGTGCCCAATAATGGGTTGGCGATAATGACTGGTTGGGTAGGCAATCCATTTAAAGCGTTCAAAAGCCAAAGCCCGTGGATTATCATCGGTACGTTGCCGCCGTTCTTCCATTACCACCTTAATTTCAGGCTCAAAGTCTTGTTGGCGAAGTAACAAATTACTCATTCTGTCGGCTTCCAACTCTAAAGCCAGTGGGAAATAAGTTTTGGGATAGAGCTGATAATAATTCGTGTAATTGGTAAAGGTTGCTGCATTGACACTGCCACCATAAATACGACTTAAACGGGTAAATTCATCATTCGGCACCTTGGCTGTACCTTTAAACATCATGTGTTCAAGTACGTGCGAAATCCCAAGTGTATTTCCGGACTCATCGCTACTGCCCACTTTGTACCAAATTTGAGTCATCACCATGGGAGAACGATGGTCTTCACGGATAATGACTTTTAAACCATTGTTGAGTGTGGTTTCAAAAGTGTTATTCGCAGCTAAAACTTCAGCATGGCTAATCGAAGCTGTTAAACCCCAAAGCAACGCACAAACAGACTTCATCGAAAATTGGAACATAAGCAAGTGGAGATCAATCGTTATCGGCTTATCTTTCAGAAATTAAAGCGGAAAGGCAAGGATTGCTGTAGGTATTTTTTGTATGCGGCTATGTGGTTGGAATACGAGGTAAAAGCAATTGGTTTATGTTAGAATCCGATTTTTTAACGCAATGCTTTTCAAGGATTCGGCATGCAACAGCAATCTAATGGGCAAAATAAATTTTTGATTGATGCTGATATCGGAGATGATGATGTCACATTACCGAATTTACCAGCGGTAAATATTCCGATTGTTGAAACAACACCTCTACAACAAGCAGAAACCTCTGAACATGCTGCAGAAACATCATCAGACACGGATGCGCCTGCGAAAGGTGGTTTCTTTAGTCGCATGAAAGAAGGGTTAACCAAAACCCGTAAAAACTTTGCCGATGGCATGGTGAATATTCTGATTGGCGGTAAAGAAATTGATGATGAATTATTAGAAGAAGTCGAAGAACAACTGTTGGTTGCAGATATTGGTGTAGATGCAACGAAAACCATTATTGCCAATTTGACCGAGCGTACTGCGCGTGGCGACTTAATTTATTCACATTCTTTATATAAGGCTTTGCAAGAAGAATTAGTGGCTTTGCTTGCGCCACGGGTAAAACCTTTACATATTGATGCCAATAAAACCCCTTATGTGATTTTAGTCGTGGGTGTAAATGGTGTAGGTAAAACCACAACCATTGGCAAGTTAGCGAAACGCTTACAAGGCGAAGGTAAAAAAGTCATGTTGGCCGCAGGGGATACTTTCCGTGCTGCAGCGACAGAACAATTGCAGATTTGGGGTGAGCGTAACGATGTTGCCGTTGTTGCACAAGGTCACGGTGCAGACAGTGCTTCTGTTATTTTCGATGCGTTTGAAAGTGCGCGTGCCAAAGGCATTGATGTGTTAATTGCAGATACTGCTGGACGTTTGCATAACAAAAGCAACCTGATGCAAGAATTGACTAAAGTTAAGCGTGTGATGCAAAAAATTGATGCGACTGCACCGCATGAAGTGATGTTGGTTGTGGATGCAGGCACGGGTCAAAATGCCATTAACCAAGTTGAAATGTTTGATGAGGCTGTTGGCTTAACAGGCATCACCATCACTAAACTGGACGGCACTGCAAAAGGCGGCGTGTTATTTAACATTGCAAGCCGTAGCCATGTGCCAATTCGCTTTATTGGTGTGGGTGAAAAAATTGATGATTTACGTCCATTCTCAGCCAAAGCATTTGTTGCAGCACTGTTTGAAACTGAAAAATAAGTTTTGAATTAAGTTTTAAAGCTAAAATGTAAAATGCTGTAAGTTTCACACAAACTTCGCAAAATGCGGAGTTTGTTGTTTTTAGCGGGTTTGAGTGTTGTAAAAAGCAGCAGCTAAAAATACGAATGTGAATAAAAGCACTTTCGTCTATATAGAATAAGAAAAAATATTAGATTGATTTTGATTGATTTTTTGGGGAAGTCAAAATGACACTGTTAAATAAAATTGGTCATGTGCTTACAGCAGATATCACGAAAGACTTTAAGCTTAAGAAAAAGCCGAACTATGACGCAAATGAACTGACTTTCATCGATCAATTAAAAAAGCGCCGTAGTATTTATGCTTTAGGAAAACGCGTTCATTTTAGCCAAACTTATATGACCGAGCTGATTCAGGAAGCTGTGCGTAGCTGTCCATCGGCACATCATTCACAAAGTACGCGCGTGGTTATTTTATTTTCTGAATCACATAAAAAATTTTGGAATTTAGTACAGGAAGTACAACGTCAGTTTGTACCAGAGCAGGTTTTTGCAGGTACTAAAATGAAAATCGAACAATGTGCAGCAGCTTTTGGCACGGTATTGTTCTATGAAGATCAACAAGTGATTCGTCAATTGCAAAAGAAAATTCCATTTAATGCTGCAGAATTTCCAATTTGGTCGGAGCAAACTTCAGGCATGGCGCAATTTGCAGTGTGGACAGCATTGGCAGATTCAGGCGTGGGTGCATCTTTACAGCATTATAATCCAAACATAGACCGTGCTGTGGCAGAGCATTTTGATATTCCAGATACATGGTTGTTACGTTCACAACTCGTTTTTGGATCAATTGAAGAAGAAGTAACCGAACGGAGTCATGCACACTATCAAAATCAATTTAAAGTCTATGCTTAAATAACAGCATTTGATGAAGATTGGTCAAATCAGCTTATTATTATGTGCTACAAAGAGCGAACCGCAGCATATTTATATTGCAATAGACTATATCTATAGAATAAAAGGTAATAGGGTCTGTTGACACTTCGTCTATGTTTGCGACGTGAGAGATATATCTCGCAAGGTTTTTTAGCTGATATAAGGCATGAGGCAGGAAATTTAGTCATTCTAAATGACTGACTCATAACGCAATAGCAGCAAAAAATATGCTCGTCCTTCGCTGCGCCTTGCGCTGCAAACAAAGCAGTGCTTGTTTTTGCTCAGGCTGTGGCTAAAACTTTCTCAGATTGCGTTATGAAACTTGGCAATAGTCTCGCTATTCCCTGCGTTTCATGCCTGATCTGCTCAGTTTTAGCCTACAGCGCAAGCCATTTATGAAATGTCAACAGACCCTAAATGCAGTCACATACATTTGTCACTTTATATAACTATAATCGTTCTATACATAAAACACACTGTCGTATTTTTTGTAATGTTTATGCTGAATAAAAAGCTTAATATCGCTGTATCAATTAATTTATACAAAATTCTGCAGAGGAATTAAAAATGTCATTTTTAAATCAATTAGAAAAACGCCGTTCAATCTATGCACTTGGTAAAAATGTTTCTGTAGATCAGGCAACTATTGAAAGTACAATCAAACAAGCAGTTCGTTTAAGCCCATCTGCATTTAACTCGCAAACTTCACGTGTTGTGACTTTATACGGTGCATCGCATACACAATTTTGGAACATCGTTTTAGAAACTTTACATAAAATGGTTCCTGCAGAAGCATTTGCAAACACTGAAGCAAAAATTAATAGCTTTATTGCAGGTTTTGGTACAGCTTTATTTTTTGAAGATCAAGATGTTGTAAAAGGTCTACAAGAGCAATTCCCGCTATATGCAGACAACTTCCCAGTATGGTCAGAACATTCGACAGGGATTGCACAATTCGCAGCGTGGACAGCTTTATCTGAAATCAATGTGGGTGCATCATTACAGCACTACAATCCAATCGTAGATGAAGAAGTTGCGCAAACTTATGACATTCCTGCAAACTGGAAACTACGTGCACAATTAGTGTTTGGTTCAATTGAAGCACCTGCTGGTGAAAAAACATTTATGGATGATGCAGCACGTTTCAAAAGCTTTAACTAAGCTCTAGCAACACATACTGCACAGACAAAAAAGTAGGATGATGATTCATCCTACTTTTTTGTTTCTGGGGGTAGTGATGTGCCTTACAACTTACTTATTCATGTGCAAATGCCTAAACCCATGAATTGTCATAAAACTGTCATTTATACATTGCATAGTGCAATCAAACTTTAATAAACGATATAGAGTGAAATATGGCATTTAAATTAGGCATAGCAAGTATTACATTGATGGCTTGTAGTTCAGCATTTTCAGCAGTAACTATTGCAGTACCTGAAGAAATTAAGTTGCTCGCTGTAAATGATCAACAAATTCGTTCAGGTTTATTCAGTTCTGCACAGCAAGTGAAAGTCAATGCGGGTGAAAATGTCATTAACTTGCGTTATCAACAATATTTTGAACATCATAATGGTGCGCACGATATTTTAAAATCAGACGTCATTACACTCAAAACCCCAATTCTTCAAGATGGCGAAAACTATCGACTCGCTTTGGTAAATCCACCTAAAGACTTCGATGCTGCAAAAGAATTCAAAGATCAACCAAGCGTTGGTTTATATAATCAAAAGAATCAGTTGCTGGTACAACAAACAGGTGCTAAAGTAAACTCAACTGGTTGGTTAGGTGGTAGTTGGCTTAATAAAACTGTAGATACCACTCAAAATAGTGCTGCGGTCAATCAGCCAGCAGCAGTTTATACCGCGGCAGCAGTGTTGCCATCTGAGAAAACCACCTCAGTAACATTGCCTACAGCAAAACAAACACAGGGCAAAGAGCAACAATTGATTCAATTGTGGCAACAAGCCACTAAAGCAGAGCGACAAAAATTCATGTCATGGCTTGCAGAACAAGCCAATTAATGTTGATTTGCAACCAGCTCCATTGAGCTGGTTGTTTTTTGTTATCGCCTTAAAAGGATTTATTTAAAAACCAATCCAGTAACGTGCGAAAAAAAGACAAATTATAAGAAAAGTGTGATAAAAATATGAAATGCGTCTAAAATTTGGGCGGATGGTGCTTTTTTTGAAAAAAACTAAAAAATATATTGCGTCTATTCAAAAACTGTATAGAATACGCAACACACCAACGCAGTGTTGATTGAATTGGTGCTGTTATTGACGAAATAACAGGAAATCATTAAGAGATTATGAAGAACAACTTGTGTGGATTTTTACTGATTGATTGATCGAAGATATTTCATTGATTGATTGGTTTAAATTACTCGAAGTTTATTTGAGCGAAATTTAAGTCAGAAAATTGATGAGCCAGATTTGGAAGTTTAGATTAAAACTTCAAAATG